>JAKZUU010000125.1:0-26859 GCA_047516405.1 Candidatus Nitrosopumilus sp. | reverse complement strand
GTGTTTGTGTCATCTGTGTTTGTGTCATCTGTGTTTGTGTCATCTGTGTTTGTGTCATCTGTGTTTGTGTCATCTGTGTTTGTGTCATCTGTGTTTGTGTCATCTGTGTTTGTGTCATCTGTGTTTGTGTCATCTATTTTTTTCGATGTTTTTATGACATAGTCAGATTTTGCTTTTAGAGTACTCTCAGGATTGCAAAAGGGTTTGTATTGTCTAATTATTTTATTGACCACATTCTCTCTATAGACATCACTTGATTCGAACAAAGGCAACACTGCCAGATATAGTGATCTCCCAGATCCAAAATTTTCAGTCCAGCACTTGTAGCGTGGATGCTGAGTAAAAAACGACGGTTCGTTAGTTTTTTTGCAATCGCCAACATACAACATGTCGAATTTGTCCTTAGTTCGTGAGAGAATCAAATAAACCAGTTTTTCCATAGGAGGCCCCCATTCCTCAAGAGGAATAGGTCCAAGAAATTCATACTGAAGGATTTGAATGCTCAATGATTCTATTTTAAAGTACTCTCTTTTCATCTTTTCGTGAAGATACTTTATGTGGTAAATTTAGCGGTAAGATCCAGACTTGAAAAGATTAAATTCGAGAGTTGTCGATCGTTTATAAATGAAAGAGCCGCACAACTATGCCAAAGTAGGGTACAGTATGATCATAGTCTCAGCAAGTCTTGTCGCAATTGCGCTTTTAGGGCTATTGATAGGCGGTGATGTTCTTTTCTCAGACAACTTACAAAGGGATAACACAATCCATTTCAACGAATGTAAGGCAAATGACTTCAAGGCAGAGGACTGTGCAAAATACAAAGACAGAATCAACAATCCCATCTCAGGGGTTTATGTAGACTTTGATAAATGACATAGCAAAGCTGGCAGTCATGATAAAATTCAAAAAAGCACAACATCTTTAAAAAAATTGTGTCTTTGGCATTTTTATAGTCATTTCTTAATTTTGCGATCTCAGAGATTTTCAATTCTTTTGAATCCTATTCAAACAAAAAAAATAAAAAAGACACAGCAAAAGTTCATAAAATATTTTACAGATAATGTTTGACAGTCATGAGCATATGTTTTAGGATTTATGGCGATGATGATGATGCAGAACAGTTAAAATTTAAACGCCAAAAAGATGCCGCAATGCCACCAAGAATGAGTTGCGACATTCAGAATAATAAAAACACATTCAAAACAAGATGAATAATTTAAAATCCGTTGGCATAATCATTTAGCATGTTTTGATTTTTAGTAAGCTTGTTCATCGTATAAAATGCACCTCCAACAATCCCTGCCTGATAAAAAGTGTACAGAAAAACACCTGATGTCGGAACGGCAGATTCTGTAAAACTCAGAGCAAGAATCGTAAAGAAAATAAACACCCCAACAAAGCTTATCATTCTATTTAAAAAACCGCCATTCATTCCAACAATTCTATGGGTTGCAGAGGCCATCAGAATTATGCTGCCTATAATTAAGAAAGTTGCGCCGCCGTTTGCTATGACAAAAGCATGCACCCAAGATACGATCTCGCTTTCAAGAATGGGAATTTGAGGTATGACACTCCCTCCATTTATGGCAAAATTAACAGAGCTGAACATGCCACCGATGACAAAAAGGAACAGGAATGTTTTTACAATTGATCTTCTAAATGGACTGCGAACCACTGATGGATTTACAGCTCGCTCGGTAATCCTAATGCCGTAAAGAAAGCCTACAGCCATTGCAGGGATAAACATGACGGTGATCAGGTGCGGAAACTCATGATTGAGAGAGTCAATTTGAGACTGAAAAACGAGAAACAAGATAATTGCAAGGGAGGCAGAAACACAAGATAATATTAGATTCAGATAGGTGTGACTGTTAGAATTTTGCAGAGCGTCCCAATTATACATAATATCAACTCGAAAAAAGTGATTAAAGACTAGTCTGAGAAATCATTTGGCCAAATTATCAATTCTGTTTATCCTTTTTAAATGCAAGAGAGAGAAATGCAGCATGAGGACATGGAGAATCCTAATCATAGCGGGAGCAATTGTCAGTGTTTTTGGTTTGATCTTTCATCTCCAAGGACAGTCAGTGCTAGGACCTGAATCCTCATTCATGTATTCAAATCCCGACTGGATCACTTGGGGCATACAAATCATAGTTGTAGGAGTCATTATGTCAGGCATAGGCTGTATTGCAACCATCAAAAAACAATAGCAGTTTATCGCACAAACGACAATTTGGCAACTACAGACAGTTGAGAGTTTGGTTCAGATAAGATGCCATGTTGCCTATGCACACTTGCCACTTACTTGTTTTTTCAAGAGCCAGACATCAAAAAATATTTTTGAGATAGGTTCTAAAAGCCTGCAATCAGCGGATCCTTTGGCTTCATTATCTCTCGTAGCAAAATTGTCGCAAAGGAGCCGCGTGACAATGAGAACTCTACTGTACTGTCACTGGAAGAAGAGGAATAGTCCGAACAGTGAATTGCAGCCTGCCTGAATCCCCCCTCGCTGCTCACTTCCTGCATCTCTTTGATGAAAAAATCCTTGGGAGAAATTTCTTCCCGGTCTAGCACCCGGGAGATTTGGGTGTCAAACCTTGTTTTTTTGTAGTACGAGTAACCAACAAACGGCAGTGCCAGATTCTGATCCATGCCTTTCACATATTTCCCGATTATTCCATGGGAGTCAAAGCATACATCGCCAGAATATGCATCAAAGAGATCCTCACCGTCTGAGAACGCAGAACTCAGGGATTGATTAAAGACAAAAGACTGGTATGCCTGGATGTAGAATCTTCGCAGCGATACAGGAATAACCCGCAATGCCCGGATTGGTTGGCCGTGTTGAATCATCTCTTTGAGAACCATTCTTTCAATATCCATCTGTTGCGGAACTTGATCAAGATATTTTTCGTAATTTTTTTGGTCAGAGAGCTTTTCGCGAATCTCAGTATTTTCTTTAGAGTCGTAAATAGATGTGTACGACAAGATTAGTTCAACTGCTTTGGCAAAATCCCTCTGCAAGATGGCCTTCCCAATTAGATGTGTTACGGGCCTGTGGGATCCAAAACGCTGATAGCCATAAAAATTCAGAACTTTGTCATACTCTGTAAAGTCAGACAGACTGTTTTGAGAACCAGTAATTTTTAGTTTAAAGTGATTTCCCACCATGTCCTTTTTTGAGAGAGGCTTTTTCAGATAGCCTACATTTTCAAGAGAGTATTTTGGGGTTGAAAAATTCTCCATTGCTTTGCATCTATTCACAGAACACACAAATTGTTCAGTTACAGCAGATGCGTCTTTTAGTCCAACGGATTTGAGGCGCATGCCTTTCTTTCTGAAGATGTTAGATAACGCATGATTAGTATCAATTTTTCTCTTTTTTAGTTTGTATACAGCATATCCATCCGACTGATTCATAGAATTCCGTATCTTTTCAGAGATTAGCTCAGATACCTCAAAGTCTTCAGGCTCGACCCTGATTTGTCCCCCAATGCCTGCAAATTTTGTGCTATATACTGTAATGCCAATTTGAGAGTCCAGCAGAGGGATGAGCGATGACAAGGTGTTATGGTATGTGTACTGTAAGATATTTACTAACTGCAATGTCAGATGACTGGGCGCCTAGCAAAATTTTGTATGTGCCAGACAGCGCATCTTCAGATGCGGCAACGATGACAAAGATTTGAGCAGGAATATCTGCAGTCAATTGCAGTATTTCACCGGAATCAATTAGACTCGTGTTAGGAGAGCTAGATAGACTCACGCCAGAAGCGTCAACTATGCTCACATCAAGAAAATCATGAGTGGAGGATGCAATCAATGAGACATCCAGCAAATCGTGTGGAGGTTGCAATGACATGATAAAGTTGAGATTTTGACTAGTTCCGTTAGCAAGAACAATAGTGCTGTCAGAGGGGATTAAGACTTCAAGTGGTAGCGGGACAGAGGTGTCAACTACTCCAATGTTGTTTTCGGCCCATTCAGTAAACCAGATCTTTTCACCATCGACTGCAAAATCAAAGACCTGTGCAATGCCACAGTCAGCTAGCGGTATTCCGGTTCCAATATCACAGTCACCCCAACCGGGATTTTTTGAAGGAATTTGATACTCCACCAAGGACTGGGTCTTTGGATCCATTACGGAGATATTGTTGCCAGTTTGCTCGTTGAAGATAATTCGGCCTAGTGGATCAGATTCAATCCAATAAGGTCTAGATAAAGCAGTCGATTTTATAATACCTGTAAGGTTGCCATACGTGCTTGGCAGTGGATCAGATGTCACATACTGAATGTATTGTGCAGTTGCCGGATCAAAGTTAAAAAAGTACGAAGAGGTGGTATCGGCCAACCAGATAGTGCTGTCATCTGAAATTGTTATTCCGTTTGGAGTGACCAATTCCAGCGGGAGTGGATATACATCAATATAATTAGACAGCAAAAGAAATTCTTGGCCTGAAAGTGCCACATGCTCACGATACTCATTTTGCTTGAACTTTATCAATACCCCACCTTGCTGAAATATCCAGTTTGTATACCAGACATTGTCATCCACATCTAATGTAAAAGCGCTGGTTACTGAATTGTTGAGAAGGGACGGAATGCTAAGATAGTTTATATTTTCATCGTCTAGTGTCGGGTTCAGAAACGTAATCTTGTTTCCAGTAAAATCGTTAACTATGATCTGTGAACCGTCAATCAGAAGTTTTTGAGGCAGAGAGTCGCCTGAAGTAGGATAAGGCACGCGCGTATACTGGCCGTCGGCGATGGAGAATTTCCATAGGGAATCATACGAGTCATCAGTGAACCAAACAGAGTCGTCTGGAGCATAGTCAGCCCCCCACATCATTGAACGGCCTCCCTGAGGCCAGAGGTCGTTCTCGTATTCGGTAAATGATTCAGTGATGGGATCAAATTTTGCCAGATTGCCGGTGTTTGTTTGGGCAAACCAGACATTTCCGTCATAGTCAGTTACAATTGCAAGAGGATTTGTGCATACTGTGGGGATTGAAAACTCTTGAATGTAATCAGTGGACTTTGCAATACTTGAACCGCAGAACTGGGCACGCTGCTCATCTGGAAAATTATCAGCAGGGGTTCCGGTAACAGTCGAGGTAGTAGATCCGTCCAGCGGACTGTCAGGGACGATGCTGTGCAGTCCAAAACCCGAAGTCACCATAATGACACCAAAAAACAAGACTACCAAAAGTCCTTTCTTATTCATATAATGAAAAATATTGAGCCTTGTTATATCTTATTCCCAAATCACAGCAATTTCAGATCGCCTGTAATTTTATCAATCAAGTTTTCAGGCGCAGGGCCAATAGATATGCATGTAACTGTTCCGGGTGCAATCTGAGTATGGCCTGCATCGGCTACCTCAGACCATGGAAGATCAAGGTCAATTGCATGTCTTTTTACCTCTTGCAGAGCTTTGATGCCTGAAACTTTAAGGACCACTTTTTCCTGTCCCCCGTTTGTGTGATCCCACCATCTCTCATACCACTCAGGATGGGATCTCATGACGTGTACTGCGCCAAGGAGGCACGCATGCCCGACCTGGGCTGCAATCTTTCCCCTTCCCATATTGAGATCGGTTCGAACTACAATCACCTGCTTGACATCATCCATACTATTATCAGAAACAAGCATTATGAAAAACTTGTGAATGAAAGGTTTGTGCAGACATGTTTGGCGATTCGCCGGTTTGTTTGCTTGCTAGATGCTCAAGGCATTAGCTCGAGGAACTGATCTTCGATGATTGATGCTGCCCTGTTTTGGCATGTCAGAGGCTGGGCCTAAAGCGTGCGGAAGGGTTTTCAGATGCCAACACGTCAAGTTTTTCTTTGAACGGCAACGCATCATGGGAGTCAATACCCCCAAACAAAAACCATAGTGTGCAACACATGTTGTCTACATCACCAGTCAAGACCACATGCCAACACGACCGTAAAACAGTCATAAATTGCTGTACGCAGACATGATGAGACTCAAAAAAACGTTTGGAAGACAGAATTTGTAAAGTTGTGCATGGCATTAGATTCAGACACGTCTGCAACTCCAGTGCAGTACATACTCAGGTCTACAGACTGCTCAGGCACAAAATTGCACACATTTCTACAAAATTACGCCTAGTCGTAGGAGGGACCTGAGTACATACCCAGTGCAATCCCAAACTCTTAAATTAAATAATTGGCAAAGAAACAAAACCTGTGAAGTTTGATGTAGTGGTTGCAGGAGGAAGTGTCGCAGGATTGCTGTGTGCCAGAGAGATTGCATCAAAGGGTTTTTCAGTGCTTGTGATTGAAGAGGATTACGAAATAGGTACTCCAGAACATTGTGGAGGATTGGTAAGCATTGCAGGACTAAAGGAGATCGGAGTAATCCCGTTCAGAAAGACTTTTGATCACACAATAACCTCAGCTGAGATCACATCACCTAGCGGAGACAGCTTTACAATTGATTCAAGAAAGCAAAAAATTGTAGAGATTGACAGAAGAGAGCTGGACAAACAGATAGCTTTTCAAGCTCAGAACAACGGCGCAAGAATCAAAGTCAGGACCAGTTTTCAAGAGAGGACAGACACAGGCATCAGAACAAAGGACGAGAAGATTGACTGTAAAATTTTCGTTGATGCCCGCGGAGTGTCATCACTGATACACAAAGACAGAACTGGAATCTTGTCGTCTGCGCAGTACGAGATATATGCAGACTGGATAAGAAAGGGAGAGATCAAGGTTATTTTTGATCAGGCCAAATACCCGGGGTTCTTTGCATGGGTGATTCCATCTGAGCAAGGCAAGGGAAAGGTCGGGGTTGCCGGCAGGGGAATCAACGTCTCTGAGGCACTAGACAGCATTCTTGATCAGAGAGGAGGGTATTCCACAATAAGAAAGATCTTCGCGCCAATATGGATAAAAGGCCCCATCAAAAATTTTGTCCAAGGAACAACGGTAATGGTAGGCGATGCGGCAGGGCAGGCAAAGCCAACTACTGCAGGCGGAATATTTACCAGCGGAATGGGAGGAGTGTATGCAGGGCAGGCAATATCAGAATTTCTAAGGACAGGTAACAAAAAGGATCTGGAACAGTATCAAAAGAGATGGACTGCAAGATTTGGAAGAGAGTTTGAGAAGCAGATACTTGCAAGAAAGGTCTTGGAGCGGATGGACAACAAGACAATAAACGCACTGTTTGATTCAATTACGCCGGAGATCATAAGAGATATTTCACAAAGAGATGACTTTGACTTTCATACGGTGTCAATTATAAAACTGCTGGGATTGAAGACATCCATCAAGACTGCCCAGATGTTAATTGGAGAAGAGATCAAAAAACTACGGAACTGATGCACGTGTAATGTACGAGGCTGTGCCAGGACCACCAACAGAGTGCGGGAGAGAAGATAGCATCACACCGTGTAATGTAGGCAAGATATAAATGATGTTTGCAGGAAAAATGAGACATGTCCTCAACAATATCGTTGCCAACATGTCGATGTTGCCACAGGTACATTATGCCCAATGACAAGTGTGTAAAGTTCAACTGTCCTAATTGCGGCATTGATTTAATTTGGAGATGTCAGAGCTGCAGGGAGGCTGTAAGAAGCTATACCTGCTCGCAATGTGATTTCCAGGGACCTTGAAGAGATATGGCCCAATTGCTATTAATTACAAAAATTCTTCCGACTGGAACGGATATAGATTTAGACAAACTGGCAGAATCTATAAAGATTGCACTAAAGGATGGAATTTCCATGAAGAGGCACGCAAAAGAACCGCTGGCATTTGGATTAGAGTTTATCAAGGCAGAATTCATGGTAGATGACAAGGAAGGGCAGATGGACGCACTAGAAGAGGCCATAAGATCAGTTCAAGGTGTCAGTGAATTCGAAGTGCTCAACATGAGTCGAATGTCAGTTGACATGAAATAGATGGTGGTTTCTTGGCACGCAAAGACGAACCTTTGCAGATGAGAGTAGGAGAAGCAAAACAGAGGGACATAGGAAAAAAACGTGCAAGAATTGGCCCTGAAACCATGGATTCTCTCAAGGTTACTCCGGGAGACATAATTGAAATCATGGGTTCAAGAACCAGCTGTGCAGTTGTCTGGCCAGTTGATGAAGATGAAAAGTCAGCTGATATCGTCAGAATTGACGGGCAGACAAGAAAAAATATTGGTGCATCGCTAAATGACGGAGTAAAGATTAGAAGAGTCGCATCAAAGTTTGCAAAGACCATATCTTTGATGCCAGTCAATGATTCAGTTACAGTCGATAAAGAGTTTACAGACTTTGTCAAAAACAGGCTGAAAGGAATGCCCATTGTACACGGCGACGAAATTTCTGTAATGATTCTAGGAAACTCTATGGACTTTAAGATTACCAAGACATCCCCAAAAGGAGTAGTCAAGATAGACCGCGTCACAAATCTTAACATCTCAACTGAGACCTCAGTTGACAGAAAGGTCAGGGTGACATATGAGGAGGTAGGAGGACTGCGGCAAGAGGTCAAGGCAATGAGGGAGATCGTAGAGCTGCCGCTAAAACACCCGGAGCTGTTTGCAAGACTGGGCATCGAGCCACACAGTGGAATCTTGCTTTATGGGCCGCCAGGATGCGGAAAGACGCTGCTTGCAAAAGTCATAGCAAGCGAGTCAGAGGCCAACATGTTTCCCATTAACGGTCCTGAGATTATGAACAAATACTATGGAGAGACAGAGGCAAAGCTAAGGGATATCTTCAAAGAGGCCAAAGACAGCTCTCCGAGCATAATATTCATAGATGAGATTGATGCCATCGCGCCAAAAAGAGAAGAGGCGTACGGCGATGTAGAAAAGAGGGTCGTGGCCCAACTCCTGGCACTTATGGACGGCCTCAATGACAGGGGAAATGTCATCGTATTGGGGGCTACAAACAGGCCGGACAGCATTGATCCGGCACTTCGAAGGCCTGGCAGATTTGACAGGGAGTTTGAGATATCAGTACCCAACGAGGATGAGAGGTTGGAGATTCTTGAGATTCACACAAGAGGAATGCCAATCAACGACGACATAGATCTCAAGGATCTGTCATCTGAATTGCACGGATATACAGGGGCGGACATAAAATCACTTTGCAGGGAGGCGGCACTGAAATCAATCAGGAGGTACCTTCCAAAGATAGATCTCGAGACTGAAAAGATTTCCTCAGAGGTGTTGCAGTCAATGAAGATCAAGTTGGTCGATTTCGATGATGCGATGCATGAAGTGATACCTACTGCTATGAGAGAGTTTTATGTTGAGAGATCAAAAGTGTGGTGGCATGATGTTGGAGGGTTAGACGATATTAAAAAGGCGTTGACTGACAACCTTGCCGTGGCAATGAAGGAGCCTGGCAAATTCACAAAGATGGGAATAAGGCCGCCAAAAGGTGCCCTGATTTACGGTCCGCCCGGATGTGGAAAGACGCTGCTTGGGCGCGCACTTGCCACTGAGACGGGGGCAAACATGATACTAGTCAAGGGCCCGGAGATACTCTCAAAATGGCTGGGAGAGTCTGAGAAGGCAATCAGGGAGATATTCAGAAAGGCAAAGGCATCATCCCCATGCGTCGTAATTTTTGACGAGTTGGACTCGCTTGCACACCACAGGTCCGGCGAGGGGGGGACAAGTGAGACTGTCTTGAGCCAGCTGCTAACTGAGATTGAGGAAGGCACATCATCGCGCGTGGTCGTAGTTGGAATTACAAACAGGCCAGATGTTTTGGACAACTCTTTGCTGCGAACAGGAAGGTTGGACCTGGCACTTTATGTGGGACCTCCTGATGAGAAGGGAAGATTGGAGATAATCAAGATTTTGACAAAAAAGATGCCGCTGGCAAGCGATGTAAAACTGACAGAGATCGCAGTCACCACCCAAAACTATACAGGCGCAGATCTGGCTGCACTTTGCAGGGAGTCGGCAGTAAAGGCAATGCAAAACAGGACAACAAAAATTTCCGGCCACGACTTTGCAGACAGTTTGAAAAAAGTGAGACCGTCCATGACCAAGGAGATTGATCAGTGGTACAGCAAGGTAAAGGAAAGTATATCTAACGTGATACCCAAGTCAGGAGATAAATCATTTTACGGATAAAGATGGCAATACCAATAAGAAACACAGTATTTGAGAAGATAAAAGAATCAGGTTCGCTAACGGATGTTGAACTTTATAAAAGTTTGATAAAAAATGGTTACACCATTGCAGAGGACAGATTCAACAAGATACTTTTAGACTTGGAAATTCTGGGGCTCATAAAGGTGCTGTGGATCACAAAAGACGAGCGCAGGATAGAGATTTCAGCTGTAGAAGAAGAGATAGACAAGGTTGAAGCGCAGAACAAAAAGACAGTCGAGGAAGACTACGAGGCCAGCTTCCCAGGTGTGGACAAGTAGCCGCTGCTAAAACAGCGGAATGTGAAACGCCGCATCTAGCGCGACTGCCGCAAAGATTATTGTAAGGTAGGGGGCAGTGACTTTGTACGCCTTCCAGGCAAACTCAGACGTTGGATCTTTTGTTAGTTTGTAGTGGTATGCAAGCATCAGCCCCCCTGAAGATATTGCAATGACAGTGTAAACAACGCCCATGCCGTTTGGAATAAACGAGAGTATCAAAGAGTATGGAACCAAGATGAGTGTATTGGCCAAGATAAACTTTGATGTCTTGTGCATGCCAATTACCACCGGAAGCATTGGGATTTCTGCCTGTGCATACTGATCCCTTATCTTCATTGCAAGACACCAAAAATGAGAAGGAGTCCAGACAAAGACCAAGAACCCTACCAGAAATCCCAGGAGATCCATGCTGCCGGTAGCTGCTGCCCATCCTGCCCAGGCTGCAGCACTTCCTGCAATTCCTCCAATTACAATATTTGAGGTGTTTTTGCGTTTTAGCCAGACTGTGTAGATTATGACATATGAGAATATTCCGACTGCAATGAAAAATGCAGACAGGGGATTCAAGGCAAAGTACCCATATATCACAGATACGCAGCTTACAACAAGGCCGTAAATCAGGACATGTGATGCAGGCATCCGCCCCGATGGAATGGGCCTTGTGCTGGTCCTAGCCATTTTAGGATCAATGTCCCTATCGTAATAGTGGTTCAGGGCGCTGGAACCTGCAGATGCCAGTGCACCTGCAACAACTATGTGCAGATAAGACATATACTGTAGATCTGCAGTGCCCGGAACCAGCTTGCTTGCAGCATACATGGATGTGACGGCAGTTATTACCAGAAGAACCACGATTCTAGGTTTGGATATCTCCAGTATCTCATTAAATCCCAATCTGATCTATGATATTTCAAAGCCGTTTAATTTCTTTGTATCTATAATTGCGATATTTCAAAAGGAATAAGTAACTCCAATCTATCAGCTATTTTAAATGAGTAATTGGGATCTCATGATGCCGGGAATGGGACTGACATCTATAGGTTTAGCTGGTCTTGTACTGTCTTACGCCGAGATAGCTGAGACATTCATTGACGGCATGCATGCTCTGACAGGACTTACCATGTTTGTAGGACTGATATTCCTAGCGGCAGGCATACTTGATGGGGGCATCTCAACTAGCAACAGGGCAAAGGCCACAACCTTGGTGATTCTGTCAATCGCATTAGGGTTTGGAACGTTTGCCATGACACTAAACAGCTCAGACTTTACTATTACCATAGCTGGAATTCTAATGGCAATTGCATTTCCTTCAATAGTCATAGCGTATTTGGCAATGAAACACCCAACCATAGTAAAACCGATTGGATCAATTGTCGGGATTGCATCTGCGACGGGAATCATTATGTGGGTGGCATTCGGGTTTGTATCGCCTGATACATACATCCTGCCACAAGAGGTCGAAATAATCGAGGAACCGGTAGAAGAAGAGGTAACGTCCACAGCACCTGTATACTCGATTGAGATTCTTGCAGACTCATCAACTGTAGGCAATCCGGACTATCTGCCAGATGCCGCAGTGGTCCCGCATGGAAACGTTATCGAGTGGACAAACGCCGATACAGAAATACATACAGTAACAAGTACGGTAGGGTTCGGCGAGTTATTTGACTCAAGCCTGATGAATGCAGGCGATGTGTGGAGGCTCGATACTGCAAAACTTGAGGTAGGAGAGTACGAATACCTGTGCAGTGTGCATGCAAACATGATTGCAACAATGATTATTGAGGCGCCAACAGAGCCAACTGTAGTGACAATTCCGGAAGGCTCGGGATTTCCAAAGAACGGCCAGTTATACTATGATCCGGAAAACATCACAGTTGAGGCCGGAACCACCGTTGCATGGGACAATGTGGACAACGTGCTTCATACGGTGACTTCAGGTACGGTAGAGAATCAAGGGGACGGAATATTTGATTCAGAATTGCTGCTTGCAGGCGAGATATTCGAACATACATTTAATGATGCAGGAACTTTTGACTATTACTGTATTGTACATCCGTGGATGATTGGACAGATTATTGTAGAGTAGTAGACGTGCAGAAAATCATACTATCAAAGTCAGACAGGGAGGTTCTGGCGCAGCATGCAGAAGAGCACAAGCCCAATGAGTCATGTGCCATACTGTTTGGGAATGACGGCAATACAGTTCTAGATGTATTCCTGACAGAAAACATTGCAGAGTCACCAACGAACTTTACAATCTCAAATGAGCAGTTAATGCAGGTGTATGGCATGGAAAAAGAGAAAGGGATGAATGTGATAGGCATATTTCACTCACACCCCAATACAGATGCATATCCGTCAGAGACGGACAAAAAATTCATGCAAATCAATCCGGTAGTGTGGGTAATCTATTCTGGGGCCAGCAAGGATTTCAGGGCATATGTCCTCGAGTCAGAAATTACAGAGATTCAGATTATAGAAGAAGAAGAAGAAAAAGAATAGCAGGCCAGTGTCATCCAGCCTTCATCTTTCTTGCACATCAGTACCAGTGTCAAGTTCTACAGCCACGTTTGATGACTTTTGTCTTCTGCCTTGCCGTATTGCCGCATGTTTTATGGCCTTCTCTGGCATCTTATCTCTCCTTTTTTTACGTAGTTTGATCCGTCGTGCAGTCAAACAGTATTTTAGGCCCTGTTTGAACTTGGGCAGGACCGATTCCTGTGCAACAGAGAGCTGATTTCAGCACAATAGAATAACATCTTTAAATTAAATATACCCTTTTTTAACGACACAGCATGGAAATTCATGTATACGACACGTACGTCAAGGCCGCAGACGGTCATACCATGCACTTTGATGTAATAACAGGTGAGAAAGATCATGACAAGGCAATCACTTACGGTAAAGAGTGGTTGAAATCAATAGGAGAGGAACAGGCAGAGATGACTGCAAACGAATGTCAATTCTGCCACTCTCAAGGCGCATCAGAGCCTGTTGAGCAAGCAATCAAGGAGAAAGGTTACTTTATCCAAAAGATGCAAGGCTGTCCTTAAAAACAGGTCTCTCTTTTTTTCTTTTAGATCACATTTTTTAAACTGTCCAATGTGAGATAGGGTATGTCAGAACACAGATATTCAAAATGCACAATAGAGGGAGACAAGAAAACGAGATGGATTTGCGGATGTTTCCAGACTGCCGATAACTATTTTAAATTCTGCAGTACACATGACGGAGTTTTGAAGAAGGCAATTCAGGCCCAAATCGACGAGTTGGATATGACGATGATTGTTGAGGACTAGATGGCAAGTATTGCAACAAATGCAGATACAAAGACTATTGCAATCGTGTTGAGCAGCTTTATGACAGTGTTGAGTGCGGGTCCTGCAGTGTCCTTGTAGGGGTCACCTATAATGTCGCCGACTACTGCAACCTTGTGCACCTCAGATCCCTTCTCGCCTTTCATCTCAACTAGTTTCTTGGCATTGTCCCATGCGCCTCCGGTGTTTGCCAGATGGTATGCCAGCAGGATTCCAGTAATAACTGAACCCATAAGCAGGCCTGCTACAGCTGTAGGGCCCAAAAGAATTCCCAGTATAATGGGGGATGTTGTTGCAACAATGGCAGGTTTCCACAGTTCCTTGATTGATGCTACAGTTGCAATATCGACACATTTGGCATAGTCCGGTTTTGACTTGCCGGTAAGAATGCCAGGGTCGGCCTTGAACTGTCTCCTGACCTCATCGACCATCTTTCCTGCCGCCCTTGACACGCCGTTAATTAGCTGGCCTGTAATGATAAATGGAATCAGGCCGCCAATCAGCAGTCCTACAATGATTGCAGGATTTGTCAGACTGTAATCCAAAGTCAGCACGCCTTCAAAGACATGGGCTGCCTCAAACTGAAATGCCTGGATCATGGCCAGAGCTGCCAATGCAGCGCTTGCAATGGCAAACCCTTTGGTAACTGCCTTGGTCGTATTTCCCACCGCATCTATCTCATCGGTAACTTTGCGATTCTCCTCACCCATCTTTGTCATCTCTACAATGCCACCTGCATTGTCAGCAATTGGGCCGAATGCATCAATGCTCAGTACGATTCCTGCCAGACTCAGCATGGACATTGCAGTCAAGGCTGTGCCAAATATTCCATACAGTACTGGGTCTGCGCCCGGAGGGGCGGCACTTGAGGCAACGCTGTAAGACAGAATGATTGCAACTACCAGTGCGATCATAAATGGTCCGGTGGATTGCATGCCTTTGACGATTCCCATCAGGGTCAATGATGCATAGCCCCACTTTGCAGAGTCTGCAATCTCTTGGACAGGTTTTTGCTTGTAGCTGGTGTAATAGTCGGTAATCTTTTGAATTACAGGTACAAGAATAACCCCGATGACAGTGGAGATGAATAAAGCAAGAGATGTTTGTGAATCTCCGATAAACTGTACAATGAAGACATAGTTTAACGCAATTGCAATGATGGCTGAAACGTAAAATGAACGGTTAAGGGGCTTCATGACATCCGTGACGTTTTTGGAGCCGACAATCACAACTCCGATGATTGATGCGATCATGCCAGAGGAGCCAATCAGGATAGGATACAAAAAGAAGTTCGGTGCGCCAATCAAGGCGGCAATCAACAGTGCTGCAAGAATTGTGACAATGTAGGACTCGTAGACATCAGATCCCATTCCAGCTGCATCGCCCACATTGTCCCCAACATTATCTGCGATGGTTGCAGGATTTCGTGGATCGTCCTCAGGAATGTTTACTTCCACTTTTCCTACCAAGTCAGCACCCATATCTGCAGCTTTTGTGAATATGCCGCCCCCAATCCTGATGAACAGTGCAATCAGGCTTGCACCAATGCCTACGCCTGCAATCGTGATTGGATCAGGGTATATAAGATAAAGGGCAGTGATTGCCAGAAGGGCCATTGCAGGAACTGCCAACCCGACTGTAGCCCCGCCTCGAAATGCCATGGCAAATGTCTTTCCAATGCCGCTACTGCTCAGATTTGCAGCCCTGACTGCCGCCTTTACTGTAATTTTTAGAGATATGACGCCTGCAACTGCAGAGAGTGTTGCGCCCACTGCAAATGCGATTCCGTTTGAAGGCTGTAAAAATGCGCCTATAATTACTGACAATGCTATTGCGACAGGAATGATGATCTTCATCTCCCTCTTTAGAAATGCTCCTGCACCCTCCTTGACAGCATTTGAGATGTCCATCATCTCTTTTGTTCCTGGTGGCTGTTTTGTAATCCAGAACACCAAACCTCCTGCGACTAGAAATGATGCAAGTCCGGTAATGATAGGTAACATTGTGGGAGAGAAATCCATAATATACTTTGCATCCAAAATTCTTGTAAATATAAATCAAATAGGAGCAGAGGCCCTAACCCTTTTTCTGTATGGCACAAATGACTTTCCCCGCAATCCCTGCCTTACCAATTTGTTGAATCTTTTACCGTGCGCAAGATATGGAAATCGCATATGGATTAGTTCATGGACTATGGTATTTTCCAAGATTTTATCGTCTGGAATCTTCCGTACGTTGATGAAGACAAGATTGTGCTTTAGATATGAGACACCATAGTACTTGTAGGCAGATGTCCTTCTGCCCTCAGTTATCTCTTTTGGGGCATCCAGTACTTCTTTAGTACTTAGCAGCATTTCAGGCTCGGCAATGGAGAAGCGGTTAGAGTAGATTCCAACCTTTTCTAAAATTTGCAATCTGAGTTCAGGATCAAGTTTCACAGTATATGTTGTATAGTCAGCGTTTATCTTGAAATGTCAGTATTTTGTACAGACAAAACTAAATAGATTTGACTTGAATTCATCAAAGGTAAGGCATGATTTTTCACTTTGGGCAATAGCCTGCCCGTGCATAGTGAAGAAGAAAAGTTTATCGGTCAAATAAACCAAATCTCGGTTTTATATTTTAAAAATTATTTTCAGTAGGTATGGACAAACAAGAAAGGGATATCTAAAAAAAGCGTACAAGAAAGAGAAAGATCTCAGAATCAGAGCACGAATTCTTGCAGTAAACATGGTGTGCAATGAAGGTTTCAAGATAAACGAGGCGGCCGCATGTCTTATGCGATGTCTTGACTGGGTTGGAATGTGGATACAGCGCTTCAACACGGATGGCCTTGATGGCCTCCGGGATCTCCCACGATCCGGCAGACCGCCAAAGATTCCGCTCCAGAAAATGGACGAAATAATGAAACAGGCATCACAGACACCGACGACGCCTGCAGCACTTCATCAACAGATATTCCTGAAAACAAAAGTGAAACTGCACCTGACATATGTCATGGAACTGATGCGCAAATACGGCTCGTCATCAAAACGTACAACCTCCATCCACATAAACGCGGCCAGCAAGGAGTCTGTAGACGGGTGGCAAAGGAATCTAAATAGACGTATTTCGTGCCTGGAAGCGTAGGGATTTACCTTTGTTGTGGAAGACGAATCGTTTTTCATACGTGACAGAACCGAAGGATGCAGATATTGGACTCCGGTAGGCACGCCCGTCCTAGTTTCCTATGTCGGAAGTCATGATACCGTCACCGCAGACGGCAGACAGTTTTTTAGGACGTACGATCGCTTCAACGCAGCAACATTTGTCGAGTATCTTAAATAATCCGTACACCGCTGCTTTGGAAAGATTGCGGTAATAGCAGACAAGGCATCATCTCATTGCGCAAAACTGGTAGAAGATTTGTTAAGAGAAAACAAAGAGATTAAGATCATTTATCTGTCAAAAGGATTACCGTATCTTAACGCCGTTGAGGAATGCTGGCACAGGGCCAAACGAGCATTATTCGTCTCAAAACACTACAAGACAAGGCATGACATGCGGCACAGCATATCCGAATATCTCCGAACGGCCAGGCACTCTCTGGACATCAAGAAGTATCTTGCCAGAAAATTTGAACATGTCCTGACGAATTTTTAATCGTCATTATACATCTTGCCATCTGAACCGCCAGCCTGTGCGTATCTTTTGTGCCACCTGTACCCCCACGTATTGAATTTCCCAAAGGATCTGACAGTTCTATGTATGTCCATGATGCCGCATCTGATTTTGACTGCCAGCATCATGCAGTCCTTTACTCTGTAGTTTGTTTTGGCAGCATGTCCCTCTGACATCATCTTGTATCTAGTCTGCCACACATGTCTTGAAATTAAGTCAAGACATGTGTTGCCAAAAATACCATATGATTGCACGAAATTTTGGAGATTGGCAGTCTGGCCAGTCCTTATGCATACCAATTTATGCATATTCCACACATGTATGCCATGAGAGAGGAGATAAACTCCCTGAATGCCAGGATTGCAGAGTGCAAAAAGTGTCCAAGGCTTTCTGCATACATCCGGGATGTCGCAAAAAACAAAGTCAGGCGGTTCAGTGATCAAGAGTACTATGGTAGACCGCTGCCGGGTTTTGGCGATGTCAATGCCAAGCTGCTGATAGTAGGACTGGCACCTGCAGCCCACGGCGGCAACAGAACAGGCAGGATGTTTACCGGTGACTCCTCAGGGGACTGGGTTGCCAAGGCAATGCACAAGCACGGATTTGCCTCCATGCCCACAAGTACTGCGGCCAATGACGGTCTGGTTCTCAAAAACGCATACATTACAGCAGTGCTCAGGTGCGCACCTCCACAGAACAAGCCTGCAAGAGACGAGATGGATGCGTGCTTTGGATATCTGCAAGAAGAGAAAAGGATCTTAGGCCAGATAACAACCGTTCTGTGCCTGGGAAGAATCGCCTATGACACAGTGTGTAGACTTTATGGGATAAAACCAGAAAAGTTCGGGCACAACGTCCTCATCAGACATGAGAAGGTCACGGTTCTGACATCATACCACCCCTCAAAACAGAATACACAGACCGGCAAGCTGACATGGCTCCAGTGGTCCAAAGTGTTTGCCAGGGCAAAAAGATTGGCAGGATAGCAACAAGGCAAGATATAAGGGATTGCAAGAACATCGTAAAGTGACATGAATGTGTTTCTTGCAGGCATAGTAATGTTGATGGCAGCATCAGTAATCTTTGCAGATGGAAGCGCTGTGGCATCTGCAGACGAGTACCCCCAGTACGGGGTAGTAGTTGAGACTGTAGCTGACAATCTTGATGTTCCATGGAGTATCGACTGGCTCCCGGACGGAACTGCCCTGTTTACCGAAAGGGGCGGAGACCTGCGAGCAGTCAAGAACGGCGTACTGCAAGAAGAATCCCTGCTGTCATTGAAAGTAAGCGGGACAGAGGGCGGACTGCTAGGCATCGCAGTCGATCCTGACTTTGCAGAGAACGGCTTTATTTATTTATACTACACATATGACAAGGAGAATTTGACGTTAAACAAGGTAGTCAGGTATCATCTTGATGGAATAACTGCAACTGAGAGCATGGTTCTCATAGATGGAATTCCAGGAGGAGAGTATCATGACGGTGGAAGAATTCAGTTCGGCCCTGACGGAAAGATCTACATAACTACCGGAGATGCAGGAAAGGCAAATTTGGCACAGAATCCAGAGTCAGTTGCAGGCAAAATACTTAGAATAAATTCCGACGGGACTATCCCAAACGACAATCCATGGGATAACTCTCCGGTATACTCCATAGGCCACCGAAACCCGCAGGGGATTGACTGGGACGAATCAGGAAACCTTCTGGCAACAGAGCACGGTCCTTCGGGACTGCTAAGATACGCACATGATGAGATAAACCTGATAGTGCCGGGGGCAAACTATGGATGGCCTGACATCATAGGCGATCAGAGGCGCGAGGGTCTGCAGAGCCCGATATTCCATACCGGGGATGATACATGGGCCCCATCAGGTTCGGAGTTTTATAGCGGTAGTGCAATTCCGCAATGGACAGGAAAATACTTTGTAGCAACACTTAGGGGGACGCATCTGCACATGCTTGATTTTGATGGCAGGAACGGAGTTGTAACATCACATGAAAAGATGTTCAATGGCGAGTTTGGACGGCTCCGGGATGTCCAGACAGGTCCTGACGGACTCTTGTACATCCTGACTAGCAATCAGGATGGACGTGGAAACCCGATGTCTGGTGATGACAGGATTCTCAGAATTGTTCCGCTGGAATGGCAGACAGAGAATAAAGGCATGCAAGACAGTGGTAGTAGTGTCACATCTCAAAACGTGGAGTGCCTTTCAGTCTCCGAGTCCAATACTATACATGTCGGGGTAAAAGTGCAATGGAACAAAAACATGGCAGACACAATAAGAGTGACAGGATGCGTGACTGACAAGATCCCGTATCCTGACACAGTAAATATAGATATTGCAGATCCTGACGGCATGCTCGTAGCAAGCGGAACTACTGTGCCAAAAGAGGACGGGACCTTTGAGTGGATCCTAGACAACAGAACGGTAACGACGGTAAATGGCACATACTCAGTTACTGCCAGCAGTGAAGATGGCAGGTTTGTTGCCACAAACACGTTTGTCGTGCCAGAATTTGGAGCAGTCTTGGCAGTGGCAGTCATGCTGGCAGCAATGGCAGCGGCAGTGCTGCTGACTGCAAAGTTCTTACCCACAATACGCCTTGGAAGATAGATAGCACGGTATCGAATCTGCAAGCCATGCAGAGATATCAAGGATGACATGAAACGTTTTGCCCCAAGACCCAAAGGAGTTCCAGATGGCCAAAGTGTTACTTGGGAGTTTTCTGTGTCACGTAGATCAGAGTCTGCAGATTGATTTGTTGATGCCATTAATGCGCTGGTTGGGGCAGATCAAACAAGCCTGTAGGTCTTGAGATTGTCTTGTTGTTATTGCCAAACAAAAGTAACTGACATCAGGGATGTAGCAGTACATACACAGAATGATGATGATGATGTATTGTAGCAGTTGCAATGACGATGCGTCTTATTCTTTTTTTCAGATGATGCCTGTGTGTCACTTCTTCTTCTTCTTCTTCTTCTTCTTCTTAGCGCCAGAATTATCAGTCTGTGCAACTCGAGAAAAAAATGAGCGAGGCATTGCAGTCAGTATTACACATATTTATGTGAAAAATGATAAACTTCTTTCAAATGTTTTTTGATGATGTGTGTAATGACACATGTCGGAGAGGCTCAGTTGGCAACAAGACAAAAAGAATTCTGACACACATACATTTGAGGATCCCTTTCCTTGCCATCATTCGTTCTTACTTTATCAAAACTATTTTATGATTAGTCTCATCGTACTTGACAGATTTTTGCGCCATATGACCGGTGTTGCCAACTAATGATATCAGCTAATTCAACATAATACCATCTACAAAATTTGAAGGACTGTAAGATTGACCGCACGAGTTGGAAACTGACAGTTTCTGAATTTCGTCATGTTAACTATCCGCTAACAATGTTAGATACGCCAAACAACAATCATGTGTTTTGGATCTCCAAAATCAAGAATAATAGAGTCAGAAGTTTTAGTAGGGTAATCACAAATCATACAGCCACCGTCTCATCATACTCATTATTATTCCATTAAATCAAGTAATCCTTGTGCTTTATTTCTAATGTCTGCAGTGAGATTCACTATAACCAGCCCCTGATTTGGCTGACCGTACAGAATAACGGCATTTTCAGGCGCGTAAATGCATACCGGAAGTACCAAAAGGTCTTCCTCGCCGTCAACATAAAGTCTTACAGGCGATTGCAAGGTAAACGCCTTTTTTATGGCAGATATGCTTTGAGCGGTAATTGTGGAGGCAGGGTTACTCACAGTTAGCCTGGTTGGACCGTCAAATTTTGGAAGTTTCCTCTTTTTCCTCTTTTCGTAACCGTCAATGATCTGTAATGATGGGGTCAGGCCGAATGCGATCATTTTTTCCGTGGTTTTATCACCAACAGAGATCAGATACCGGTATTTGGCAATGTGCTTTAGGATGTTAGGTTTGTCGACTTGGCTGTCAGGTAAGAGAACGCCTAGAGGAATTTTCAGTTGCTCTCTTAGAGAAGGAGATAGTTTCACAAGAATTCAGACTGCTCTAGTTGATGTCAGAAGACGCCGAGGTAGATGCCTCATTAGAAGAAGAGGTGTTACTGTTGTTATTGGCATTGTTATCAGATGAAGATTCTTCATTAGAAGAGGTGCTACTGTTGTTATCAGCACCATCATCATTATCAGATGCCATCTCTTCTTGTAGTTTTGCTGCAATAATGCTGCATTGTGCTGCAATATTTTTTGCACTTTTTCTAAAAGATGCTGCACTTGGAGAATCAGGATTTGTAATCATGATTGGTTTGCCCAGATCAGAGCCTTCCATGATTCCAGAGTTCAACGGAATCTCACCTAAGAAGGGCATGTTGAACTGTTCACTGATCTTCTTTGCACCGCCCTCACCAAAGATGTAGTGTTTGTCACTACAGCTCGTACAGACAAAGTGACTCATGTTTTCAACAACACCTATAATTGGAACATTTAGTTTTTCAAACATTGAAACTGCCTTGACTGCAACACTGCTTGCAACGTCTTGCGGAGTTGTAACAACAAGAATTCCTGTGATTGGGATTGTTTGTGCAAGTGTTAATGGAATGTCGCCGGTTCCAGGTGGCAAGTCAACTATGAGATAGTCTAGGTCTGACCAGTTTGTGTCAACCAAAAATTGTTTCAGGATTCCTGAGATGATGGGGCCACGATAGATAGCTGCCTGGTTTGATTGATCTGCAAAGAATCCAAATGAGACAACCTTGAGTCCGTTTGAATCTACGGGTTGAAGTTTGTTGTCCTCGACTTGCATAAATCCATCTTTCATTCCAAGCATGAGTGGGATGCTGGGACCGTAAATGTCAGCATCCAATAAACCGACTTTTGCACCTGTCTGAGATAGTGCTAGACCCAAGTTCAACGATACGGTTGATTTTCCTACTCCACCTTTCCCACTTGCGACACCGATAATATTTTTGACAGATGCCATTCCGGTATCCTCATCAAGTGAACGCCCCTCCATTACTTTGGCAGTGACATTCATATCAAAATTTTGCAGTTCTGAGATTTCACCGATTGCCTTTCTAACATCGTCTTCAATCTCTACATTAAAGGGGCATGCAGGCGTCGTTAATTCCAAGGTAAATTTTAGGTTGTTGTCATGTAGTTCCAAATTTTTTATCATGCCCATTGATACAATATCCTTCTTCAAATCAGGATCAATTACCGTACTGAGTTTTTCAAGAACTTGATCAATTCCAACCATTGTGTCAAAGAGTACCACGGATTATTTAAACATAAGTCAAGGATGTTGGTAAAAGGTTAGGGCTCCATGCCTGCAAAACCCATGACGTACTCAGTCTACCTTGTACAAACCGAAATCAAAATTACCCAAAGATTCATAAATTGAAATTCAAGGAAAACATTAGTTGTTTTCTATATCTACCCTAGTTGATGTTGTCAGGATTCCTCCAAGTTTGTTTGGAACCACACTCAAAAAAGCGGCGGTAAACATCCTCAAAGAAAAATATGAGAGCATGATTAATGCAGACTTGGGATATATAATTATGATTTTAGATGCCAAAGTAAACGAGATGGGAAAGATGATTGCAGGAGACGGCGGAACGTTTCACAAGGTTGAGTTTGAGGCATTGACGTTTTATCCAAAGATGCAAGAGATTGTACAAGGAGAGATCGTAGACGTTACAGACTTTGGGGCATTTGTGAGAATTGGTCCAACTGATGCGTTGCTGCACCTCTCACAGGTAATGGATGACTATCTAAAGAGTGACGTAAAGTCAGGGATGATTTTAGCTAATCAAAGTGGCAGAACCCTCAAGGTTGGGTCCATGCTACGTGCAAGAATTACTGCAGTTTCACTAGGAAAAGCCGCTACAATGGGCAAGATTGGAATCACATGTAGACAGCCGTTTCTTGGTGCAGAGTCATGGATTGCCGAAGAGATAGAAAAGGCTAGCGGTGGTTCAGAACAGTCAACAAAGAAAGGTAAGGCTGGAGGTGGTTCAGAACAGTCAACAAAGAAAGGTAAGGCTGGAGGTGGTTCAGAACAGTCAACAAAGAAAGGTAAGGCTGGAGGAGAATAAGATGGCGCGAGAGATGGCATGCCGTAAATGCAAGTTTGTGACAATCGGGAAAGTTTGTCCAATCTGCAAATCATCGGATTTGACACCTGATTGGAGTGGGATCGTATTGGTAGTTGATCCAACAAATTCAGAGATATCAAAAACGTTAGGCATCACTCAAAAAGGAAAGTATGCAATCAAGGTAACGTAAAAGATATTTCTAAATCTTTAAAGTTGCATCGATGTTTTGATATTATTATGATCGTGAGATTTAGCCAAAAAAAACAGTTGAAAGAGTTTCTTGCAGAAGACATTGGAAAAGGAGACATTACCAGCGCACTTTTAACAAGAAAGAAGATATCAGCCAAGATCATTTCCAGGGAAGATGCAGTTGTGGCAGGAGCCTCTTTTGCAAAAGAGATATTCAAATTGAATGGATGCAAGGTTCGTATCTTGGAGAAAGATGGTTCCAAGATAAGACCGCAGCAAGTGATAATGACAATTACTGGCGATGCAAAGAGCATACTTGAATGTGAAAGAACGGCATTGAACCTCTTGACAAGAATGAGTGGAATTGCAACTGCAACAGACAGACTGGTAAAAAAGATTCCAAAAACGGTAAAATTGTATGCCACAAGAAAGACGGCCCCGGGATTGAGATACTTTGACAAGCAGGCAGTGGAGATTGGAGGAGGATGCAGACACAGGTTCAGGTTAGACGAGATGGTGATGATTAAAGACAACCATATTGCAGTAGAGAACTCGATGGTATCATTGATTCAGAAGGCAAAAAAAAGATACAAGAAATTCGAGGTCGAAGTTGAAAACACACAAGATGCAGTTATTGCAGCAAAGCAAGGAGCGACAATTATCATGTTGGACAACTTTTCCCCAACACAGATCACAAAAACCATAAAGATTCTGCAGGAACAGAAACTGCGGGACACTGTGATGCTGGAGGCATCAGGCGGAATCAACTCAAAGAACATCGCAAGATACGCTCAAACAAGAGTGGATATAATTTCAGTCGGAAGCATTACAAACTCTGTCACAGGCATCGACATGAGTCTGGAGATTTAAGAGCCCAGTTTTTCCAACAGGGCAGACACTGCCTTATTTTTTGGATCAATCTCTTGGATTTTTTTGCAGCACTGGACTGCAAATTTGTTTTCAAGTAACTTTTGGTGGGAATACGCCTTGAGCAGCAGGACATCAATGTCATAGGAGCCAATTTCAAGGACCTTGTCAAAGTACGATATGGCATCCCTGTATCTGTTTTTCAGATAGTATATCCCGCCTACAGTAAACAAGACGTCGTGGTTGTCAGGATCCCTTTGTAGGTACGCTATGCCTGATTTCAGAGCTTCTGGATATTTTTTTTCCTTGACCAGTTTTCTTATCTCTTTTAATGCCTGAGCATTTTTTTTCTTTTGAGGGTCTTTTGGCGTTCTAGAAAATAACCCAGTCATGCTAATTGCCCAAGTCTAACTGATTGCAAGCATCCTGTCAATTGCCAGACGGGCCCTGTCTGCAATCTCTTTGGGAACAGTAACAACATTTTTTTCATTGACCAGTGTATCATACACTTTTTCCAGCGTAATCATCTTCATGTACTGGCACTCTGCTTTCTCAGATGCAGGAATGAACGTCTTGCCAGGATTTTGTTGCCTCATTTTGTACAATATTCCGGTTTCAGTGGCAACGACAAAGTTCTTGGATTTTGAGCTGTTCACATGATTCAACATGCCTTCAGTTGAAAGAATGGAGACCTTGTGATCATCGAAACTTCCATCTGCAACATCATACATCAACGGCGTGGTGCAGCTGCATTCAGGATGGATGATAAATTCAGTGTCACGCATTGATTCTAATTTTTCAGTCACATCTGCAGGAGTAATCCCTGCATGGACGTGGCATTCGCCTGCCCATATGTACATATTTTTCCTTCCGGTCATTTTGGCAACGTATGAGCCCAGAAACATGTCAGGTAAAAACAGGATCTCTTTGTCTTCTGGAATTGCCTTTACTACATTTACAGCGTTAGAGGAGGTGCAGCAGTAATCCAGTTCTGCCTTTATCTCTGCAGTGGTGTTGACATAGCCGACTGTGATGGCACCAAGATGCTGTGCCTTCCAGTCTCGCAACTGTTTTACCGTGATAGAGTCAGACAAGGAACATCCAGCCTCAAGATCAGGCAGCAACACCTTTTTGTCAGGCGAGATTATTGCGGCAGTCTCTGCCATAAAGTTCACGCCACAGAACAGGATGGTTTTCTGGTCCACTGTAGCTGCCCGCCGGGACAGTCCCAGAGAATCTCCGGTAAAATCAGCTATGTCCTGGACATCAGGAATTTGGTAGTTGTGCGCAAGAATGACTACATTTTTTTCTTTTTTGAGTCTTAGTATCTCATCTTTGAGTTTTGAGGATTGCTGTACTAACATAAACCAGAGAAATTCGGGTTTATGGGAATTTAAAGAGTATGGAATAGTCCAAAACTATCTGAAAAGTGGTCAAATGTGGCAATTATTGCCATGTTAGGTGCCAATGGTAATATCGTCTGTACAGTACTGTCTTAGAGTCTCAATTGCAGACAGGATTGCCAGTCTGCTGGTTTTGGGATTGTTTGGGTCAGGACAGTTTACAATGGTAAAAGTCATCTCTCCAAACTTGCCTTTCACCTTTATGTGATGGGTATTTTTTGTGGTGTTCGGATCTGCAACAATCTTTACAACTGTTCTCTTGCTGCCAATTCCAGTTAGGGATAACAGGGCTGCAACATTGATGTTGGCAGGAAACAGAGAAACTGCATCCTTTGCAGTACCCTCAAAGATTGTCGTGGCAGAAGTTATTGAATCCAGACTGACATGGGAGTTCTCAAAGAATTTTGCGCCCCTCAGAGAGTTGGGATGTTTTGTGGTTGTCAGCGATGATGAATCTATCTCGTCTTTGATTGATTTGATTCCGTCCAGTCCTGCAATTGCGCCTGACGGCAGAATAATTCTTTTTTTGAAATCCTTGCAGGCATCAGAGAGGATATCATAGATGGATTCATCAAGCAGTGCGCCTACACTCATAATCATAAGATCGCGCTTGTTTTGCAGGACGCTCAGTCCGACATCCCGTACGGCGTCTTGGGAAGCTGCCTCAACTACAATATTGACAGGATACGATGAGAGCAGATGAGAGTTCTCTACAATTTCAGGCTTGTTTTGCAGCTTATCAACCAAGGCGGCAGACGCTTCTTTGGAGTAATCATACACATGAGTGATAACTGCAGGAATTTTTCCAGAGTCAACGGCGAGGGCAATTTGAGTGCCAATTGCACCACAGCCCAGCAGACCTATTCGTATCAAGCAGTATTACTAGAAAAATTTGGCTTATTAACTATAGTTTTTTTGTGGTT
>JAKZUU010000124.1:0-11978 GCA_047516405.1 Candidatus Nitrosopumilus sp. | reverse complement strand
CAAAAGAATCTTACTGATGATGTGTTGCACAAGGTTGGCCCTATTCATCATACTATCAGGCTTTGGAGTCATAATGGAGGATCTTACTGGAATACGAAAGATGTACAGAAAGGGAAACGGCCAAGGATCCAGATTCCGGGGACGAATGAATGCGTGGCCGTTTTACCGACTGCAAAAGTTCATAGAGTACAAGGCAGGATGGGTGGGGACTCCCGGTGATCTTTGTGCATGCACATGGCACAAGCTCACTGTGCACAGTATGCAACGGCAGACTTGCACCGCAGCCTGGCCGCAAGATGTACTGCAATACATGTGACACGCTGGCAGACCGCGATGCCAATGCCAGCAGAAACATACTTGTTCGTGGCCTCAAGACGCAGGCCAGACTGGGCGCAAGTGAAGCAATGATGCCGAAACCGTCTTTTGAGGAAATTCGGCTAGTCGATGTATGCTCAATGCGAAAGACAGAGTGCTTGCACGTTGTTTACGCATAACGTCTGCTATACTGCAGGCTTGCACATCGATTGCATTGAGAGTGCCTCTTAAGTAATTGGACGGCCTGAACCTGCATCGCCCCTTGCCGCCATATTCTTAATTAACTGAATCAAAATGCTCTAATAAAAATAAAAATTCTAGAACGCACATCTTTTCAATCACGCTCTAAATATTTGTGAAACTTCAGATGATCTGCCCGTCATCTCTTTTTGATAAAAAGATCCAGCATGGTGTACCCCCTCTCAGTTATCGTATATATCACATTTGCCCCTATCGCTTCTCTTCTGATAAAGTTATAGTCCACACACAAATGCAGATAGTTCAGAAACGATCTCTTCATCCTGATCTTTGACTTTGAATACAAATCAGTGAATGTCATCGGGCTTGTTCTAAGCTGGTACAATAATTTCAACAATGATAGTGTGCTATAGTCTTTTGTCTTTGCCCTTATTGCATCAAGGACCTGCCCGTCCTTTTTTATGATGAAATCCTCAAACTGTTCTGCCACTTCTAATGGAAGATATGTTAGTCTTGCTCCTGTCATACCGTATAGTACGGTACTATACCTTATTAACCTTTAATTTTTGTGCACTGGGCAATTGGCGGGTGTTTTTATGTGATTGTGAACTTGAGGTGTTTTCAGGATCTGAGGCAAATGATATTTTTACGGAGTGATTCCAAATGACTTCACTGGTGACAGAGATAAGCCTCATACTTGGATTGGCACTGTTGGAACTGACAAAAACGAAGATCGGAAAGGCTCCGGCACACTTTGCAACTGATTGGTTGCCAGCTTGCATAAAATCATCAAAGTCTTTGGCAAAAATACAAATCACATCATGCACATTCACATTGCAGGCAAAAGAGACCATGATAACAACAATAAGATGGAACGCCTCAATAGTGAGATCAGGGATCGTGAGGTACATACTCAGGTCTATAGACTGTTCAGGCACAAAATTGCACACAATTCTGCAAAATTACACCTAGTCGTAGGAGGGACCTGAGTATATACATCGTGAGGTGTTCGGGGGTCTAAAGAGATTCGATATCACTTGATTGACGGATTGAAAACATACTATAATTTCACAAAGAACATGGTGGGAAATACGTTGCGGTTCTGAGAAGAACAAGCACGCAGAGAAAAATCACACTGTCAAGAAAAGCATATGCCAAAGATGAAAAATTAGTGTGGCGTACTGCCCATGGCCCGGATCAGCATTGAATCTGAAAAACAAGGTATCTTGGATGGGAAAAGACGTTGGCATGATTATTATTTCATCCGTCGTGAATTCCTTCAATACGTTGCCCCATGTCCCGTAAGGAAAAACCATTTGAATTTAGTCTAAAAATGCTTCAGGACAGTATTACTACAAGCAAGTATGTCGAGAATGTAATTGCAGATCATTCAGTCAGACTTGCCTTCAATTTAAGTAATTTTAAAACAAGTTTTGATTATAAAGAATCAGTATCTTATTGGGCGGGAAAAGAAGGTCGTGAGGTAGACTTTATCGTATATGCCAATGATCTAATAATTCCTATGGAAGTAAAGTATCAAAATAATATAGGACGCAAGGATCTGCAGGGAATTATTGATTTTAAAAAAGTCAGTGGTGTTTCAAAAGCATTAATGCTAACAAAACATGATCTTTTCATACATAACGAATGTACAATGATCCCTGTTCCGTTATTCCTTATTTTGATCTGACCTTTGCAAACATGCTTCAAATGTACCACAACTTCATAAAGCCCCATATGAGTCTGAATGGAAAAACTCCTGCCGAAGTTGCAGGAATTGACATGGATTTGGGCGAGAACAAACTTGCAGGTCTGTCAGATAAATGCAATGATCAAAGGCCGGATTATGCTGTGGCTCTTGGCAGGCTTGTACTATACATTGATGTCATCAATGATGGTGATCCCATCAGGATCATTCCAAAAACCTGGATGTCAAAAAAATCATGGCATGGAGTCGATAATATCCTGATGAATCATGGATTCTCACAGGTATCATTTAACAGGCCTGAAGGCTGTTGGGTACCTGGTCTGAACTCTCTCCCTCTCAAGTCTTATGCGTATTTTTTAGATATCCCATACAGGCAGGTTTCAGATTCTGCCAGAATTGTTTTTTTGCATGTTTTGGGAGAAGATCCTGAAAGCACCCCAAGTTCACAATCACATGAAAACACCCGCCAATTACCCGGTGCAAATTTTTGTGTTTTACTCCTAGATTTAGCTGGTTTTCCATCTAACTGAACCATGGTCATGGTTGTACATGATGCATAAATTTTGAGCGAAGGCACCTGCATGTGTTGGGTCTTGATATGTTGTTGTTGTTGTCATAATTGATAAAACGTTTGAAAATTATTGGTGGGTAACTGGCAATATGCTGATAAAACAAACAACGGACACAAAAACAGTGTTTTAGAATGTCTCCAAATTATTTAAAATGTAAAATTTAATAGATCATTTCGTTTAAACCACCCTTATCCAAATGTGTCATGTGGAAGTCTTAACAAGTGCCCTGCTGACCGGAGTTGGCTTGGCAATGCTGTGTTTTGGTGGTAACTGGTTAGTCAATGGCGGTGTCTCCATTGCGCGGAAATTTCGTATAAGCAGCCTTGTAATCGGAATGACTGTTGTAGCTTACGGAACTTCCACAGCCGAGCTCGCATCTAGTGTCGCAGCAGCCCTTAGCCAACACAGTGCAATTATTCTTGGGAATGTCATTGGAAGCAACATTGCAAACATAGGAATGGTGATTGCCATATCTGCTGTAATAATTCCTGTTGCAGTGAACAAGTCCGTCCTGCGTAAAGAGATCCCGATAATGATAGGCATCTCGTTTCTGCTTGTTTTGTTATCCATTGACGGTGAAATTTCTGAATACGACGGCGTCATCTTGCTTGTCAGCTTGGGAATATTTACATTTTACACATGTCGTGATATACTAAAACACAGAAATGAAACTAAAGGTGCAACGGAGAGTAATGATGGTAACGGCGACAGCAACGTTGATGACCATTATGATAGCAACAACAACAACAACAACAACAATGGCAAGAACATTTATCTTAAACCAATTGGACTGCTAGGCCTAGGCCTGGTTTTGTTGTATGTGGGCGCAATACTCACAGTTGACAATGCCGTTATCTTGGCCAAAGAGTTTGGATTGTCTGAAAAGATAATTGGTTTGACTGTTATTGCAATTGGCACTTCGTTGCCTGAGCTAATAACATCAATAATTGCAATCAAAAAGGGCCATTCGGACATCGGAATCGGCAATATCATCGGTAGCAACATATACAACATCTTGATGATCATGGGTCTTGGCGCCGTTCTTGGAAGCGTGGCAGTTACACCTGATGTATACATTGACTATACGATAATGATTCTCTTCAGTCTCTCGCTGTTGATTGCCATAAAGACTGGGGTGGTCAACAGGATGATGGGGGTCTGCATAGCTGCGTGCTATGTGGCATATCTTGCAGTAACATTCTTCAAATAGCCCTCTTCAGATACCTTTTAAATTGACATTACTGGAATCTTCTCTACTTTGATCGATGGCACTGTTGATGCAAATGGCGCTGCCCATTGGACGACATTTCTTGGTGCATTGCCAACCTCTGATATGGATTTGAGCATATCTGGAAGATTATGGATTATTCGTACGGTTCTGCCAGAACTCTTTATCTCTCCGTCTCTGATGATTCTGATTCCGCTTCGTGCCGTACATGCAAAATCCCCTCTAATCGGGTTAACTGCATACGTGTACCACAGTCTTCCTACCAGTAATCCGTGTTTTGTGTCTTTGATCATGTCTTCTTGCGAACTGGTATTGCCACTGTTGTTGCCATCTGAAACAATCTCAAGGTTATGTGGTGCAGAAATTGGAATGGGCTCTGCGCTTCTTCCCATGGGCAGTCCGACTCGCAATGCGTTTCCAGTCGATACCTTCTCTCTTCCTTCTTTATAACTATCAAAAAGATTCGACAACGTGTCTTCAAATATACCGTTCTCTATCAATGCAACTTTGTCTGTCCGAACCCCCTCATCATCTACCGGTTTGCTTCCAATGCCGTCCGGAAGATGCGGGTTGTCGATCAGACTAAACCCGCCTGGCGCTATCTCTTTTTTATAATCTCTTGAAAAACAGCTCTTCTTCTCTGAGAATGTCTTAAAGTTGAAATTCTCTGCTAGAACATATGTTAGTATCTCCCCCACTGAGTACGGCTCAAAAATTACAGTGTATACATCAGTATCTATTTTTTGCGGGTTTACTGATTCTACACACATCATTTTTGCATCATGTCCCACCTGTTCGGGGGAAAAATCCGACAGGGTTCTTTTGCTGTCATACCCTATACCTGACACCGGAACCTCTCCGTGGTCTGAGTGTGCATTAATGATTGCAGAGATGTATGTGGATTTGTCTCTAAAGTGCAGTCCGTTTGAGTTTCTCAGCTCAAAATCCTCTGATACTACGTTGACTGACCCCGTAACTGCCTTCACCGTCCTGTGGTCTGCAGCGTTGATCATGGCCTGCGCAATGTCTGCAACCTTTGAGCCTGAAACATCTTGGAGTCTTACATCAAAGGTCTTCTCCACAGTATCGTGCCGTCCCACCTTGTCTGGCAGCCCTTTCCAGAACCCTCTTGGCCTCATATTTGGAAGCATCCTCAAAGCATCATCTATCTCGCCCCTGTTCTCTTTCCGACCTGTTGTCTGGACTGATGCAATCCTCTTGCCGTGTATTATCCTGATGCCCAGATTCTCATCTGCGTTGTGCTTTATCTCTGCAACACACGAGTCTGTGACTCGCACGGTTGTGACCCTCTTTTTTACCGCTATAACTTCACATTCATCAACCCCGCTCTTCTCCAGATACGCTAGTGCCTCCTCACAGGCAGACATGTTAAGACTTCCTTGGATTTTTGTAATTGAATCTGTTTATCTTGATTAGTTCTGCATATGACCCGAACTGCGTATCTGTGACCGTGTCTAGCTTGTCCGGAATCCGCTGATCCGAGTCTGTCCCATCAAACCTCTTTAGGATTCTGTAACGTGTGTCTCTTTCTGCCGGAATCCTTTTGATCTCCCTTATCATTCTCTTCATCTCTTTTGGCCTCAGCAACTGACCGTATTGGGAGCCTGCCGACGTTGAGATGCTCTCGTTTATCAGGGTTCCTCCAAAGTCATTTGCCCCCCACATCAGCAGCAGCTGTGACATTCTCTGGCCTTCTTTTACCCATGACATCTGTATGTTGTCGATGCAGCTGTTGAGCATTATCCTTGCAACAGCATGTGTCAACAAGACGTCGTTTCCGCTGCCGCCCTCTCTGATATCTGGGTGCAGCTGATGCTTGTACATTGGAGCCTCTGTATGAATAAAATTCAAGGGAACGAATTCCGTAAACCCTTTCGTCTCTTTTTGAATCTCTCGCAGTTTTACAATGTGCTGTACCCTTTGCTTTAATGTCTCAAGATGTCCGAACATTATAGTCGATGTCGTGTTAATGCCCATCCTGTGTGCTGTTTTGATAACCTTTTCCCAGTCCTTTACGGTAATTCTGCCCGGGGATATCTTGTCCCGCAGCTTTTGATCAAGAATTTCAGCTGACGTTCCTGGGAGCGTATCGACCCCTGCATGCTTCATCCTCTTCAAATATTCCTCAACTGATACGTTTGATCTGGCAGCACCGTACAGAATCTCCTCTGGGGAGAATCCGTGAATATGGATGTCTGGAATCTCTTTTTTTATCTCTTTGCATATGCTCTCATACAGTCCGCCGTCCATGTCAGGTGGAAGGCCTGCTTGAATGCACACCTCGGTCGCACCCAGCTGGTGCGCCTCTTTTGCCCTGCGTACGATCTCACTTGTTGGTAGCAGATACCCCTCTTCCTCTCTAAAGTCTCTGCTGAACGCACAAAACCCGCACTGTTTTATGCATACGTTTGTAAAATTGATGTTTCTATTAACCACATACGATACAACATCGCCCACTCTTCTCTTTCTTAGCTCATCTGCAACAAGGCCTACCAGGTGAAAGTCTGTAGTTCCAACCACATTGAACAAAGCCAGTCCCTGATCTGCCGTTATCTCTTTTTCTGAGAGTGCGCTGTTCAGTATGTGTGCTATCTCCGGGTCTGCCTCTCTGAGAAGTGAATCCATGTCAAGTGTCATCTCCAATACTGCTCCCTTACAAATCCTCCCTTATCTTCAATAACTGATATCTTCTCTCTTAACTCTTTGCCAATCAGGGAGAAAAACTCTGGATATACTGGAAATCGGCACTGCAAGTCAAATCCTGCCTCCTTTGAGTATCTGTCAACCCTGTCAATTTCAGGCCAAGAAAACTCAGGATTGACAAAATCCGGAGTCAACGGCGATATCCCTCCCCAATCGTTTATTCCAACTGTGAGAAAACTCTGGTATGATTGGGGGGACAGGTTTGGAGGAATCTGTATGTTCATTTTAGGCATCATGATTCTTGATAAGGCAACTACTATCTTAAAGTACTTTTGATCAGCTGCCAGTTTGTACCTCATCTGCGTGTCAGGTTTTGGTTGAAAGTTTTGCAGAATTAACTCTTGAATGTTTCCATACTTTTCATTCAGTCTTTTTATCGCAAACAGCGAATCGATTATCTCTTTTATCGTCTCGCCAATCCCTACAAGAATTCCAGTGGTCATTGGAATTCCCAGTCTTCCAGAGTTCTCAAGAATCTTTAGTCTTGCCTCCGGTCTCTTGCTTGCCGCCATGTGGTGGGGCATTCCTTTGTCTGTCAGCCGCCTGCTGATGTTCTCAAGCATCAGACCCATCGATACGTTGGTTTTTTTCAACTCTTTCATCTCATCGTAATCAAGATTGCCGGCATTTGTGTGTGGGAATAATCCTGCCTCCAGTGCCATCTGCGATGCATGGGCAAGGTACTCGGCTGTTGTCTTAAACCCGTTCTCTTTTAGCCAGTCTTGCGCCAACTGATATCTCTGCTCTGGCCGTTCCCCTGTAACAAAGAGGGCCTCCACACACCTGTGTTTCTTTGCCATCTGCAGCAGCTCTAGTATCTGTCGTTTTGACATCAAGGAGAGTTTTACCTCTTCTGGCTCTGCCTTGTATGTACAGTATGTGCATGTATCTTTACAGAGATTTACAATGTTAAAAAACACCTTTTTGGAGAATGTCACCGTTCTTCCCTTGAACCTCCCTCTCAGATTCTGTGCTGCAAGAAACAACTCCTCGGGGTTGTCGGCTGCATCATTATAAATTTCTGTTATGTTCTGATGAGATACCTGTTTGTCCTCTAAGATATTGTTCAAATCCTCTGATTTCAAGATGAGTCTGTTCAACAAGATGCTCTCTTGATTAGAAGTATTTATGCTTGTGTTCTTTTAGATTTTTCTCCAGGATCGGGTGTAGTAGTAGTGGCGGCGGCGCACCTATCTTTATAAAAACAGTCCGTACTACCGCTTAACCTGCAGGCACGTTGAGGCATACTGTTGATCGGTCATTTATTCTGCCTACACCCAAATTTAAAAAAGAACAATTGTTCTTGTTTATCTTGGCCTTTCTTGCAGTATGACGGTGACCTCAACTATCTTCTCATTCCTTAAAATCTCTAATATCATCTCATCACCAACTGTCTTTGATCTCTGCAAATGGACCAGAATATCGTCAATCTTTCTGACCTCGACTCCGTCTGCCGATACGATTATGTCTCCTCCTATGGCGTAACTGTCTCCTTCAACTTGTATGGTCTGGTTGGAACCTATCAGGCCTGCCTTTGATGCAGGACTGTCCTCTACAACCGTAATTATAAGAAACCCTACAGCCTCTGTTAGGTTCAGTATTTTTGCCAAGTCCGGATCGATGTCCCTGCCTGCAATTCCAACCCACGGATGCCTGTACTCTTTTTCCTCAATGAGCGTTGGAACAATCTTTGATATTGTCTGTGAAGGTATTGAAAATCCAACGCCTGTAAACTCGCCTGTTGTGGACTGTATTGCGGTGTTTATGCCGATGACCTCTGCACGCATGTTAAGCAGGGGACCTCCAGAGTTTCCTGGGTTGATTGCAGCATCTGTCTGAATTATATCTGGAATCGAATATCCTGACTCTGATGGCAGCAGCCGTCCCAACTGGCTTACAATCCCTGCAGTCATCGAACCTGACAGTCCAAACGGATTTCCAATTGCAGCTATTGATTCTCCGACTCTTAGTTTGGATGAATCCCCCATGGTTAGCGGATGCAAGACAGCCAAGTCTGAATCAACCTTGATTATTGCAATATCCGTATATACATCTGTTCCTACAATCTCTGCATTATACTCTCTGCCATCAAGAAATGTTACCACTACCTTTGTTGCATTTGTTACAACATGGGCGTTCGTTATTATGTGTCCCTCTCTGTCAAATACAAAACCTGAACCTATGCTTCCCACCCCAATCTCTGATGTTTGGTTTCTTTGTACATTGACTCTTACCACGCCCGGTTCTGAGATCTCAAAAATTTCAATCAGCGATAACTCTTTTGTTGTTTTAGCATCATCATCTTTGAATGTATTTGTATTGGAATAGTTGAGATCGTCTGTTATTGCGCTCCCGTCATTGAGATCCTTGATGGCAGTCTCCGCATTGATGCCCCCGCTATTGTTGTCGCTACTATCGTTTATGACAGGTTTTAGCGATTCTGGCGGTACAATCACCACTATTGCAATGACTGCAGATATCATTATGATTCCGATGATTCCGCCTAAAAGTGCACTTTGCTTGCCCATGAGATCTTTTTTAATTTTTTTCTATCTAAAAGGATTGCTGTGCTGTTGCTACTGTTCCATAACTGCTGCCGTTTTGCTATCCTCAGACATTGATTGGTCTCTGCGCATTGTGGCTCTTCATTGAGTAACTTCTTCCCCTCCACACAACTGACGAACTTTTTTTAGCTTGGAGCAGGCCGCTTAAAAATCCTAAAACTATGACTAGGCCTCCTAGCGGCGCAAACAGTGCATAGACGCCTCTTAGATGCAATCCCGCCTTTACCTCAATTATTGTACCGATGTAGATTAAAGCTGATGCAACTGCAGCACTAACACAGAGTATGCCTGCAGATAGCGAGTCTGCCTGCAGTGATACTGACGCTGCCAATACAGGAAACGGTGCGAAGATCAAAAATGCTATGGCAACAAAAATCCCTACTGCAACATTCCCACTTTGAAGGTATAGTGGAATCATCAGTCTCTTCAGGGCCTCCCATAACGTGCCCTTGTCTCGAGCCCAGACAGCGTCAATGAGATGTTCGCCCCTTACCATCTTTAATCTGTAACCTGCCTCTTTTACTTTTCTTCCTAGCGCTCCGTCCTCGATGATCTGGTACTTTACTCCCTCGTGCGTGCCGACCTCTTGATATGTTGTCTTTTTTATGATGAAAAAACTCCCAAAAAAGTAACCTGTCTTCTTTGCCGGATTGTTTACATTTAATGCTGAAAATTTTGTATGCAAAAATATGGATATCATTGGCAAGGCAATATTTGTCCAAAAGTCAAATGTGAGCAACCTTGGAATCGCAGACAGCGCATCCAAATTAAAAGTGTTCAAGTGTGCCACTGCAAGCGATACCACATTCTTGGCATGGACGGTGTCGGCGTCTGTAAACAGCAGCAATTCGCCTGTTACCTTTTTGTATCCCTCCATGCATGCCCAATTCTTCCCCATCCACCCATCTGGTTTAGGTCTTGCAGAAACTGCGACTATGTTGGAATGCTTTTCTGCATACTCTGAGATTATTTTCCATGTTGCATCATCTGAAGAGTCGTCAATTGCTATGATCTCGTAGTTTTCATAATCCTGTTTGACCAGCGAGTCTAAACATTTTTCTATAAATTTCTCTTCGTTTCTTGCTGGAAGGATTATTGATACTTTGGGGTTTGATTTTGACGCATTCTCAAATTTATCTAGATACGGCGTCAGTCTCAAAGAATCGGTCATTGATTTTATGAGGAATATCCAAGCTACTGAAACTCCGATTAAGATCGCAGCCAGTGCATAGTTGAAGATGTCTACAGCTACTGACTCCATATCTACTGCTCTGCCTCTTTTTTAATGCCTGTCATGGCTTGATGCGTCCCGCTTTTGATATGTTTTTTAATCATTCCTGTAAATACGCTCATCATGCCGGTCAGTTTTATGTCCCAACATGTGTAAAGTATGGTCTTCCCGTCTTTGGATCTCAATGTTATCGTCTTCTCTCCGTTAATGATACCTTTTGTAAATTTAGCTACTATCTTTTCTTTTGGATAAATTTTTACTCTCTGCAGGCATTTCTGGTCCCGAAACGCAATGGTGACCTCCCTGTTGACTGTATACTTGTCCTCTTTTGATATGTTTTTTACGCTTTTTGTGCCCTTCCAAAATTTTGGCTCATTATCCAAGTCCGATATCAGTTCCCAGACCATATCAGATGTTGCATTGATCTCTATTTGAGCCTCAATTTTGGTCATTATTATGCATAAAAACGCACTAAATATATTAGATCGCAACACCACTATAATTCGACTGTGATGGGTAACATGCCTAAAATCCGGAACATTAACTCCAGTTCTAACGGCGTTTGCCATTCTTCCGTCACAGTCACTTTATTTAACAGACGATAAGACCGTCCATATGGCAAAAATCCGAACCTTTGATGCCGGAAGTTTTTGGAGGGAGGCGTATGCCCACCAGAGAGGCAAGCTGTTAAAAAAAGTGGGTGTGCCTGAGGATCAAATCGTTATTCTAGTCGGCAAAAAGTATCTGGAACTTGCAGCCCCGCTGCGGTATGAGATTGAAACCAGCGGAATTACCAAAAAAGAGTTGCAATAGTGCGATTCGAAATTTATTTTAACTGGAGCGCAGACTAGCTGTTGTGCCTGATGTATCCTACAATGACTTTGCAAAATTAGACATCAGAGTCGCAAAAATTATCGAGACTGCCCCCCTTGCTGGCAAGTCCAGAATCATCAGGGGACGGATTGACCTGGGCGGGGACGACAGACGTGATGTGATAATTGGCGGCGCACAGCATTTTGCTCCTGAAGACATGCTGGGGAAAGTGGTCATTGTCATTGCAAATCTTAAACCAAGAAAAATGGCAGGCGTTGAATCAAACGCAATGTTGCTTGCAGCAGATGTCGATGACAAGCCGTTTTGGCTGACAGTAAATGAGGAAGAAGAAGAGGTTCCACTGGGAAGTGCCGTCAAGTGACTGCTCCTTTTTTTGGGTAAGGCATTATACCCAGTATCAGATAAAGTGTTTTGTTCGCTTTCAAATCCGACCTGTGCCCTGAATGCCTGAAAATGAGTAAAATCTTATGGTCGTTACCGTACACAAACCTTGCCGTATCTGCTTGGGTGTGACTGAAATGCTTTTTATGTGTCTGGTACAATCTTACCTAAAATTTATTTTCAGCATACACAAACATTCATGTATTGTAACAAAACTATGTCC
>JAKZUU010000123.1:0-4425 GCA_047516405.1 Candidatus Nitrosopumilus sp. | reverse complement strand
TGCGTCTGCTTGTTTTTCATGTGAATAATGAATACTTGCACGCGCCGCTTTTAATCACCAATGCCTAGAATTATCGTTACTCTGACTAATTTCATTGAATCTGCGCGCCGTCAAACCGCTAAAAAACTAACATTTTCATCTAACTGAGATGCATGAAAAAGATAAATACAGTTGGCGATAAATAGAGATACTAAAATGACTGGTAAACAATACGCCTTGCCGATAAAATTGTATTTTGTATGTACAGCAATATTTTTGCTGTCACTTGGTGTTGTTGTTAATTCAGTTACTGTTGCTGATGCAGCAGCCGATAATGACGACGATAAAATGTCAGATTCAACTGCGACTATGCAAAACACGGATGTAAATGCAACTAGTGTAAATGATGACGAATTATCAGGGGTGATTGTAATCGGATCAATTCTGCCACTGTCAGGCAACCTTGCATCGGTAGGAGAAGAGATGAGGACGGCAACAGAACTTGGAAGAGATGATTTTAACGAATATCTAGCCCAGAAAGGCAGTAACTGGTCACTTGAGATAGCATTTAGAGACTCTCAGACAGATGAAGACATTTCATTGCAGAAACTCAAATTACTTCATCAAAATAGCAACGTAGATGTGGTGATAGGGCCTATTACCAGCAGCAATCTAAAGAATATGCAGGATTATAGCAATGCCAATGGGATGCTTTTATTTAGCTGCTGTTCTACAGCTGCAGAACTAGCTATTGCAGATGACAATGTATTTCGTTTGGTGCACGATGATTCAGAAACCGGTATTGCGTTTGGAAAAGTTCTAAGTGATGCGGGAATTCAAGTCACAATTCCAATATGGAGAAACGACATATGGGGTACAGGAATGGAGAAGATTGTACGCGATTCTTTGGAATCTAAAGGGGGCATTGTAGATACAGGAATATCATATGACACAGACGACAGTCATTTTGCAGATGATGCACTTGCTCTTGCAGGCATTGTTGAAGAATATGTAAATGAATATCCGCCAGAAAAAATAGCAGTGTTGTTGCTGGGATTCTCAGAGGGGGCACAGGTTATAGAATTTGCAGCAACTCACGACATACTTGATAAAGTGAGATGGTTTAGCGCAGATGGCAACACATATCCAGAGTTAATTGATAATTCAATAAAAAGACAGTTTGTGGCAGATACAATGTTGACAACAATAGAGTTTACATCAGATAAAAACGATGTTACTACTCATGTAGTTGACTCATTAACAGAGATACTTGAAAGAGCACCTAGCAATTATGCAAACGCAGAATATGACATAGTCTGGATTATAGGCAAAGCAATGGAGAGAACGCAAAGTACGGATGTGCAGATGTTAAGTGAGGCAATTCCAGAGGTTGCAAAAGACAGTAAAGGAGCGCTAGGCAATATAAGACTCAATGATGCAGGAGACTTGACACCTAATAAATATAATATTTTAACGTTCATTGACGATCAATGGGTCATACAAGGCGTTTATGATACTCTCAGCGATACAGTGGTGATGGGCGATAAGATGGTAGAGAGCAATATGTGTAAATCTAACTTGGTGCCTGTTCTCAAATATGACGAAAGCGGGTATGCCTGTGTGAAACCAGCAACTGCAGAAGAACTGATTTTGCGTGGCTGGGCCAAGTAGTTATTTAGATCATGATGCAACACTAGATCAAGTATGCATTATGGGATTTTTTGTAGTTGAGAACGAGTCATGGGCCACAAGACTACAATATTGTATCAATTTCAGCAGCGCATAGCAAGTCAGACGGCGGTTTTGGTCATCATCATCATCATGATGATGCTTGCAGATGCAGCATAGAATCAAATGGTGCACATGAATTCCGCACGATTGATCTAGAGACTTGATTTTAGATGATGCAAACAGATGCAGGACTCCATTAGCAACAAACCTCTATTTATTAGGCAGATTACTCGTCTTTTGTAATGAGAGTGTCGCCACTTATCATCGGAGTGATGTTTGTAATTATCGGAATAGCTTGGGTGTCGTTCATTTTCAATGATACAGAGAAGGCAAGCAGTGCAATGTTGCTAGAGCCCTCAAAATCTCTTCAAACGCAACTGCAATTTTACGGTCAGGGTCTTGGATACTACAATATGTACATGCCAAATTTTTCAGGGGAGGAGATATTTGTTCAGGTATTAGACGCCAATGAGAATGTAATCAGCGAGCAGAAAGTTCAAACAAAGTTGTCAGTAGGATATTTTGATTTTGAAAAAGATGGCACATATACAATAAGGGCCACAAATATTTCCAAAGAGACGGTACATCTGCAGACAGAGCTTGGCAATACAAACTCTCAAGGGATGTTCACGCCGGGAATCATGATAGTGATAGGGGCATTAGCCATTATGATAATAGCGTATTTTAAGATAAAAAATTACAGTATAGAGCAGCCCGAAGAGAATATCTCATAGATTTGAATGCATTGAATGGTGTATCCAAAAAATAAAAACAGGTTAAAGATAAGCCATGTTGCAAAAAACAAAAATACGATAATTGAGAAAGGTAAAAACGCACTCAGCTTTGTATGATCTTTGTTTTTTAGTATCAGGACTGCGCCAAGGGATGCAAGTACCAATCCTAGTTCAAGCGGCTGATGCGACCAAGAGATTAATCCATCAATTCCAAAGAGATCATGGGATATGGAATCTCCAAAGCCTGAGACAATCTGCAAGACAGAGCCTATAATGACAAGTTTTGTTCCGATTTTCATGGATCCGCGAATTGATCCTCGCAGCAATAATATGCAGCCCATGATTGCCGCACCGCTAGTCAGAGAGACTCCAAAATATACTACCATGTGTGAAGGACTCCAAAAGAATTCAGGTTCTTTTTGAAGATGGGAAACAGCATCCCAAAATCCAGCAGATACGATAATGATAGGGCCGATTACTGCAAGAATCGATATGCACGATATCAGGGTAGATGACTTTGCAAGTGTAGAGTTTGATAATCTCTGAGTCAATCTCATTATAAATACCTCAGATAAGGGTTATTTGAAATATGACATGTTAATTCTGGCATTACCAAGTTGAGAACTAGATATATTAAATGACAAGATGCAGGTATAGCAATGAGTCCAGGTATAGGATTAATGAAGCGACGGTTAGAAAAAGAGAAGGATGCTGTGGCATTGGCAGTTTCAGGCATCGCAAAAAAATACAACGTAGAGCCTGCAGGTATCAAAACGCTTGAGACCAAATACCATGACGATGCAGGAGACTGGTATGTGGCACTAGGATGGCACGATAACATGAGAGCGGTAATTCAAATGGATTCGGTGTTAGGCACAATTACTGATATTAAGGAACTAGACGGCCCGTAAAGAGGCTTTATGTAAATCATCATCATCATCATCATCATCATCATTTATCAAATATTTAGTCTTGCGCCAGTCGACTATGCATGATTTCAAGGTATAGCGTCATCTGAAAATCAATGTTTTTTAAACCCTTTAAGAGGAGATTAGTATTGTCAGAAACAGAAGCTGTAGTAGAGCAGATACCGGTAGTTGAAGAAAAAGAAGAGGTAGAGGTGTCAATAGAACAGGCAAAGTCAGCAGATGAGGCCAAAGAGACAGAGGTGTCAATAGAACAGGCAAAGTCAGAGACAGAGGCAATAGTAGAAACAAAGACAGAGGTAGAAGTAAAAAAAGAGAATCCAGAAAAATGGGGAATTGCTCACATTTACAGTAGTTATAACAATACAATTATCCATATGACAGACTTGACCGGAGCAGAAACAGTGTCGATTAGTTCAGGTGGAGTTCACGTTAATGCAGACAGATATGAAGCATCACCATTTGCCGCAATGAAGGCTGCAAATGCAGTATTAGAATCTACAAGAACCAAGGGATTTACAGGATTCCATATCAGGGTTCGTGCAGTAGGCGGAGTGGGTTCAAGAGTGCCGGGCCCCAGCGCACAGGCTGCAATCAGAGCGCTGGCAAGAGGCGGATTCAAGATTGGACGAATTGATGATGTAACGCCTATTCCTCATGACACCACCAGAAAGAAGGGTGGAAAAAGAGGAAGAAGGGTCTAGGTAACAAGTTTTATTTTGATATCGCATCCTCGTGACATAAAATAATCGCTGATGAATTTTGCAAATTTTTGTAATTGTGTAGTTTTTTGAAGTAAACTAGAATATACGCACAGGATATCAACCGATCATCACTATCTGTTTTATGAGAGATGCAAGTTTGAGCGTAAATTTCCTTATTGTAGTCATGAACTTCAAAAAACTACACAATTACAAATTTTTGGGAATCATGCTTACCATCATATTTTGTTATCACGCTAGAGAATTTTTGTGATCAATTTATGAATAATGATCAACATGTAGACTCACACAAATGAGATTTTTATAATTAAATAGTGTAATTGGGGATTGAAA
>JAKZUU010000122.1:0-5154 GCA_047516405.1 Candidatus Nitrosopumilus sp. | reverse complement strand
CAGTCGCACTCATGCAACAAGGAATAACATATTTGCAGGATTTGCTCAAAGTTCTCAAAAATCATCTGACTGCAGCCGTTATAGCCATCAGAGGTGTTGTCATACAGGTAGATCACCCCGTCATCGTAGTACGAGCCTATGTCGTTTGACTCGGATTTTGTAATGATCTTGCTTGCATTGACCAAAACGTGGGTAATGGTGTGAACTATCGAATCGACAGATGCAACATCTTTTGCATCGGCATCAGACTTTTGCGCCAAAAGGCCTGATGGCAGCGTTATGCCTAGCGCAGAGTGCGTCGAGTGCCATCTAAAGTCTTTCCAGGACGGGATGCACTCGCCGCTAAAAGTCTCAAACTTTTCTGAAGGGTCGTTGTAATTCCCTTTCAGATAGCCCGTAATGGTCTTGTCAAGGTCGATTAATCCAAACCGCAACAGTACTGTTTTGGCAGGCTTGCCAGACGAAGTCACTTTTCTGTAAACTGCATCGTCTTCAGATGTCTTCAGGATGGCAGTCTTTACAATAGGTATTGTTATTTTTTGCGACTCGACAGATTTGCTCAGGTATGCAGCAGCGCCGTTTTTGGTCTTTGTAATAGAGTCCACCACATAGTTTTGCTTGTTGAAGCGGTAGATAGCTCTTTGGTGCAGCTGATAGTACCCTACAGGTACGTCACGGGTTCCAATTTTTTTGGATTCAAAATAGATGCCAATCTCACCTGAACTGCCTCGCAGGTTGACGCTGTTTGCAAAGTCAAAAAACTGCGACTTGTCATATTCCAGTGCGGCGTGCTGCTCAATGCCATGTGAAGCCATGTGTTTTTCTGCAATTATCGGGTTCTCCTTGTTAATCTGAACAACATGCTCCTGATTCAGGTACTGCGCTATATGTCTTGCAAAGTAATGACATGTCGCATCCTCAGGATCAAATACGCAGATGGCATATGATTTCTGCCCCATCCTGCCTGCCCTGCCAATTCTTTGAACAAATGAATCATACTCGTTTTTAAATGAGGATATAACCACATCGACGTGGCCTATGTCAATTCCCAATTCCAGTGTGGGGGTACATGACAGCACATCTAACTCCCCGAGCTTCATCTGTGTCTCATACAATTTTCTGTCAGACTGGTCAAGACCGCCCCTATGAATCTGAAGCCTGATTCCCCTGTTTGCACTCTCAACATTTGATGCCAGAATCTCTGCATCGTTGTGCGTGTTGCTGAACACCAGCTGCCTTGCATTGTTTTTAAAGCACACCGATGTGAGCATCTCCATTGTTGTACGCTGTCCGAACTTTCTGGGCATTATGAAGAACAGATGCTTGTTTTGTCTTCTGCCAGATTTACTTGCAACGTATGAGAATGAGTTTTTTGGCAGGTCAAACATCTCTGAGAAGAACTCTTGCGAGTTGTCCAAAGTTGCAGAAGAGCCGATAAACTGAATGTTCCCCATGTATCTTTTCATCCTTTTCAATACGTGATATACGTTAGAGCCGTGAAAGCTGGTGTATGAATGGGCCTCGTCAATCACCAAGATTTTTGCGTTCTTGAATAGCTGATGCCATTTTTTATCCTGTAAAATGAGATGATAATTGATAAAGTCAAAGTTTGTGGCAAGAATGACAGACTTTGTTGCAGACTCTGATAAGATTTTGTCCTTGTACGCCGTATTTTGACCCCCATGAATAGAGTATGCTGCAATCTTCTCTTGCAGATTGCATTTTGCAATCAAGTCGGAGATTTTTGATACCTGGTCATCAATCAAGGCGTTAAGTGGATAGATTAGCAGTGCAGCTACGCCTGGCAAGGGATTTTTCAGGATTTTTTGCAGTATGGGAACGGCAAATGCCTCAGTCTTGCCTGAACCTGTAGGGGCAGATATGACTAGGTGTCTGCCCTGCAAAATCAGGCGAATGGACTCTGCCTGAAACGGGAGAAATCCTGAAAACCCGTACTCTTTTAGCCCATCCACAATGTTTTTGGACAGAACATCATCCATACAGTTGACTGGCACCGTGTCAGGTTCAGGTGATGTCAAATTTTCATAATGAATCAGAGCCAGCAATTCCTCTTTGTGTCCTTGGAGTATCTGATGGATTATGGGATCATCTAGTTCGGATTTTGGTATCTTGTCTATATCATATAACAGATTCTCAGACAGTGCAAGTTCGGTTTTGGATGTATGTGTTTTAGAGTCCACAAAACTTTGTACGGTCTTTTTGGGTTCTGACTGGTATGGAATCTCATTTGACGTGTCTCCATCATTGCAGTTATGAGGCATATCGGTTCTTGCATCCATTGGTATGAACTTTCCGCTATCGGATTTGAAAGTCTCATCCCAGTAAATGTCTGCACCGCATCCTTTGGAACAACGTTTTGTTTTTCTAGAATAGTTGAATCCACGAGATGCGTCTTTCTTGATAACTTTGTCAGGATTGCACCGGGGACAGATACCTAGACTGCCAACATCGGCCATGTTTTGTACCAGTCGGGAATTACAGTCAGCGCAAAATTTCATAGCAGTGAACTTGTTTCAAGTTTGTCATAATGTATGTTTTGTTTTCATGAAACGCTCAGTTTTAAAACAAGGCAACTGTCTTGCACCGACAATACACGTTTGTATTTTTTATACTGCAAGCATTAAAGCAAGAAACATCTGCCATGCATGCAAGACATGCAATGGATGTTACAAGGTACCGATTTTAAAAATGAATGGAGATGCAGATAATATAAAAATTCACTGCAATGCATAATGAGTATCGCAGAGTAGGACTATACCGCTTGGAAGTGTCTTGGCAGTTATAGAATTTTCTTCGGTTACCCCTCTTCCACACACAAAACATTCTACGTTAGAGACTGAGGAGCGCATGACTTTTGGTTCTGTGAGAAACCGCATATCGTGCAGGATTGTCTGATTGGACATGACAATAGTAAGGAGCACAAGGTTATAAAGGTACCGTACTATACCGTATGGAACGGTACCAAAGGCTGTTTTGGCAGATAGGTGTGCAGGCCAGACAGAACAGAGAATTAGTCCATGCAAACATGCTCAAACTAAACTGCATAGTCGATTTAAATAATAAACCGTTACAACTCCGTTAATGAATGGACGCGCCTGAAGACACCCAAGTAAAGATAATCCCCATAGACCTGCCAGGAGACCAGTTTCAAGTTTACAATAGAATATCCAGAAATTACAAGTACTCGTTTCTCTTTGAGACACTAGAAAACCCCAATGCCAAGAAAGCGATATCAGTCATGGGTTTTGAACCCAAGATGGTTTTCAGAGGATATTTAGACAAGGTAGAAATTGTCAAAAATGACAGAATAGTACAGACGATACATACAACAAAGCCCTTCTCAGAGCTAAAGAAGATACTAGGAAAATCAGAGAACCGCAGTTACCGTTATTTGGGAGGTGCAGTAGGAATAGTGAATTATGATGCAATAAGATTGATTGAGGATATCAACGATGCCCACAACTCACCGCAGCCGTTAATGGAGTTTGGAATTTATGATGACGGAATACTGTATGACAACACGGAGAAAAAAATATTTTATTTTTATCGTGATGAGAACAAGTTAGATAAACTAAAGACTGATGATGATGAAAACAACGGTGAATTTGGAGATTTTGATTCCAGCAATACCACACCGACTATGAGCAAAGAAAAATTCATAGAGATTGTAAAAAAAGCAAAGCGGTACATCCACAATGGCGACATCTTTCAAGTTGTACTGGCAACAAAATTTACATTTAAAACAAGCGGAGACAATCTGAAATTATACAGTGTATTGCGCAAGTTAAACCCGTCACCATACATGTACTATCTAAAACAAAACAAAAAGACAGTCATTGGTGCATCACCTGAAATGCTGGTCAGAGTCACAGATAGAAAAGTAGAGACGTTTCCAATTGCAGGTACAAGAAAGACTACAGACGATCAGCACAGAAACAAACAGCTGTCCGAAGAGTTGATCAATGATGAAAAAGAGATAGCAGAACATACAATGCTGTTGGATTTGGGTCGAAATGATATTGGAAGAGTGTGCAAGTACGGATCAGTCAAGGTGGCATCGCTGATGAAGATAAAGCAGTTCAGCCATGTCCAACACATTGTAAGCCATGTTGTAGGAGAGATGGATGAGGGCAAAGACATGTTTGATGCATTTCAGGCAATATTTCCTGCAGGGACAGTTTCAGGCGCGCCCAAAGTTAGGGCAATGGAGATTATAGACGAGCTGGAGACAAAAGCCCGAGGACCGTATGCCGGTGCTGTAGGATATTTTGCGTATAATGGACACTGTGATTTTGCAATAGCCATCAGAAGCATATTCATTGACGGGAATGACGGATTTGTGCAGTCAGGTGCAGGGATTGTCTCTGATTCCACTGCAGAAAACGAGTTCAAAGAGATAGCGCACAAGACAGGTGCGATGATTCAGGCACTTAAAGAGACATCAGAATAGATTAGTGTGCGGTGTTGTTTGTCAATAACTGTAGCAGTAGCCAAATCTCAAAAGGAGAATTGTACAGTTTTGCATCACTGTCTCTTTATTCTGAAAACATATTCTTGAGGGTATGGAACCGAACAAAAATCACAATTATCCATGTGCTGTAATTAGTTCACAGATATAACTCAGAGTGATCTCAAGGATATAATGAAAGTGTAGATTAGATGCTGCACGATCAGATCAGAATTATGACAGGCTACGCAACGAGCAAAAATAGTAAGTATTTCGCTTTTTGAAGTGTTTTTCTCATAAAAATATACACAGACATGGGCATCTGGTCACGTGACAGGTGATCAAAAAGTTATGCGCAACCTCCCTACCGCGGTACTTGTTTTTCATATGGTGGCAGTTCTGATGTGTGCGTGCATCTATCTGTCACCTGAGGCAGATGCTGCATGCATCATGTGATCATAAAAATTCCTCCCGTTTGTCTTGTCAGTCAGTTTTATTGTAAACAGGATGGAATTGGCCCTAATTCCCTTCTCTGTTCTGTTTCCCCCTCCATCGCCTCTCACACATACCACAACCCTGTTGGCCCTCTCACAAGAGTTGTTGTCAGGAGGTACGTCTTTTTGACGAAGAAACGTGGTCATAAAGTTCTTTTCTCTCTTGTACCTCTTTTGATATCTGGCAATGTT
>JAKZUU010000121.1:0-3883 GCA_047516405.1 Candidatus Nitrosopumilus sp. | reverse complement strand
TTGGAATATCCTATATCGAGCATAAACGTACAGTGCGAACACGGCCACCTGCTTGATGTAAAATACAAAGATGTACCCCACACCAACCTAAAGGAGACATTTTACAAGAGGCGAAACTCAAAGGGCAGCATATTCAACGAGAGCGGGGTCTGGAGATTTCGCGAGCTGTTAAACTTCTGTCAGATAGATACAGAAGACCACAAACAATGCTCAGAACACCTGGTATCCCTTGACGGGGCAGAGGGCAGGCAATCAAAACCATACAGAATGTCAAAGGCAGCAGATTTTATCAACATTTCAAACGAGAACCTCTGGCTACAGCCAGAAGGGTACAATCCTAGTGGCTCGTTTAAAGACAACGGTATGGCAACTGCCGTAACCCATGCAAGAATTGTAGGCGCAAAAAAGATCGTCTGTGCATCAACTGGTAACACCTCAGCATCAGCTGGAATGTTTGCAGCAAACGAGGGAATCGAGTGTGATGTGTACATACCTGCAGGACAGATAGCGCCCGGAAAACTCAGTCAGGCGTACCAGTTCGGAGCCCAAATTTTACAGATTGACGGGAACTTTGATGATGCCCTGCAACAGTCATTGCACAGTACGCAAAACAACAACGGATACACAGTAAACTCTATCAACCCATTTAGAATAGAAGGGCAAAAAACAATTCCTTTCAGAGCGCTGGAGTATCTGAACTGGCAGATCCCAGACTGGATAGTCTATCCTGGCGGGGCACTAGGTAATACATCAAGCTGTGGAAAGGCATTGATGGAGTTGTATCAATGGGGGTGGATTAAAAAAATTCCAAGAATTGCAGTGATCAACTCAGAGGGTGCAAGCACGCTCTCTGACCTGTACAACGGGGAATTCAGAGGCGAGAAACTAAGATGGAACAAGGGCCGCCCCAACACCGAGTTGATATCAGAATACTATGACCATCTTGACAAGCAAGGCCTGAAACCGAACACCAAGGCAACTGCCATACAGATTGGGAGGCCTGCAAACATCCTAAAGGGCCTGCGGGCACTAGAGTTCACCGATGGTGTTGTAACCACGGTATCGGACTCGGAGATGCTCGATGGCATGTCAGTTGTAGGACTGAACGGGTTTGACTGTGAGATGGCCTCTGGTGCAACGGTTGTGGGAATTAAAAAATTAATTCGTCAGGGCATCATAAAGACAGACGATGTTGTAGTTGGAATCCTTACCGGAAGACAGAAAGATGCCATGCTGCCTGTCCAATATCACAATGATCCTGCAAACAAATTTGCAATTCCGCCAAAAAATTAATCTGTTTTGAGATGCCTGTGTATTTAATTCAGGTATGTGCTGTCATTCAATGATTTGTTACAATACCCTAAATTCAGAGAAGTGACTGCCTTGATCTTGGAATCGTGCTAAGAGTTAAATTCTAGTTTTGTGCATCAAATGTAACCAAAAGATGGTGCAAAAATACTAAATGAGTACGCGACACAACACTTTACGCAGGTCCTATTCAGGGAGAACATTATGGTAGATTTATGGGTAGAGATTACAGCGCTAGCTGTTCTTATAGGATTGTCAGGATTCTTCAGCGGATTAGAAGTTGCGCTGGTGGGAATCAGAAAGTCCAAGGTAATCCAGCTGCACAAGGCAAAGAAGAAAGGCTCAAAGGCACTGTACAAACTAAAGATGAATCCCAGCTGGATGATGTCAAGTGTAAATCTTGGAAACAACCTAGTAAACATTGGAGCGTCGGCCCTTGCCACAAGTGTGGCCATCAGGCTGTTTGGCGATGACGGGTTGGGCATCGCAATTGGCGTCATGACATTCCTTATCTTGGTATTTGGTGAGATTACACCAAAGACGTACTGCAATGCCAATTCTACAAAGGTTGCACTGCGATACGCACCGGTCTTGTTGGCATTCAGCTATATGTTTTACCCTGTTGTAAAATTCTTTGAGATAATTACAAAAAAGGTTGTAAAGATTACAGGCAGCAGCAACACCCCGCCGCCAATTACAGAAGAGGAGATCAAGGGAATAATTGACCAGGGGTTGGAGGAGAAGGCCCTTGAAAAAGAGGAGATGGAGCTGGTACAAGGCGCCTTAAAATTTGATGACACTGTAATCCGCTCTGTCATGACCCCCAGAACAAAGATGTTTACATTAAATGCCAAAATGCTGCTCTTTGAGGCATTGCCACAGATCAACCACAGCGGACATTCAAGAATTCCAATCTTCGAGGATACCACTGATGACATCGTAGGATTCATTCACGTCAGAGACGTTCTCATGGAGCTGGAAAAAGACAACAAGATGGTAACACTTGAACAGATTGCAAGAAAGGCAGTCTTTGCATCACAGGAAAAAATGGTCAGTGCGCTGCTCAAGGAGATGAAGGGAAGAAAGACCCATATTGCAATCGTCCTTGACGAGCACGGCGGTGTCGAGGGTCTAGTCACACTTGAGGACCTGCTCGAGGAGATAGTAGGCGAAATTGAGGACGAGACTGACATGACCAAACCTAGAGTGTACGAGCGGATTGATCAGAACACCATCATCACAAACGGTGAGATAGACATCGATCTCATCAACGACATATTTGATACACAGATACCTGAGGGTGACGATTATGCATCACTGAACGGGCTGCTGCACGAGCGATTGCAGGACATACCGCAGGAAGGCGACAAGCTGGAGATTGAGGGTCTGAGAATAGTCATAGAAAAAGTTTCAAAAAACATTCCAAAAAAGATCCGTATTGCAAATGTCAAACATTAGGTTTTGCAAAATGCTCTTGCAGTCTTGCTTTTTTTTCACTCATATGAAATATTGATTCTGTGTGTTTGAATGCCTCCTGATATGGCCTGTTAAACAGCATGGCCTGCATCAGCATGTGATTTTCAGGAATCACTATCCCTGTCTGATCATCTGAATACATCATCTGTACCGTATCGCCGATAGATACAGTCATGTTTGCATGAATGTGCAGCATGTTGGTATCAGTAAAGTTAAAGCCCATACTTTGGGCATAGTCCCTTACATCCTTTGTGCCCTTTGCAGTCCACAGGATGGCCACTCCGAACTCGTCTGCAAACACATCATGAATCTCTGAGGGTGCCGGGGCATGCAAATCCTTAAAACGAATGTCTATAATATGCAGATGCATCTGTCTTGAGGGAACCTTGATTGCGCGAACGTACAGGGGCGTCTCTTTTTTGAGGTAGACTTTGACATCGTCTCCATGGTGTGGTTTTTCTGTCATCTGTATGGTATCTACAAGCTCTTTTGTAGTCTGTTCAACATCTGCCCAGCGCCTGATCAGTGTAACATCAAAACGGGCCAGTCTGTCGCCGAATCTCTCCTGCAGGGGTTTTAGTATTCTGCCCATTCCAGTGACATTGCAGCTGCCCTGCATAACGTGTGTCTGGTTAAATACATCATCATAGTTGACCCTTGAGTTGAAGATGATATCTGATACTGCCTGACTGCCTGCAACTGACTCCCCTCCCTGGTATATTGCAGGAATGTTTTTTGGCTCATACAACGATTTCTTGTTTTTGTAGCCGTGCCCCCCGCCAGGGGACGCATCAATTACCAGATCAGAGATGTCCAGTGCATCAGATATCGTGCCTGCAATTTTGTAATCTCTGAATTCATCTACCTTTTGGTCCGGAACATACACCTCAATGCCATTGGATATTGCCGTCTGTGTCTTCTCATCTGGAGAATACTTTCCCACTCCCACAACTGTGACCTCTGGATCATCCTTTAGAAACGAGACGATTCTGCGGCCAATAGAGCCGTACCCGTTGACAAATATCTTTTTGGTCATAACTGTAACATATCAGAATCCCTTATTTAGATTAGCATTAGCGTGTTAAAAATAAAAACAGCT
>JAKZUU010000120.1:0-2862 GCA_047516405.1 Candidatus Nitrosopumilus sp. | reverse complement strand
TAATAACGGATACGGCACGCCAAGGATAGTGTATCCACTAGGAAAACCGCCTCCGAAGACGGCAAGACAGGAGAAAAAGCAATGACATAGGCAGAATCGGAGACTGGTGTCTATGCTAGAAATAATTGGGAAACAGAGTTCAAATCACGATCAAGTTTTATATGTTAACACGATATACAGTTTGTAATGGATGATTTTGAAAAAGAGTACCCTGAATTTGATTGGAAGAATGTACCTGCATACAAACATCCAGGTGGCAGAAACTGCCCATGTCCAAAACATGAATACATTAGGGAACAAATTAATTATACAAAACAAGTAAACGAAAAAGGCAAGGAGCCAACCAAGATTACACTCAAGTTTTGCCCTGATCATTACAGAGTTTATCTTGATGAAGTAATCCCTGCCATGCCATTCAAGTACAAAGTCCTCACAAAGATTGCACTAAAATTAGGAGCAATTCAAATTGAACAGTTAAAGTATATGGAATCGGAGCTGTGCTTTTATTGTAAATTTGGATCCGGGGGTCATGACAAAAAGAACGAACTTCCACCCATGTAAACCAAAGTCCACTTCTGTAAAATTATGTTGGTAAGAGCGTGATCATATACCTGTCATTGCTATTATTCAAACACACATTTTGCCAATCCCGGACTGACACCGTGATGGATTAACAGCATGAAGATAAGATTCAATCTTATTATGGTCATCTCCTGCATCAAGCACTCAATAACAAAGATCACTGTCTGTTCTGCTACATATTTTTCACTAGGCCACAATTTTTAAAATAACAATGGCAATACTGCAAACATCCCTTATAGAATATACTGTTCTTGCAAGTCAGATCAAAGTCACACATTCCCCTAAAAAATCCAGTAAAAGATACCATGAATCAAAATTGAGTTAGGCTTATACCTTATCAAAGTCCAAAACCAGTATAACGATGATAGAGGACATACGGGATTTCATTGAGGAGCTTGAAAAACACGGAGAACTAAAGAGAGTAAAAACCAGTGTCGACCCAAATTTGGAGATTGCAGAAATCATGAGAAGATGCATGTATGCAAACGGTCCTGCAATCCTTTTTGAAGATGTAAAAGGGTATGATATGCCCGTTCTGGGAAATGCGTTTGGTTCCATGAAGAGGTTGGAGATTGGATTGGAGATGACCGACTTTACAGAAATCGGCCACCGCATTACAGATATGACAAAAATGGACATCCCTACAGGGCTATTCGGTAAAATTAAAAAACTTCCCGAACTCTCAAAAATGACGGCATCGTTTCCCAAGACACAAACAAGTGGACCTGTAACGAAAATCACATCGACCAGTGCATCGTTTGACGATCTTCCAATCTTAAAATCATGGCCTGATGATGCAGGCAAATTCATTACTTTGGGACTGGTTGCAACAGCTCATCCGGAAACCAAGGTAAGAAATCTGGGTGTGTATAGAATGCAGGTAATAGACAAAACTCACGCATTGATGCATTGGCAAAAGCACAAACGAGGATCTTATCACAGTGAAATTTCTAAAGACAGGGGGGAAAAGATTCCTGTTGCTATAGTTATTGGTGGGGAACCAGCTACAATATTTTCATCAATTGCCCCGGTTCCGGAAGGATTTGACAAATACCTGTTTGCAGGCATTACAAGAAAGAGTGGAATCAATACTGTAAAATGTAAAACGATTGACTTGGACGTACCTGCAAACGCTGAGATAGTTTTAGAGGGCTATGTAGACCCTGCAGACCTACGTGACGAGGGACCGTTTGGAGATCATACTGGATATTATACGCCCGTAGAATCATACCCTGTATTTACACTGACTGGGGTCATGCAGAGAAAGAATCCAATTTATGTCACAACAGTAGTCGGCAAGCCCGTTCTTGAGGATGCATATATCGGAAAGGTTATCGAACGCTCGTTTTTACCGCTGATTCAAATGTTACATCCCGAAGTGACTGATTTTAGCATGCCTGCCGCAGGCTGGTTTCAAGGATTTGCGATCATATCAATCAAAAAGCGATATCCTGGCCAGGCAAAAAAAGTCATGATGGGGTTGTGGGGAATGGGACAGCTCTCGCTGACAAAAATGTTTGTAGTAGTCGATGAGGACATCAACGTACATGACATCAATGATGTAATCTGGGCAGTCACTACAAGAGCGGATGCGGCACGCGACACCATGATAATCCACAACACACCAACTGACACTCTTGACCCTGCATCACCGCTTGTGAATCTTGGCTCCAAGATGGGGATTGATGCAACCCAAAAGACAAGAGAGGAGGGATATATGCGAGAGATTCAAAAGCAGGTCAAAGTTGACGAGCAGACAAAGAATCTGGTAGACTCCAAATGGGCAAGTTACGGCCTGTGACAGGCTACTTGCAAACCTTTGCGGCTGCCGCTAAAAAATAATAGATTGTCTACACACCGCTAACAGCACTGTAAAAATTGTCTCTCTCTTCAACCTTGTATCCTATCTGGTTAACTGCATTGATGATTATCTTATCAGTCAACTCAGTGGAGCGAGCACCGGTACACGACACAACCTCTTCTCCAATCAAAGTACCGCCAAAATCATCGGCGCCATACTGCAAAGCAAGCTGAGCCATACCGACTCCATTAGTAAGCCACGAAGACTGAATGTGCGAAATGGACTCGTCGAAGATCAGCCTGGATATTGCGATCATCTTTAACAGCTGAGTGCCTCCAGTACCATACTCCACAATGCCCTCTTGCTGCATCAGTGTATTGTTTGGCTCAAAATTCCACGGGATGAATGCCATAAAACCATTGGTTTTTTCTTGCAGTTTCAGAATCCTGAAGAAATGCTCAACAATGTCGCTCTTCTTC
>JAKZUU010000119.1:0-4703 GCA_047516405.1 Candidatus Nitrosopumilus sp. | reverse complement strand
AACCATATCCGCTATTAGGGCCGCCAGAACCGTCAACGTAGATGCTAGTCTTCATACTTGCACAGTTATTCTTTTGCAACTAAATTTAATGCTATGGATAAAATAAAACACAGTTTCCATATCATTATCACAGACAGCAACGTACTGCAAACAGATTCAAAATCATCGTACATCCAGCATGTGACAAGTCTACATACTGGCATAATCTTAATGACTGTATTTTAGATTGCATGACTCTCTGACATCAACTCGATATGAATCTGATCCATCTAACGTGTTCTTCTAGTACGATACGTTGGAGACTCGATAATAGATCAGACAATATGCAGCTGTGACGATGTGTGCTTGTTCTGGGTAATCTTATCTGCCAATATCTACACAACTCATGCAAAAATAGCCAAGCCCTATTCCAACACAATTGAAACATTCTTGTCAAGTTTTCAAATCTAATTTAACATACATTTAACTTATTCTTATTAATTAACAAATCACATCTAGTCTAATGTAATTTTAAGAAATATTATCAATCCTACCAGTTCTGCAATGCCTACCCCTAACATGTACGGGAATATGCCGTGAGAAAAGATCTCCTCCATCGAAAAATAGGTCACCGCGCCAATAGCGTTATGCAATAGCAGCATTGCTGCAACAACAATCATACCTAATGGAAGTTCAGCTTTAGTTTTACCATACATCTTTCCAAATATGCCAATTAAAATTCCTAGAATGCCCATATTGGCAATTGATACAAGTGAAAGAACAAGAGAGGTTGTTTCCATGTAGTGTAAAATGCCCTTGATCTTTTATGTACTTTTATCCAATTTTGCTTTAATCTCTTCAAATGATTCTATGTTAACCTCAAAGAAGGTGGAGACAAAATACGTAACAGCGTACTTTTCACCGATCCTCGTCACTATGTTGTTTTTTTCAAGTACTCTGATGTGATGCTGTATGGCCTTGTAGTCAAGATTCATCTCTTTTGCCAACTGGTTGATGTTAGATGGTTTTTTTTGCAATTGTGATACAATCTTTAATCGATTCAATCCTCCGCGTGAACCTGCAAACACAAACCAGAACAGTCTTTTTGCATGAGGGTCGTTGACCATAAGTTATAGGATCCCCCATACCTTGCTGTAAAATATATCTAATGTTAAAATGAACATGCTCTAATAATACTATTAATAGTAATGCAAAGTATAAAAAAGCTACAGCTTAATTCAACTCAAATGATGCTAAATTACGACGCTCCGTTATATAGGCCGCCATCTGAGGCAAGATCGCTAATATTTCAAGTTACACTGGGCTGTTCTTTTAACGAATGCTCCTTTTGTGACATGTATAGATCAAAAGAATACTCCGAAAGACCGTGGGAGGCGATAAAAACTGAGATCGACATGATGGCAAGATACATGCCTCAAACAAAGCGTGTATTTCTTGCAGACGGAGATGCGCTAAACTTGGATTCAGAGTATATGATAAAGATTGTAAAATACATTAGAGAAAAATTTATCGATATACAACGCATCGCCTGTTATGCAATGCCTATGAATATTCTGAAAAAAACACCTGAGGAATTAAAAAAGATGAACCAGGCAGGACTTGATATGTTTTATTTGGGCATTGAGAGTGGCTCTGACATTGTTTTAAAGAAAGTGACAAAGGGCGCCGTTGCAAAAACTATCATCAGGTCAGTCAACAAGGCAAAAGATGCAGGTTACATCATGTCCTGTATGGTAATCTTGGGATTAGGCGGCAAGGCATATTCAAAGGATCACATAACGGGAACAGCCAAGGTGATCAGCGCATGCTCGCCCAACTATGTCGGTGCTCTGACACTGTATCTTGAGAATGGAATAAAACAAGAATTTCTTGAAAAGTACCAAGGCGAGTTTGAGAAAATCAGCGATGACGAGTCATTAGATGAGCTGTATGACCTCGTTGAGCAGATTGAGACTGACAACAAAATTATCTTTAGAGTGAATCACGGTTCAAACGCATACACTGTGAAAGGCACGTTCCCTCAAGACAAGCAAGCGATGCTAGAAAAGATAGATTGGATGCGGCAGCATCCAGAGGTTGTGCGTCCCCAGGGATTGCGCGGATTTTAGATGGGATGCTGTTCTGCACATATGTGTAATTTCTTGATGTGTCAGTGGATGAAAACATGTCTGGAATTAGGCTCAACTGCGTCGCAACTCAGGTAAGTTTGGCAAATATCATTACTATTCATTAATGCCAACAAATCTCTCAAGGATCATTTCAAGACCTGCAATGCAAATACGTGTCAATAGCCATCAAATACGATAACTGTCACAGTCTAAAGACCCTCTGATCTTGAGTATGGCTGTGTGATGACTGCGCCAGCCATGGCGCATCATCTATGGGCTTTGCTTGCAGATATGATGGCTGATGTGATAACAGTGCAGGAAATAACAGCAGATTTTGTCAGTAACCATTCTGTCTTTTCTAAAACAGACACTGCAAACAGTCTTGGTGGCATCTTGTTGACTGCTCTAGTTATTGCACATAATTTTCAACATTGTTTTGTTATTTGCCCCTCTCTTCTTTTTCTGATGTGAAACTTGCCTGTCACATTCTAAAGATTCTGAACACGATTTTATGCAAAATATCATTTTTAATCGGCAATCATCTAAAATGATTTTTGTTAATGGCTATCTGCAGTTATAATTTGGTATGGATGTATACATACAGTTGCCATGGGCTGAAATAAAAAACATATGGGAATTATAGGCAAGATAAGAAGTTGAGGGCATCACTACTGCCATTGCAATCACTACCACATTCAAATTTAATGTACATCTGTCAAATCTTACAGGGCGTCAATTACATGTTTAAGACTCTCTGGCAGTTCTGGCAGTTCAGTGTGGCTTTCATTGTTTTGAAGAATTTCTGGTCCTATACGTCTAACACGCTGTGTTCCAATAAGGGTGTCAATGTTTCTATGAACGTCTTTTTCTGACATGATGCTAGTTAGTTTTTTAGTAACTACTTGCTCCTCTTCATATTTTTTTATGGCATACTGGACAAGAATTGATTTTTCTGTAGATGTAAAATCTCTCATGTCTGTTATACCTGGACTGTGAATAATAACTTTGATTAACTGACAAAACCATTAAAATATGATAAGAGACAAAGTATCTTGCATGGCAGGTAAGTTACAGCTGGTCTCAAACGTATTGACCATCAAAAGATACGCAAGCATTGCAATAGTTAGCAGTGTCGGGCTGGGTGTAATCTACTATTACCTGACAATGGCCATGCTGCCGACTCATTTTGATGCAGTATCTGAGATAGCACCGTGGTATATTGCAGCATCAATTGGATTGACTGTCATCATCTCGTCTTTGGGCGGAATCAACTTTGCAATGATTGCATTTAGGATGAAAAGAATAAAGATGATGAACTCTGTAAAGTCAAATTCCACCACGGTGCTGGGAGGCGTATTTGCGGCATTTACTCCCGGATGTCCTGCATGCACTGCACCACTGGCAGTAGTTCTAGGCGCAGTAGGAGGACTCTCACTGTTTCCCATGCAGGGACTGGAATTGAAATTTATCTCTGTGGGCGTCCTAATCTTCTCAATTTATTGGATTGCAAGAGGACTGCAAAGCAAAAGCTGCTGCAAAATAGGATAATAATGAGATGTAGTTCCAACAGCAAAATATTATATTTTATCGCAGTTTTATTACCGCAGTAGCAAGAGATATGGCTGCTGTCCCATCGCACAAAAATTAACTCCGCTCAGGCTCAAATGCGTCATGAAGGATTATTTTTATGTATTAGCGTCTGGGAGTAAGCCGAAAGCAGAACCGTTCTATGCTGTCCATCAAGACTGCCGCTCTTCTTCCTTGTGGTTTAGGCCATCCATATACGGGTGGAACGAGTCGTCAAACAGGATCTCATTTCGTGAATAGTCCACATCCACTGCAATCACGACGGGTACACCTGAGATTGTTTTTGCCCTCTGCATGGTCTCTGAGAACTCCCGGACAGATTTTACGTGAAACCCCTGTGCACCAAAGCTCCGTGCAATCTGAACAAAGTCAGGATTGTCAAACTTTGTAAACACGCTCTTTCCAAATTCGTGCTTCTGCTTTGTCGATATAAGGTTCAGGTCGTTGTCCACCCATACCACCACGATAACAGACAATCCCATACGCACGGCAGTCTCCAGCTCCTGAACATTCATCAAAAATCCGCCGTCTCCAGTCATTGCAACTACCGCCCTTTCCGGAAAGGCCAGCTTGGCGCCAAGCGCCCCGGGCAACGCAAATCCCATTGACGCAAAGCCGTTTGATATGATGCACGTGTTGGGCTCAAATGTCTGGTAGATTTTGGCAATCCACAGCTTGTGGGTACCGACATCGGAGATCACTATGTCTTTTGTACCCAGCGCTTTGCGGACATCAAATATCATCTTTTCAGGTTTTACGGGATATGCAAGGTCATCCTTGAATATCTCAATTCTCTGTATCACCTCTGATCGAATCCTCTGGAATGTCTCAGGGACCTCCTTTCGCGGATATGACTTGCAGCCACGGTTCTCAGTTTGCAATCTCTCAAGCTCCTTCAGGATGGAACCCATCGCCGAGCCTATGTCTGCCACGATCTCCACATCATGTCTATAATATGTGTAGACTTCTGATGGGGTAAAGTCGATATGGATGATCTTTTTGTCAAGC
>JAKZUU010000118.1:0-2617 GCA_047516405.1 Candidatus Nitrosopumilus sp. | reverse complement strand
GTTATTTCTATATGGATTAGAGCAGTATTCATGCGAATGCTTCACTTTTGGGTTAACTGAATTGGAGGGTGGGAATAAATGAGGAATAGAATCATACGGAAAAGTATGCAAAAAGTGGTACCGAAAAGAGGGGTCCAGATCACTCCGCTATTGTGGTGTTGGGGGTCCCCATTCTCCTTCTCGCAAATGACGTACTTGATTTTGTCGTCATCCAGCTTGACCGGCATTAGACGTCTTGGATAATGCAGCCTAATAAATTCGCGCAGAGTGCGTCTAAACCGGGGTGGACATAGTTTTGTTACAATACAGTTTGTTATCGGAGGATCGATCAAAACCTTTCGGTTTGGACGGGCGTGTCGCCGCAAATGCTCAAAGTGAGCGGATCTTACTGGCAGGTACATGCAGGAGAGTACAAGCAAAAGGGTGCCTCAAAGTTTGAAAAGGAGCTGGTCAGACTTGACATCAGGCATATACTTGCACGGGCAAATCATCCGCAGACAAACGGCAAGCTGGAACGATTCCACGGGGAGATCGAGCGCTACCTGCATGAGTCCAAGGAAGAGTCCGTGCACAGAACCACCGGGGACCGCATGACGGCCATGTGGGCGAGCCGTTTCACATATTGCCAAGGATGGGTGCCATAGATCGGTTCATGGACTGTCACAACCATGATCTGGCGCACCGTTCTCTTGGCTGGGAGCGCCATGAGACTCCAGCACAGGCATTCTCCCGCAAGATGCCCTCTGCAGGGGAATCTGTTATAGACTGGCAAACAGGTGAGTAATATAATGTCAGGTAAAGAGGTATACTACTTTCAGAATCCTACAACCATCGCCAGCACGTGTATTATATGAAAATTAGTTTCGCTAGTCATTGGCATCCTCCTCCATCCATGCATCATTGCTTTTTCTGATCGCTTCCGGCACCTTTTTGCTATGGAGTGCCATCAAGGGGGTTTAGCTATTCTTGATGTCAAGTGAAAAGTGAGTTCTTCGCTCGTTGTAAAACTCCATGAATTCCTCCACTCTCTCAAAGTGCACAAACTCACTTTCAAACGTTCTGAAGAACCTCTCAAGCTTTCCATTGGTCTGGGGATGGTGTGGTCTGGTGGTTATCAGCACGATGTTGTTGGCAAGAAGTTCCTCCTCAAACACCGTAGGGGTCCATCGTTTTTTTGGACCCCCAATCTTTCCTCCTGCAAAACACCTGCCGTTGTCAGAGAGCATCTGGGCGGGGGCCGTGGACTCGGATATAGCCCGGCGCAGTACCAGTGCTGCATTTTCAGACGTTGCGTCCTGGAACACGCCAAATCCGGTAACGCATCTTGACGCATCGTCCAGAAACACTATCAGATTGAGCCCCTTTAGGCGTGAATCCTTGATCATGTGCCAGTCTACGTGCCACATTGCGTTGGAATACCTGCGCTCGTATCGCACCCATTTGCGTCTCTTTGACTTTGCAGGGGATGGTGTTACCATGTTCTCTGACCTCATAATGTTGTATACGTCACAAAAGCTTATGTCTTGATTGGTCTCCCTGATGCGGCAGGCAAGACGGACTACACCAGCAGGCATCTTGGCATAATGATCAAGCACCACGGTGACCATGTCCCGGGTTATCGTCTTCCTTGGACGTCCTGCCTTGTAGAGAACAGGGATCATGCCAGTGTCCTGAAATTTGGCCCACAATTTTCTCACATATTGTGGACTAATTCCAAGTTCTGTAGCTATCTGTAATGATCTCTTGCCTTTCTGCCGTTGTCGTATGACGTACCTCACAGTTCCCTCAGTCAGCCTTACCCTCCTCTTTTTTGTCACATGGTTTGATCGGTATAGTGCAAAATAATCCTTTACGGTAAGCTTGATCTTAGTTGGACATAATTTTCGTACAATAGAATCATCGCCAGCACACGAAAAATATTTAATGGTCTAGATTGCATTTTTTGACAATGATTGCTATTATAAATTATTTCGTACAATCAGCATGGCACGAGGGTTATGAAAAATATGACGTGTCAAAAATGGACTGTTCTTTTCTTACTTTTTGTCTCCTTCTCTGCGGTGCTTGTGTCTGTAACCGGTACTGCCCATGCCCAATCTTCGCAATCAATCGTTCCTACAATCACTCTTGCAAGTCATCCCTGTAATTCAACCGAACCTGACCCGGACTGTCTTGTTGGAGTAACCACCTCTGTTCGATTTAAAATACATTTTAGTTCATCAATAGATGCTGACACATTTACAGCCGAAGACATAATATCAAGTGACATTGATGGTGGAACCATGACCAAAGATTTTGGCCAATTTATCTATCATGTCTATGTTCATACTGACCGTACAGTTACAATACAAATTCCTGCAGATGCAGTGTCTGATACGTCAGATAATACCAACAGTGCAGCACAGCTTACTGTTAGAATCGATCATCACAATCCAACAATAATGATCCCTGAGGAATACTTGGATGCTCATGACGGTTATACCCAAGGTGTGCGAATAAACCGGCCCTATGTAGAGCCTAACATCACATGCGTCGACAAGGTTTATGAGGGAGTGACCGACGACGGTGATAAAATTTTCGATCGCAACGACTACTATGACGCAGTTCCCAACATCAA
>JAKZUU010000117.1:0-3309 GCA_047516405.1 Candidatus Nitrosopumilus sp. | reverse complement strand
AGAGTTTTTGGTCAGGCGACAAGGATATGCCCGGAGTCTGCTCCCCGTCCCTCAGTGTTGTATCAAATATTCTGACCTTCATGTTCTGCTCCTTTGCAAGGCAGTGACGCCTGTTCGTGCAATGTCCAGTATGCCAAATGGTACTATCAGCTCTTCAAAGGCCTTGATTTGATCAGGGGTGGCAGTCATCTCCACTACAAGTGAATTCTTTGTTACATCGTGCACTATGCCGCCGTATGCCTTTGCCAGCTGGTTGATCTGCATGCTGTCACTGGCAGTGCTGATCTTAACCCTGAAAAGGCACAGCTCACGGTATATGGTTTTATGCTGATCCAGATGCTCGACTTTTACGGTGTCGATCATTTTGTCTAGCTGTTTTACTATTTGGGCTATCCGTTTTTCATCACCGTATGTGGTGATGGTCATCTTGGAGTAGTCAGGATTCTCAGTTACCCCCACTGAGATGCTGTCGATGTTGAAATTTCTGGACCGGAACAGATGTGTGACCTTGAAGAGTATCCCAGGCTTGTTTTCAACTAGAATAGAGAGAATTGCCCACATAATACATCACTAAGAGGGTAGAATCATCTCCGTTAGCGGGGTTCCCGGTGCCACAAATGGCAGTACGTCTTCCTCGGGATCAATTGGAATGTCGATTACAGTTGCAACATCGCTGCTCAGTGCGGATTTGATCGCCTTGTCAAGTTCATCCATGGACTGCGCCCTTATTCCTTGGGCACCGTAGGATTCTGCCAATTTGACGTAATCAGGGCATTGTTCTTGTTGCACGCCGATCATTCGCCGGTTATAGAAGGTTCTCTGCCATTGGGCAACCATTCCCAATATAGAGTTGTTTAAGAGAAATACAATTACGGGGATATCCTCTAGTACTGCAGTTGCAAGCGAGTTTTCAGTCATGCTGAAACTTCCATCACCTGCAATATCCACAACAGGGACGCTAGGTCTTGCAACTTTGGCGCCGATTGCAGCTGGAAATCCCCAACCCATGGTGCCAAGTCCAGTTGAGCTAAAAAAGGTGCCAGGTTGGATCACATCGTAGAATAATGATGCCCACATCTGATGTTGTCCTACCTCAGTGGTTACAATGGATTCCTTTGGGAGCAGTTCACGAAGCTTGCGTAGAATCTTGGCAGCGCCCATCTCACCTGGATGTAATTTTAGATTGTCTTTCCAATACGATTTGGTCTCTTTAACATGCTTTATCCACAGACTCTCTTCCGTCTTTTTGATTGCTTTTCGTAGGATTAGTTTTACCATGACTCTCAAGTTTACGCGCACATCCCCGATTACGGCAATTTGTGCCGTTTGGTTTTTGCCGATCTCTGCGGGGTCAACGTCCATGTGAATGATCTTTAATCTTTTTTCAAAGGCCTCAAAGGTTCCAACGGATCTGTCAGAGAACCGGGTTCCGATTGCAAGGACACAGTCAGCCTCGGTCATCATCTTGTTTGCCTCTGCATGCCCATGCATTCCTATCGGGCCCAATGACAAAGGATGGTTTTCAGGAAATGCGCCCTTGCCTTTAAAGGTGGTAACCACGGGAAGCATGAGGGATTCTGCAACTGATTGGAGTTCTGCAAATGCCGATGAGATGATGGTGCCGCCGCCTGCCAAGATTATTGGCCTCTCAGAACTCATCAGCATGTCAATTGCTTTTTCAACGTTTACAATATCAGGATCTGCCCAAGGATGATACCCTCGAATTTTAAACTCATCTGGAAAAACCATCTCTGCCTCATTTTCTTGGACGTCTTTTGGGATGTCAATTAACACGGGGCCAGGCCTTCCGGTCTCTGCAATAAAGAATCCCTTTTTGACGATCTCTGGAATCTCTGCTGCATTTCGGGGTTGAAAGGCGTATTTTACGACAGGATTTGCCATTCCAATGATGTCACTTTCTTGAAACGCATCTTTGCCGATCATTTTAACTGGCACCTGTCCGGTTACGGCAACCATGGGGGCAGAATCGGCTTGGGCTGTTGCAATGCCGGTCAGGATGTTGGTGGCACCCGGGCCAGATGTTGCAAAACAGACGCCGGGTTTTCTGCTAACCCTGCCAAAGCCGTCTGCCATGTGGGCAGCTGACTGTTCGTGTCTTACCAATATGTGCCTGATGTCGCACCTGGAGAACTCGTCGTACATTGGGAGATTTGCGCCTCCAGGCAATCCAAATACTTGCTTGACGCCTTCTTTTTCCATGGCAACCATCAAGGCCTTTGCACCTTTCATATTATTCATTTTATTGATCAAAGTAGCCACCATAATTTTAATCTAGTAAATTTCATTAATAGTTATAGTAAATGGTGTCTGTTATTAATATAGTTTGAATATTTTGCAGAGACTTTGTTATAAAAAGAAGAAGAAGAAAAATCAAAAGCAGATAGCGTTCAATGCCTGCATTTACACATGCAAGACCAGCAAAAAAACACATTATTTTGGTGCATGAGATGACATGTACGAATACAGGATGTCAGTGCACAAAAAGAGTTTCATGGCAAGATGGCAGAACAGAAGCTACTGAAAGTTGAGACATCAAAACAGAATACAGAGTCAAGTGTTGGGGAAAAAATTTGATGGTGCTTTGCGTTACAGAACATGCGGCTCAGAATTGTGTTTATTTTGATTCCCTCGAGCTAGTCAAAGATAGGTATCAATGGGTATGCCAACAAAACCGAAGACTTAAAGAGATATTTTTTATATTTAAAACTGACTATTTTGAGCGATAAATCAGAGATCATAGGGGTCATAGAGACATTGTTTCAGGCCGGAATAACAAAGGAATTATCAGTACTAGGAGATATTCACCTAAACGATCCTAAATTTTCTAGCTTTAGTGATCTGCCGCCATATGATCTCAAAGATTACAAGACTACAATAGAGCTTGAAGAGTTGAAATTCATAAGCATATCAGACTATTCATATGAGATAAAGAATCCAAAAATCAGTCTGTTTGGAGATGCTGCAGTGGTAGCATTAGAACTGATTCAAAAGGGAATGCTGGTAGATAATAAAGCATACACTGGTGAGCATATGACAATTGTTGGACGTGCGACATTTGTGCTTGTAAAACAGCCAACATGGAAGATTGCACATATTCATCTGTCAAAAATTGACAGATAAAATCGATGAGGATTTTAGTTAATTAGATTCTTCAGAAGTGGCTTGTGTTGGTTTGTCAGAAGTGGCTTGTGTTGGTTTGTCAGAAGTGGCTTGTGTTGGTTTGTCAGAAGTGGCTTGTGTTGGTTTGTCAGAAGTGGCTTGTGTTGGTTTGTCAGAAGTGGCTTGTGC
>JAKZUU010000116.1:0-19700 GCA_047516405.1 Candidatus Nitrosopumilus sp. | reverse complement strand
GTTGCGGACACTGACATGTCAGTCCCGCTGAACCAAGAACCACAAGATACCACAGTTTTGCAACTGACTGGGACATCACCTTCCACCGTCTTGCTCCTTTCTGCTGTATCCTGGCAGGATTCCTAGCTATCTGAAGCCCGTCGCGGCGGTTCCTATCTGTCTTTGCCGATCTGTTTTTATACATGGATCTAATACCAATTGGTTATGTTTGAAGTTGTATTGTCAATTTTATATGATCATGTGGTAAAAGAATAATGTGACTCAATGGGTCAGTGATGCTAAGGACTTTACAGTCTCGATAATACAAAACAAAAAGCGTCTTACAAGCTACAGCTACATACCCAAACCCATACTTGAGATGCTGGGCAATCCGACCGCCCTCAAGTTTACCATACGGGGCAGTGACGTCCTAGTTCAGGGTACAAGTAAGTGAGATCTTCTCGTATGCCCAAAGTTTGGATTCAAACCCGATCAACCGATTTTGCAGAAGAACCGAAATGATCAAATATTTTTAAGATATAGATGCAACTAGTTTCGGATTTACGAATTTCAGATAATGTAAGGCGACTTGCACCTTGGGCACTTCTCATCAAATGGCTCATCCTTAAAGCCGCACTCGCCACAGATCATACTATTTCTTGTTAGTTTGAAGGAAAGTAAAAGTTCTGATGCTTTTTCGATGGATTTTTTGATCGTCTCAACATTTGCATGGTTGTCAATTTTTAGTGCTACGGACAATCCTCCATTAAGCATCTTTGAGAGTTTATTACATTCAGAAACGGATTCACTTTTACTGGTAAGATCAAGAATTTCAGAGGCGTTAAATGTCATTCCCTGGGAATAAAAATCGTTTTCCATTGAATTTAAAGTGAAATTCTTGCCGTATTTTTCAGCATCGAGGCTGGTAAAACGAATGGAACCGTCAGATTCAGTCATGGAAACAGCCACAGTTTCGCCTAATTCCTTGCCTTTTTTAGTACCGACATCAACGGCAGTCTCGATTACTTTGTGAAGGATGGCTCGTCCTTTTTTATTGTTAGGGAATCCAAGTATGTTGAAGACAGCTTCGTTGAGGCCTACCAAGTTCACAGTAAGAGAAACAGAGCTTCTTTGCATGTATTGTGTATGTTTGGCAAGAATTGGGTTGAGTCCTTGCCTAGTAAGATCTGAGATCTCTTTTTTTCTTAACGCCATTGAAATTAAAGCGGGTTTCATTAATAACGCAAGTCTAGCTCTGAAATAAGTTTCATCTTTATTTGATTCAAATGCCAATCTTGGAAGATTTATTGAAACAGATTGCAATACAATTGAAAGTGGGCTCAGGAGCTTTGTGAAACTATTGGTAATGCCACAGCTAGATGTTTTACCTTTTGCAAACATTACTTTTCCACCAAGTAAAATTATTTCAGATAATGTTTGTGATACATCGGTGATCTTTCCATCTCCTATATCAATGATCAAACCAATTTTTGGAATCGGTGTAATCTTTGTATAATTTTTGTGTGCATTTATAATCAAGTTAATTATTTTCATATTAGATCCTAGTTGTAAACGAATTGAAACATTAGTGCCTGTTTTATTATATTTTGAAGTTGTAGATATAGTTGCAAAAGTATTAGTTAGTTTGTGTTCAAGGTCGATTAAAAATTTGGGGTGTCTTGTAAACAACGAAACAAATCCATCAAGTACAATTTCTTCTGAAGCTTCTCGTGAGAGAAGGGAAATCATTATAGATAACGAACTTGTGATATCGTCAAGATGTTTGGAAAAAGGAATTCTTGATACTCCCAGATATTTTCCGCCAAAATCAATTCCGTTTTCGATCAAATCTCTAACATTAACAAATATTGTATCAGGAATCATGGACCAAACTCCAGGATTAGTAATATGGAGATCGCCGGAAAGATGAGAATCCGCTATATCTTTAGATAGAATATTTGTAAGAAGATGTTCGGTAAATACTCGCTGTCCGGTATTAAATAAAAGATCTTCTGCCCCACTATCTACATTGTCTAAATGAGAGATCATCTCCTGAACGTCATAAACAGGTAAACCAAGGCGTGCAAGTTTGTTTCTATATTCTTCATGGCCGTGTTCCAATAGAACAGAGTTTACCATTTCACGAATTAATGCGCCTGTAAGATAAGTAGTCTGATATTTGTAAATTCTATTTTCAACTTCCTCGGTGATTTTTTGTGCTAGTTCCAGAGGAAGGCTTCCCTCACGAACCAGAGATTGAATTATTTTATGAGAATTGAATTCTTCAATTGAATTAGAGGATGTTCGAACATACATTTTTCCGCTCTCGATGATGGATCTTTCTTCAATTTGTCTTGCTAAACTCAAAACAAGTTTTCCAAGATTTGTAATGGTGTAACGTCTTTCGGATTTATTGAGCGCAACAAGGGACTGTCGTAATAGTTTTCTCAAGTGATATGCAAATTTACCACTTTCTTTTTTTGATTTGAATCCTGCAAGTGATTTTAGTTCAGAATAAGTTAACGGGCCTTTAGAATGTAGTATTCTAAGAATATCTATCCTATTTGGACTTGCCATAACAGAGAAGATCATTCTGACACGTTTTGATGTAGATTGTAGGATGCCTCCTCTCTCAGAATCAGAGTCTAGGTCAGAGTCTAGGTCATCTTCACTTAAGTTCATTGTTGTTTCTGAAAGAAAGGAGTAAATAAGACTTATGACTAAATTATTGCAAATATTTTTTAGTGATTTTTTCAAAAATAAAAAAAATTTTAAGATTAGTTTTCTTGGACATCAAGCGAAAACTCAGATGTAGAAAGTTTTTGTCCGCATGATGGACACTTACCACTAGATGTGTTTAGTACATCTTTGAGATGTTTTAGCATTTTCATGTCTGTGATCTTTTCTCCGCATTTTCCACAAATAATTTCTACTGACATGAAAGTTATCAGATATACAAAATAATTAAAACGTAATTATGATTTTTTTAATAATTAAGGTAAATTATTTTGCTGCTTTTCAATTATGATTCCACGTTCATCAAAATCAGTAATTTTAGCTCTTGCTCCTACAGGTAAATCATTAGGAGTAGCAATTCCTGCCATAAATCCAGAAATTCTCAAGTCTGTACCATCTAACTGAAGTACAACAAAGGCGTATGGAGTATATTTTTCAAAACCTGCAGGAGGTACAGTAATTATGGTATAAGTAGCAATTGAGCCTACGCCCTCTAAGATGACATCCTCGAATTTGCTACTACCGCATTTTTGGCAATAATATACTGTTGACAGATGAACTAATTTGCAGGCAGTGCATTTATGGACTAAAACTTTCCCGTGTTTGATATTTTCGATGAATTGTTCTTTAACTGACATTTTACACACTTTGGAATATATGAACGGCGCAGCTTGCACCGGTTGCGCCGAAATTATGGGTTAAACCAATTTTTGCATTATTGACGGTTCTTGCACCAGCTTTCCCAGTTAATTGATCAAATACTTCTACCACTTGTCCAACACCTGTAGCTCCAATTGGATGTCCTTTAGATTTAAGACCGCCAGACGGATTAATAGAAATGTCAGAGTTTAATTTTGTTCTGTCTTCACGAACAGCTTGAACGCCCTGTCCTTTATCAAAGAATCCTAAATCTTCTGTGTCAACGATTTCTGCTATGGTAAAACAATCGTGTACTTCTGCAAAATCTACATCTTTTGCAGTAATACCTGCCATGTTGTATGCATCTCTTGCAGCAATCTTTGTACTAGGAATTGTTGTCAGATGTTCTCGTCCCTGTAAAGAAGCAGGTGAGCCGCCTCGACCTGAACCAATAACTTCAATATAATCACCGCCGTGCTCTTTTGCAAATTTTTCAGAACAAAGTATTACAGAACTTGCACCATCAGAAAATGGACAGCAATCATAAAGTTTCAGAGGACTTGCAACAATCGGTGAACGCATTACGTCGTCAAGTGTGATTTTCTTTTGTAGATGAGCTTTTGGATTTAATACTCCATTTTCGTGATTCTTTACTGCAACTTTTGCAAAATCCTCTTCAGTTGCATTAAATTCTGTTAAATAAGCTCGGGCCATGGATGCAAACAGACCTGGAAATGATGCTCCTGCTTGACCCTCATAAAAAAAATCAGAGCAATACGAAAAGTAAGTTGTTGTCCATTCAGTACCTGTGTGAGTTACTTTTTCAACGCCGGCTACAACTAAACAATCGTAAAACCCAGCTGCAACATTAGCATACGCTTCTCGAAAAGATACAGAACCGCTTCCACATGCAGATTCTATTGATAATGAGGGTTTATCTGAAATTCCCAAATTGCTCATTAATACAGGGCCAAGATGTACCTGTTTATCGGCAACTCCAAAAACGTTTGAAATGTACGCCGCTTTGATGTCTTTTGGGTCAATTCCTGCACTCTCAATAGCTAAAATTGATGCCTGAGTAGTAATATCGCCTATACTGTCTGTTAATTTTCCGTATTTTGTGCTACCAGCACCAAGAACACAAACTTTTTTCATATGTGTCACTGACCAATTTCCCTATAAAAATTGTTTTAGTAAATCAGTAGATAGAAGCGTTCTTGAAATGATGACATAATAGATACTCAAGATCAGCTGTATCGGTTTGAATACTGGAGGTTTGGTACGCTGTATGAAAATTAGTTCGTTGGTCCCAATACTTCATTCATCTGCTTTAGATTGGCAACATATTTGGAATGATTTGAGAATAATTTCTTTTTCAAAGTACAACGCCAATAGATACAAAGTGGTAGTAAAAAGAAGAATCGAGGAGAAGATAATGCCAAAGAAAATAGGAAAAAGAAGAACCGTGAAGAGAGCAAATTCTAAAAAAATTCAAAGCAAAAAAGTACAAGTAAGGGATACGGTAAAAACTACAAAGTCGGTAATTAGTGCCTTCAAAAAAGAGATCATGCAGTATTTAGATAGCAACGGATATCTTTCATGGTCCCCAAAAGAAAAAAAATACATTATTCTTGGAACTAACTCTCCAAAAAATGGACTAGTGAAATGTCCGGAATGTACGATTGGTGAATTAATGGTAATTAGATCACGAATAAGTAAGAAACGATTTATGGGATGTTCAAATTTTTATGGTGGATGTACAGCATCATCGCCATTATTACAAAAAGCAAGATTGAGAGCAACAAAGATGCCGTGTGATGTGTGTAAGTGGCCAATGATAATCTTTCGTTACTCACGAAATCAGAAATGGACAAAACAATGTGCAAATTTTAACTGTAAGACTAGAAAAATTATACCTTCAAAGTAGGATAAATATCGGTTCTCCTGTTTTTAAGCAATGGTAAAAGTTTACGTGTTTGAATTACTTTATTCAAATCAATGTCAACGAAGTCGATTCCTTGTTTCTTTTTCATGTCAAGTAGGATTTTTCCATATGGATCAATTACTAGGCTTCGTCCACAGTAAATATGTCCAACTTGATCCGGTGCGATCACATAACATCCATTTTCAATAGCGCGTGTTTTGTTAATTGTGACCCAGTGATCTTCCTTCATATTTCCATCAACCCATGCAGAAGGTACTACTAAAACTTCAGAACCAGATGCTGCAAGTGATCTTGATATCTCTGGAAATCTTAAATCATAACAGATCATCATGCCAATTTTTCCAATAGACGTTTTTACAGGTCTTGTAATTTTAGAGCCACGAATCATTTTGTCAGATTCTCTAAATCCTAATGCATCATACAGATGAATTTTTCTATATGTAGAGATTACCGTGCCTGATTCATCAATTATAAAAGCAGTGTCGTAAACACGATCTTTTCTTCGACTCTTTTCATAAAATGAGCCTACAACTTGGATGTGATTTTCTTTGGCAGTTTTTGCTATAGCTCCAACAAAATCTCCGTTAATTGTTTCAGCCAAGTCGGCCAGTTGTTTTGGAGTCTGAGATGAATTTGTGTAAAACATCATAAACTCTGGAAATGCGCACAAGGTCGCATTTTTGGAAGCTGCGTTTGAAATGAAGGAGATAATTTTTTTCAGGTTAATGTTTTTGTTAGTTGACGCTTTGAATTGAACTATTGCAGCTTTCATAAAAGGAAGTAGTCAAATGGTAATAAAAGGATAAAGTCCGATGATGTATGTAATAATAATAACAATAATAATAAGATCAAAAAATAGGTCATCCAAAAAAATATTTTAAAAAATAATTAAAGTTGGCTTCCTGCTAAAAACCAATTTTCTTTAGGATTGTCTTCAAAAACAACAATAACGTGATTCTCTTTTGTCTTTAAAATCTCAACTGCTGATTTTGTGATTGCTTTTGCATACTTGTTTTTTTGTTCCTGAGTTCTGCCAGGATACATCGATACGGTAATCAAAGGCATGAAAATTCGTAAATCTTCAGGCCATTTAGGCGTTTTTACCACAAAGATTACCTGAATTAAATCCGGTAGAACAGACTAACTTGATGTTGTGCCAACATGCAGACAGTTTGTGCAGATATATTGTTGCGTCAATAATTTTTATAACATTTGTTATTTGATATTTTTTCTGGAGATGGGTGTTGATAATCAGAAATTAATACGAGATTTGCTAAATCTTCATCTATCTAGGCTTAAATCTTAGAGACTGCAATATGTTAAAAAACTTGTAATATATTGTACATAATTTCAGATACAGTACGTGTCATTTTGTGTATCATGATGACTGTCATGGAAAAATTTTAGGCAGAATTAATGCATTGTGATTCTAATAGTCAGGCCTGTAACCATATCTTGTTCCATATGTAAAGTTTGTACGATGTGTTATTTTGTAAATGTAGCCAGTTCCCAGACCAACTACAAACCCTCCTATATGAGCAAGAAAAGCTACGCCACTGCCTGCAACACCGAATCCTTGAATAAAGAATGGAAGCAAATTTTGAAAGACCAGCCAGAATGGCAAAAACCATAGGGCTTGAATATGCATCATTCTCCAAAAGAATCCAAATATCATGATAGTTTGAATTCGGGCCCTTGGAAAAATGATAAGATACGCACCCAGTATTCCAGAAATGGCACCAGATGCTCCAACTGCAGGAGTGACACTATTAGTATCACCAAGTATGTGAATTAGTCCTGCGGTAACCCCCCACATTAAATAAATTCCAAGATATTTTATCTTCCCAAATTTTTGTTCAATATTATCTCCAAATATCCATAAAAATAGGAGATTGCCTCCAAGATGGATTAAACCACCATGCATGAAAGTGGATGTCAGTAGCGTAAGTGTAGGATATGCAGGACAGTACAATATGTTCTGTCCAAAAACAATTCCATCACTTACATCTATTCCTGCTAAATCTCGGACAACGCAGGCAGGAACGGCACCAAAATCATAGAACATTACAAATGCACTTCGATTTGTGAAATCAAAAAACTGTCCTGTATATGCTACCTCGAAAAAAAATACGACAACATTAGATATGATTAAGGCATAGGTCACCCTTGGTTTGAACCCTGGAGGATGAGGATTTTCATCTCTTAGCGGAAACACGTAATGTGCTAGTTGAAATTTATATAATAAGATTTTTTTGCAGAGCTTGATATCATAAATACATATCACGGCCATGTCAAGCGTTCTTCTAAACTAGGATTATTTTTTGCCCTACAAGATATTCAATTAGTAAGAGAAACTCCTCATCAGTGATTTTTTCGTCATACCACCATTCAGAGGGTTGCTTGACCCACTGGGGAACTATCCACTGCGATTCCTGAACAATACTTTTTTGTGAAACATATATCACTGCTTTTTCAAACAAATAGTCAATTCCTTCAAGAAATTCTATGTCAGATATCTGATCAGTTGACCACCAGTAAGCATTAAGTTTGACCCATGCAGGAATATTTGAGAGTTCTGGGGGCAGCCCCTTCTCAAAACCTGAAATTTTTAATGTGTGCTGAGAAGTAGGCTCAACTGTAAATGCAATGTGCCAGAATCCCAGATCATCAATACTTTGGATAAAATCAATCGGTTCATCGTTTAGGGTAACTGAAAACTCCTCGTTGCCCGATATAGGAGGGATCTCAAAGTTCGCATAGGTTTCAATTGCAAAGCTGTTGTAGCCTTTAACAGTCATTACTGTTCCGGTTTCATCAAATGTTGCACGAGAATACCAGGCTCCTGAATCATATCTAAAGTTAAAATCACCATCGTTTTTCTTGGTAGTTATCGGAACTACCGTAGTATCAACTGGACCAAAGCAGCTATAGTAAAACACGTCATCGGTAATTGAAGGATCAGGATACATGGAAAATTCTACTACCTGGCCAGGATCAATCTTCTCAATGAACTCTATGTTCTGAGCAATGTCTAATACAGCATCATGCCCGTGCACTACAGCAAATATTTTAGGATAGTAAATGGTGTGATTGCCGTTGTTTTGGATTCTTCCCGTGATATGACCGTCTGCGTGTAGATGTAAAGTTTTGTCATAAAGCACGTCAATAGGAATTTTGTCAGCTATTGTTCTTTCAAATGATATCTCTGCATCTGTGAGTGTAGGACTCTTGGAGGATACTGTCGGAAATTTTATCTTGAATGGAATTTCTGCACCCGAAGGTATTGGAACATGTATGATTGTCTTGGAGAAAATTTGAGTGTCGTCAATCACAGTAACAGTAACAGTTGGGAGCACTGCAAAATCGCTCTCGTTTTTGATATTTCCAACTACAGTATAGATTTCATTGGCATCAAAATATCCTAGATATTCATCAGATGGGATAAAGACTTGGGCGGTTGCCATCTGAGGTGATAGGATCGTAAAGAGTAGCAAGACAGAAAGAAGAGTGATGGCGGCAAAAAATTCAAATAAAGACGCAGATGTCTTGTAATCGTAACGCTGATTTTTTAAAAGGACGAAATGTGTGGCAGTCAATCAATAGATCAAAGGATAATCTTACTTTAATATGATGCTCCGTAGAACAGTCTAGATTTTAAAGTGTATTAAAATTATATGCTGATTATTCCCTGCCGGATTAAAAATTTGAGCCCTTGGAGGAATGTTTCATCATCGATCTGTCCTGACGCCCACCATCCGGCATTGGTCTTAATCCAAGAAGGAATAGATGACGATTTTACGCCTTCGGATGTGGCAGAGACTGTAATTATTTGATTCTGTATGAGATACTCGATTCCACGGATGAACGTTTCATCATCGATCTGGTTTTCAGACCACCACAATGCGTTGTTTTTAATCCAATTTGGAATATGCATTGTATTCTCAATTCTGTTAATCACTATAGGAATGGATGTTTTGGCAAACTCATTACCATCTAAATTTGTAAAATTAAGATAGACAATGCCTGAAATGCCTTCAGGAATGAAAAATTCTACAATGTTGTGCTGATCGCTTGAATCAGTACTTGTTCCACTTTGTTTAAAGATGGCATTGCTGCCTTGTATCAATGAAAACTCATAATCTGTTGCAACAGGCTTATTTTTTAAGAAAATATCAGTAATATCAAAAAGTATCTCGGCATTAGAGTTGGATATGATATTTTCAGGCTCCAAAGTTGCAAGAATTCTAAACTGGCCATTATCAGTGACAGAACTTAGATGAAGATAATCACGATCTGGTTTGATTAGAAAATCCATTCTGTTCGCACTTGGATTATTTTCAAATACATTGAACAGTTCTTTTTTATATATAATAAAATGAACGGTCCTGCTATCTGCAAAAAAATCATCAATGTTTACAACATCCTCAGATAGCTGCACCCCATTAACATAAATCGTAAAGCCTGAAACCAATAAATCGCCAAATTCTTTTGGAATCCTAATCTCCTGATGAACTACGGAAGTTTGGTTAATGTTTGACTCATTCCAATCAAACGGCATGGTAAAACGGATTTCTTTTGAATCTGGATCATATTGAAAATTTGAAATTTCATCATAGTATGTTATCACATCAATGTTTTGTTCCCCAAAGTTTGGATCAACGATGCCATATCGTGATGTTTGGGGGATGGAGATGCCTACATCAAATGTCAGGGGAGATTCTAATTCTTTGGAATATCCATCTGCTGTTAGTATGCTCACATCAAATTTGTATAGCCCTCCTTCACTAAGATTCTGTCCTTTAATGTCAATTAGTTTACTTTCAAATCCTAGCAAAGAGGCAAAAAAATTACCATCACTCTTTTTTTCCTCTACGATAATGGAATCAGTTTCTTCGGATATAAAATTAAAAACTAGAAATCCGTTGTCTGCTTGGAACTCTTTTTCAAATAAAAACTGCTCCCCGCGTTGGGATTTTATCAAAAAGGTAACATCCCGTAAAGTGATTTTGGATTCAAAATCAATCAATGAAAGAGAGATCTGCTGATCATTGGCCGGAGTAAGAACATCATCATCATCAAGGTTAATGATATTGTCATTATTACTGTTTGAAGATGATACTTCCAAGGTTACAGTCTTCCCGTTTAGAGGTACAGGAGGAAAAGTTTCGCTTCCTACACCATGGCCATAAACATTGTCAAATGTAAATACAACTAGACAAAAAAATACTAGAATTATGATGGCGGATGTATTTTTCAATTTATGTCCACTTGTTTGGATCTTTTTTGCGAATCTCTTTTCCGTCAATTTTAATCCATTCGTTTTCTTCAAAAACAGTGTGCCATTTGCCGTTACTTGGGAAAATTTTGTTCATTTCTTTGACTTTATCATTAGTTGGTACTTTGTTCATCAGAGCCCCCCATCTCATGTTTGGGATTTTGGGCATGATGTCATTGATGTCCTTCATTTCATCAACACTCTGCAAAATCTCTTCTTAAACATCTTATTATCAAACAATTAAGATTCCTTGTTGAATCAAAAATTGGATGCTTTGGATAAAGGTGGCATCATCTATGGTACCGTCTGCCCACCATCCAGCACTGGTTTTAACCCAGCTTGGAATTGTACCAGAGTCTGATTCGGATTCTTGGCCAGTACTGCTAACGCTTGTCTCAGGAATCTTGATAATGTCATTTTGAATCAAAAATTGGATGCTTTGGATAAAGGTGGCATCATCTATGGTACCGTCTGCCCACCATCCAGCATTATTTTTAATCCAGCTAGGAATTGATGCTACTTCAGGCACAGATGTTGTCAAACCAGAACCTATGTCCAAGCTTGCCGTGCCAATCCCGGCATATTTTTGGTCATAGTCCAGTCCAACCCCATAAACTAAGACATCAATTCTGATAAGACCCTGAGATGGGATGTAGATGTTTTGGACGTCCAACCCCTCAAAGGCTATAATTCCGGGAGTCGCCGTATCATCATAGCCTCCGCGTGCCAATTCTTGTTTGGATTCGTCATAAACAGCATAGGCATATCTTACATCCGGGATTAATGCCTCATCTTCATTAAAGAATGCAAATTCAAATGGTATGTCCTGATCGGCGCCGTATGTGCTGTCGTATGAAACAGATACGTCAGTTGGAACTCGTCGTTCCAAGTCTTCAAGGTCAACAAGATAAAAATCGCTAGATACCGCCTCAATCTCAGGTGATGGGACTATTTTCAGACTCATTACTTTGTTTGAATAGTTGTCCGGACCAAGTGCGTCATTGATCTTTTTTAATGTATCATCTGTGATAAGAAAATGAAGAATGTTTGTTCCGTTAATGTTGTATGGATCAGATATCAACCCCCTTTGATCAAGTTCTATGCCGTTTACATAGCCTGTAAACTGTCTTCCTGGAACATATGGCTCAAACGAGTCTGGAATCCTAACCTCTTCATGTACTATCGGAACCAATCTGATGTAGTCCGGATCCCAGTCAAATGGCATCTCAAAGCTAATTGAATTGTCAGAGGCGTCAAATTCAAAGTTTTCAATATCGTCATAGTACGTCTTGATAACTACCGGAACCTCCGCATTGGCAGTCTGAATTAGGAAATCCTGCTTTTTTATAATACTGACAAATGTATCGTAGCTAAGTTTTTCAGACAGTAAAGTCTTTGGACTGGTAGCACCTTCAACATCTATGCGAATGTTATACAGCCCACCTTGAATAAAAACCGGACCGGTGATTGTAGGCCTTCCACAGGTATCTAGGTTTTCATCAGTGCACGTTGCGCCTTCCACATAGAGTGCACCTGGTGAAGAGGAGTGTTCAGAACCGCCGTAAATAATGCATCGCCATAACTCATTTTCATTACAGTTATCTGAAGGGCGTATCTCTACATCTAGTCTGCCATCCTTGTCGTAAAAGAGATTTCTTGCAAGCAGTTCCTCACTCTTCCAGATTTCAATTCTATACGTTACATGATCGAAGATCAAGTCCGTGTCAACATCAAAAAATCTTATCTTCATATTCACCTCATCAATATCTCCTAGCGTAAGGTCATAAGGAGTTAAATCAGTACGAACCGTAACTTGCGCGTCTCCAAGAGCTAGCGGCTCGGCCTGGTCTCCCCCTGGACTATGCGCAAATGCGTTGGGAAGAGCGGCAAAAGATACTGTGAGAATGCTTACGGCAACAAGAAATAATGTTAGTCTGTTATACAATACAACATTTTAGTTAATTCCATATTTAAGCTGGCATAAAAGGGTGAAAAAATGGTAAAAACTGCACATCAACCCACCTTGTTAACTCTAATCCGGCAAAATTCTCTTAAAGCATAAAAAACTAGACCATGTCATGGCAAATCCAACAGTTGAACTCCCAATTTCAAAAAAACCCACTGATGCTGAGATGAAGAAACTTGGAGAGTATTTCAAAGAGATGCCCATAGACGAAATCCTTACGGGACTGAAATTTGCAAAGAACAGGTGGTCTGCAAAGGATGCAGGTACCTTGAAGGTGGGAAGAAAAAGCATCATACAAAAAGAGGTTCATTCAGTTACTACAGAACAGGCCCAGTGGAGACTGAAAAACTGGAAGATAATGATAGCGAATTATCGCAGACGTGGTTATAGTTATCCTACAATCTCCCGAATAAAGAAGATCTTGATTGCAAGGAGCAAACAGAGATCAGACAGCCTGTAAATTCCCACACGTAAAAAACTGCACGGCAGGCCTGGTTTTGGGCAAAAGATGTCTCACACATTATTTGACTGCTGTTTTGTGCTGCGCACTGTGCAGAAAAAAAATCACCGGCATCACTAGATTGTGCGACTCTTATCTGATAACCTGTACTGGCAAGGCTCAGGCCAAAATGTCGTTTTTGGCCTGCATTCTTCTGTCTCTGATGATGTCTGGAACATCAAAGAGTGCGGCCTTTGCTTGGCTTGAATCAACACTTTGAGTCTGCTGGCCCTTGAGGGAATCTGGAACGTCAGGAATTGCAGTCTGTGTCTGGCCTGCAATGACTCCGTGCGCCTCCTCAAGAATTGCCATCGTATCTGCACTGGCATCCATGTTCATATTCATGTTATCCACATTATCCACTGATGACCCTGATATGACATCCCCTAGTATCTGTGAGAGATCCTGCATTGATGCGTTTGCCTCCGGCATGATTCCGTTAAGTGACGGACTCAGTCCTTTGATTACTGACATGCATGGGCTAAGAGTTACCACGATATCGCCTAGTTCTGATACTGTATCGAGCCGAAGCTTGACCTGCTCCATGGACAGTTTGGCACCGCCTATCATGTTCTTCATCTTTCTTACATGAGCTAGTTCTCCGGCATATGCCTGTGCATAGATGTGTTTGCGGTTTTTTTGTGCTGCAACTATCTTTGCAAATATCGCATCGTGTTTTTTCTGCAGTTTTTCGCTGATTCCCTCTAATTTTGTGATTTGAAATCCTAGCTTTCTTTGCGCAAGATCGATCCTGTTTTTTAGAGGCTCATCTGGTTTTACTCTGCCTAATACCTTTTGAGATATACTCTCATTTTCTGCCTTGTTCCAAGAATCGCTGATCATAATGATTATTCCTATATATCCTACTTTTTTTTTGCTTTAAACAGATTTGTCACCGGATGCGGTGTCACTGCAGTCACAGTGTGCGGGGTTACAAAGACTGGACTACCCAAAGGTAAAGGTAAACATTTGAAAGTCTTTACCTGTAACCTTGATCTCCAGCGTGTGCAGGGAACTGGCATCGCTTGATATGATGTTGTACAGTCCTGCATCGCTTGTCTGCAAGATGTTGGTGCCAGGCGTTATGTCTGTTCCTGCATGCTCTTGCGGCAGGGGGTTCTCATCTAGGATTATCTCCAAGTTTGCAGTATCTTCAGTCACGATGTTTACCTGTTTTGCAACGTACAACAGTTTGATGGTGCCTGTCTCTGAGACCAGCTTCATGCTTCCGTCAAGGTTCAACCAGTCGCCAATCACATAGAATTTGTGCAGTTCGAGATCCGCAGGGGGTGCATATGACACGATTCTGCCGGGCTGGAATCCCTCTTGGTTGCCTAGCTGGTTTCTATTTTGTGCAAAGTAGTAGCCAAAATACAGTTCTGGAGTTCTAAACAGCGAGTGTTCAAACTCTTCAATGTCTACAAGGGATTCTGCAGATGCAGTCTGAACTCCCATGGATAGTGCCCTCTCCTTTAGGAGATCCTGGATGACTTGTTCAGTCTCTTTGTATGCTCCCTCTCCGATATGGTCGTATCGTATGTAACCCTCGTTGTCTGCAATGTACTTTCTTGGCCAGTACCTGTTCTCAAAGGCCTTCCATGTCTCCTTGTCGTTGTCCAAGACCACAGGATATGTTATGCCGTGCTTCTCCATTGCCATCTGGACATTCTGGGGATCTTTTTCAAATTCAAATTCAGGCGAATGAATTCCTATGATTAACAACCCTTGGTCTGCGTATTTGTCGTTCCATGCAGTGATGTATGGCAGTGTTCTGATGCAGTTGATGCAGCTGTATGTCCATATGTCGTACAGTACAACCTTGCCCTCGATCTCCTGTGCCAGCTCTTCAGGAGATGTGTTAAGATAGTGTGCTATTCCGACTATGTCCGGCGCAGTCTTGAATCTTGATTTGTCGATGTTGAGCACCTGTCCTGCGCTACCAGTACTAGCGTTATTATCGTCAGTTGACAGACTGCTGTCTGTAGTACCCGTATTAGTTGTAGTTGTGGATTGTGCCCCCTCATCCAGTGTTGAAAATACAATGCTTAGCATTCCAATCCCCGTAACAATCACGATTCCGACGATTAGTGCTGTCTTTAATTCTGTTTTCATGATATCATCATCATCCCAGGAATATCAACTCGTTTAGCAACGGAAAGTTTGCAATATATGCCAGTTGGTTTGTAAATACCAGCACTCCAAGTAATATGATAAATCCGCCCAGAATTACATTGTAATATTTTAAATGCCTGCTCATTGAACGAATGATTCTGGTGGCCCTTGAATAAAAGACCCCAATCAAGATAAATGGAATTCCCAGTCCCAGCGAGTATACTAGGAGCAGATTGAATGCGACTGATGGCGTAGTGGCAGCCAGCGTAAGTATCGTCCCAAGAATTGGACCGACGCATGGTGTCCAGCCTACTGCAAAGGCCAAACCGAACACAAACGACATTGGGTAGCTTGCCTTGGCTCTTTTTGGAATGAACTTTTTTTCCATATTGAGCTTGTTTATCTTCATTGAGAGCAGCAAAAAGACTCCGAATCCAATAATCACTATGCCGCCGACCTGGTTCAGGCCATCCAGTACCTCTCCTGTATTAGTTGACAGTACGCTGTTAATTAGTACGCCAAGCGCTGAGAAGACTACTGAAAAGCCCAAAACGAAAAATACCGAATTTAGGATGATGTTTGTTCTGTTAATTAACACTGTCTTGGAGTTGTTGCCGCTCTGACTTAGTTCAGAGAGTGTGGTCCCTGAGATATATGCTATAAACGCCGGAATCATGGGCAGGATACACGGAGCCACAAATGATCCCAGGCCTGCCAATGCTGCAACTGCAAGGGTTATCTCTGCCATACACTGCTAACAGATTTTGCCTTTTAAAGCATTGTTCCAAATCTCTGTCAAATCTGACATGTTCAGATGACCAATCTTGGGTTTTGAGCTGCAGGTTATCTTGCACTGCTGCAAGTTACTTGGAGGTTTAAGGTAAAATGGGTAATCGTGGATGTTTAATCGTAGCAGCAGAGTATAATACAGGAGGCAAAGATTGTGCATACAGTGCCCTGTCTGTTTCTTTACATCGCACATGTGGGTCACTTGTCCCTTATTATACATGTGAACATTGCATCAACAAAACAATTTTTGGCATGATGACTTTCGCTAATAGTTGATTCTGAAAAGCAGCCAGTCTGACAAGTCATCAATCTTGAGATGATAATCATGTATGTTGTGACATTATTTTATTTTGTTCTCCACATTTTGTCTGTTCAGGCATGCATGTCTGTAACATGTGTATTTTACAAGGAGCATGCTGTCAAGATGTATTTGCAAAAACATGTTTATTTGGGGTTTTTGACATATTTTTTAGGTTTTGTGTTATAGGCAGTCCTGTGATCTTGTTATTCATGATCTTTTTTTGTCTGGTAACAAATACAGGCTGTGTAATTTCATGCTTTGGTATGTATGAAAATGAACGGTTTATTGCTTTTGCGTGGATTTTGGCACGTCAAGGCGGCATACATCAGAAGTTGAAAATGCACCCCTATCGCACACACTGCAAATAGTATTCTGATTCCTTGTCTGTTGATTTTATGATCCTCTTGGCCAACACGGTGAGCAGCACCAGGAACACATCAGACGTCATATTTTTTTGACATATCGCCCAAACTTGATCTTTAACACCTTGTTTATTTTTCGCACTGCCGTATACCGCAGATTGCACACGGTCATAGAGAGAGAAAGAACATAAAGACTCTGATCGAATGATTTCGGCTGCATGTGCGGGTACGCATCTGCTCGACTGATTTGAAGTTGTTCTCTACGCGCCAGCGCTTTTTGTATTTCTCAGGAACATTTTTCATGGTGCGTTTTATGTACCAGCGTTCCACATTTGTGGCATACGTCAGATATTCACATCTTTTCTTACCATTTGTTTCCTTGAGACGCTTTTTTGTCACCAGCCAAAACCTGAATGTTGTTCCGTCATTGGATCTCATCTCATATTGCGATATTGCATCTCTTTTGCCACTACGAAACTCCAGGACAGCCTTCTTGATTCCGGGTGTCTTGCTGACTGCCATCAGGAATTTCTCGCCGTGTCCGTCCAGAAAACGCATCACCTCCACACTGCTAAACCCGCGGTCCATGAGAATTATCGGCTTTTAACCCCGTCTTCCTTGATTCTGAGAGCAGTTTGCGCGCGAATTCGATCTTTGATATGTCCTCTGTGAGGCGTACGGCCGCTATCGTAGCAACTGCTCTTCGGTAACTATCTGCATTGTGGCGTACGTCTCAAACCGGAATGTTCCGCCCTTGGGCCTGCCACTGATTACAAAGATGTCATTGTGCCTGTCTGCGCCTGTAAATGGGATCGGATGCTTGTCTATGGCCAGCATGTGGTCTGTCCTCTTCCCAAGACCGGATCCCTTCCTGATCGTACTCTTTAACACGCGCCTGCACAGGGCATCCATCCTGTCAAGATCCATCACACCTATCATCCCCAATAACTGCCGGGCTGTTGGGATACTGACGTTCCGGTCATCTCTGAACATGATGAACAGCTCTGTCACGGACCTGTTGGCAGTAGTCCCGTTCTTGCACATATGTGGCAGAACCGGGACGAGATCCTCAAGACCGTACACGGTGTTATGCCCTGTTGACAGGGGTATCTTTGCACACTTTAACGCACCATACAGGAACCTTGAATTCCTTTTTTGTGGCGTCATCCTGGAAATCCCGTTCATTTTTCTGGCTTGACATGTTAGCCGGTCAGATTTTGATCTTTTAGCCCCCTCCCCATATCAAAAAATCATGTGTATCAGCTTGCAAAATCATGCGCAAAAAACTTGCTTATGGGGTACATTTTCAACTTCTGACATAGAACAAAGGCGTTTAAAGAATCTGTAAAAGAGAACGGTCACAGACTGCGGATAATATACCTTCCCACAGGTGTCCTGAACTTGACGCAATTGAAGAGTGTTGACACAGTTAAAGATTCAACCTTTCATGTATGAATATCACGAGCATGTAAATGGACGTGTACGAGCCGCAATGAAATATCTGAGAACTGCCGCATTAGGTCAGAACATTGAACGATGCCTGTTCCGAAAGCCAATTGCAAAGACTTTCCGATATCACTCTAGTAGACGACGCTTGTAAAGAGACTTTCAGGGCAATCATTACTACATTGCTAGCCATTGGCAAGCCGAACTAATTGTCAATCTTTAGAATTCTTTTTGCAATTTTTACAAATTCTTCTGCCTTACTGTACAAGTCCTCTACATCTGCATGTGAAACGGCTCCCGATAAATCATATTGCAGCGAATTGCGTGTCTGTCTTGCGTGGCCAAATATATTGAGTACATCTGTAGTAAAGTCACCGGCAAACTTTGTCTCTGTGAATTGTTGGACAGTAAGGTGATGGCCTCTTCTTTCCCTTGCCACCCTGTATCCCTCATGATACATTAATGCCATGGCCGCTTCCAATATCGCATTATAGGTTTCTTTGCATGCAGTATCGTCCACATCTGGATCATTTATCGGTATGATTTTTTTGGCTGATCTTAAATTACTTTCCGAGATGTTGATCTTCGAGTCTATTTCTTCCCGGCTGCCTTGATAGCGCACTATCTTGTTATCCCGTAACAGCTTTTCTAAATTCTCCTTCATCTCCCCTTACCATAATTATCTCATTTAGTTTCATACGGTTTAAAAATGATGATTTATCTTTCTTCTGGTTGTTAAATTCCTGACTGTTCCATAAGATTACACTTATTTCTCTCCCTAACTTATTTTCCAAGGTTGAAATAGATTGGTACAGCGTGCCTCTGGGTACCTCCCCTATCACCAATAAATCTATGTCGCTACTTTCTGTCTCTGTTCCCCTGGCAAATGAACCGAAAATCAATGCATAATTTATATCGTATTGTTCGAACTCCTTTGCAATGACTGCATCTGCAAGCTCAAACTTCAAAAATATCCTTTTTAATTCATCATGTATTATGCAATCTCTATTTATTTTATAAAATACCGTAGTGCCTTTCCTTGTCTTGGTTATGATATCTAATGGTTCTATCTTGTTTAGTTCCCTTAAAGCAGTAGATGGTGCCATCCCTGCCCCATATGCCAGCTCACTCAGGTAATATTCACGCGTTTGGTTTAAGAATAGAAGCCTAAGTATGCGCACAAATATAGTTGATCGAAACAATGTTTGCAGCATGCCTTTTCTTCTAATTACCGGCATCTTTTTTTTCGTATGAAGGATTCTGTGTCTTACCGAGTCCAACGCTTTTGTTTCTTGGGGGGGTGTTATTTCTTTAACATCACCATCTATTGCGATCAGCCCAATTCCCAATTCCCTACAGAGAGTCACAATTATTCTGGTTATTGCACTGTCAGGAATTGCCAGATATGCATAATTTACGGCATTTTTAAAGTGCAGAGCATGTTTGATGCCATTGTCTAGGTTCGCCCGTCCCCCCTTTACTTCGATTATCGCCAATTTCCCATCCTTTTCTGCCACAATATCTGGCATTCTTCCTCGAACTACAGCGGGAGCATGAACCGTCCAACCGGTTTTTTCAAAGTACCGTGCTACTGTTTTCTCATAATTTGAATCCATGACTTAAAACCCTAATTTCCTGATATGTAATGAAC
>JAKZUU010000115.1:0-9488 GCA_047516405.1 Candidatus Nitrosopumilus sp. | reverse complement strand
CCGACTCGTAGTTTGTAATTCGGTGAGTTAACCATTCTTGAAATATATGTAAACGGTTCTTCCTGCACATCTTTTAATTTTAATGCAATCCTGTCTCCTATCACCTGAGGTATTTTGTTGAGTTGTTTTTCGGCATGCTCTGAGATAATTATCGTCCAAGTCATAATCTGCGTTTTTTGAGTAGCTCATCAAGTGTTGCATATTGCCCATTTTTGATTTGGTTAAGAGATATTTCAATCCCTTTCAGATCCTCTTCAGTCAAATAATCATCCTCGTCTGACTGTTTTAAAATTCTATTAATCATGTGCTCAAAGGATTCGCCAAGATGATTTTTGTATTTTTTCCAATTTTCTTTTGATTCGTGCGATACACCTATTGAACTCATATATCTTATATTGGAAATATTTCAATTATAAGTCTTTATAATTACTTATAACATCATGGCATGATGATGGGACATGAAAAAACATGCCTGATTGTTTTTGGGAGTATGTTATGTCCTTTCAACAGGTGATGTGAATGCGAATGTGCGCGTGCATATATCAAATGCCATCTTGCATGACTGCCAATCTGTCTTGCACCATTCTCTCAATGTTTTTACATGTGCCATCCGGAGACAACTTGTCTTGAAACTGCACTTTCTTTCTCAGGATTCTCAATAGAAGAAAATCTACTTAAAGCGCAACAAGATTAGCAAAAATATGGATGTGACTCCGATAAATTACAGGTTAACCATCGAGCCTGATCTCAAAAAATTTGTCTTTTCCGGGGAGGAGTCAATTGCAGTACGCTGCAAAAGACCCACAAATCTCATCACCATGCATTGCGCAGAGCTTGACATCATAAAGTGCAGTGTAGAGTCAGACACGGTCATCATAAAATCATCTGTGACACTCAGGCCAAAAGACGAGGAATTACACATCAAACTATCAAAAAAAATCAGCGGTGATGCCACAATCAACATTACATTCAAGGGGGTGCTAAATGACAGATTATTAGGTTTTTACCGCAGTAGATACACCCGGGACGGCAAAACAAAGTATCTTGCCACCACCCAGTTTGAGGCAGCAGATGCAAGGCGCGCATTTCCATGCTGGGACGAGCCGGATGCAAAGTCCACATTTGACATTACAATCGTTACGGCAGAACAGTTCACTGCAGTATCCAACATGCCTATACACTCAAAGAAAAGACTCGGCTCCAAGGTCGCCTACACCTTTGCACAGACCCCTGCAACATCCACATATCTTATCTATTTTGGCGTCGGTGAGTTTGAATACCTTGCATCAAAGGCAGGCAGTACACAGATACGCGTTGTAACCACAGCAGGAAACAAGTCCAAGGGAAGGTTTGCGTTGAACCTGACAAAAAAGCTCCTCAAATCATACGAGGAGTATTTCGGGATACCCTACCCGCTGCCAAAACTGGATTTGATTGCAGTGCCTGACTTTGCGGCAGGGGCCATGGAGAACTGGGGCGCAATAACATTCAGGGAGACAATACTGCTGTATGACCCAAAGACATCATCGACCAGGACCAAGCAGTTCATTGCAGAGGTAATCTCGCATGAGATTGCACACCAGTGGTTCGGAAACCTTGTCACCATGAAGTGGTGGAACGACCTGTGGCTCAACGAGAGCTTTGCCACGTTTATGGCAACAAAGTTCGTTGACAGGTTCTATCTAGAGTGGGACCTGTGGAGCCAGTTCATCGATGATGCAATGATTCAGGCAATGGGCCTTGACTCCCTGAAGACCACGCATCCCATCGATGTCAAGGTTGACTCCCCGTCCCAGATCAGGGAGATATTTGATGCAATATCGTATGATAAGGGCGGGTGCATCCTGCGCATGCTAGAGCACTATGTCGGGGAGCCCAACTTCCAGCACGGCCTGAAAAAGTATCTCTCTGATTTTATGTATAAGAACGCCCAGGGCCGAGACCTGTGGGACGCGATAGGCAAGGCCTCTGCAATGCCTGTCGCATCAATGGTAAAGACCTGGCTTGAGCAGCCGGGCTTTCCGCTGGTTGAGATCAGTCAGGACGGCAATACAATACATCTAAAACAGAAGAGGTATCTTTTGGAGCCTGAGAAAAAATTCGGAAGGGGGCTGTGGTCGATTCCTTTGTCGCTGGGATTGTATGGCAGTGGCGGCGGGACCGGTAGCAGTACTGACAATAACCATGTTGACATCATCCAAAAAATGTTTGATAAAAGATCCATGTCCATAAAGCTACCAAAAGACACGACGGGCTTTGTTGCAAACTATGACAGAAAGGGGTTTTATCGCGTAAAGTACGATCAGGGAATCCTGCTGGACCTGAAGATGCTAGTCGATCAAAAGCGCATATCCCCCGTCAACAGGTGGGCAGTTCAAAACGATCTCTTTTCCTTGTGCATCTCAGGTGATGAGCAGGTAAGAAACTATCTTGACTTTACTGATGCGTACTTTGATGAGGATGACTATCTTTGTGCCATCAATGTTGCACACAATCTAATGTCCTTGTACTATCATGCATTCAAAGAGCCGTTTGCAGAGGAGATTCGGGAGCATGCCATCAACTACTTCAGAAAGGTACTCTCAGGTCTGGGATGGAGGCCCAAAAGGTCTGACAAGCACACTGATGCATTTTTGCGCGGATTTGTAATCGGCGCCTTGGGCAGACTCGATGATGATATCACAACTGACTGGGCACTAAAAGAGTACAAGAAATTTCTTAAATCTTCTGATTCTCTATTACCTGACCTGGTCGAACCGGTATGCTCCATTGCCGCATGGAACGGCAACGAAAAGACCCACAAAGAACTCTCAAGACTATACAGGGATGCAAAGACCACCGAGGAGAAACTGCGATTTTTGGGCTCGCTGTGCGGCTTTAAAGACAAAAAACTGCTGGTCAGAACACTTGACTATTCGCAGACCCCGCAGGTGCGCTCCCAGAACATGCAGTTACCGATAATGAGGATAGCTGCAAACCTGTACGGTGATGCGGTGCTGTGGCCGTGGCTCAAAAAGAACTGGAAAAACATAAACAAAAAGGTGGGGCACGGCAACCCTCTATTCAACAGGATTGTGGCAAGCATTGCACTGGTCTGTGATGATTCCATGGAGCCTGAGATAAGGACGTTCTTCAAGAGGCACCCGACCCCTGGTACAGAGCGCACGCAGTCCCAGATGCTTGAAAGGATTAGAATACACTCACAGTTCAGGAGACGCATGAGAAGAGAGTTTCAGAGTGATTATGGCTAGAAGGTTTACCGCGCCTATATTTCTTGGACTATTCACCGTGTTGGCACTGGCATTATTACTTCAAGACAACAACAGTATTGAGAACAGGGATGTTCTGCAAAAGACGCTTCAGATAGATGCCGTCTACTACTCAGATAGACAACACATAGAGATATCATACCTTGACACCTCAGACCAAACTGACACCGTGGTACTGGAGGTTCTGGGCCTTGATACCACATTCCAAAAAAAGTTCTTCGGCTCAGAATTTGTAGAGACGGTACCGTTTTCAAGTGAGCCCAAGTTTGGCTGGGCGGTGCACCCCATAGTCCTTGAGATTGACCATAAGACATTCGGACACATCCAGCTAAAGACAGAGGTTCACACCCCTGATACTGAAAAACCTTCAATTATCTATTCCAAGGGCTGAACACAAGATTTTATTGTGTCAGATTCAGACGCATATCATTGGACTTGTTGGCAGATCTAAGAAAGGGGCGCCGCGGGGCAATTGCCAAGGCGATAACCATCATGGAAAATGATCCCAGACAGGCAAAAAAACTGATAAAAAAGATCTTTGCAGACAGCGGAACCTCGACCATTATAGGCATTACGGGCCCTGCAGGGGCAGGCAAGAGCTCCCTGATAAACAAGACTGTCATTGCCCTGAAAAAACTGAACGTAAAGCCTGCCATCCTTGCAGTGGATCCGACCAGCCATGTTACAGGCGGGGCAATCCTCGGTGACAGGGTAAGGATGGGCGAGTCGACTGACTCTGGGACATACATCAGAAGTATCGCATCAAGGGGTGCAACAGGTGCCATATCTGCCTCGCTGAGAAACAGTATCAGGGTTTTAGAGTATTCGGGGTTTGACCCCATCATAATTGAGAGTGTAGGGGCAGGGCAAACCGAAATTGAGATATCAAACATCGCTGATATCACAGTTGTGGTGTTCAACCCGAACACCGGTGACAGCATACAGGCCATAAAGGCGGGACTGACCGAGATTGGGGACATCTACATTATTAACAAAAGCGATCTTGCAGGGGCAAACCAGCTCTTTGATGCAGTACGTGATTTTATAGGCGACTCTGCAAGGGATCCTGTAATCCTAAAGACATCCGTCAAGAAAAGTACCGGCATTACAGTCTTTGCCAAGACCTTGCACGGCATGATGGCCGCCGCCGCATCCGAGGACATTGCATCAAGGAACGCACAAAAGTTAGAGGCGGAACTGAGGGATATCATTTTAAATAACATCAAAGAAAATATTGATAAGATGTCGGTTTCTGATAAAACGTTTTTAAGATATCTGAAAAAATTACAGGCAGGGAACATGGATCCGTTTGAGGCAGGAGACAAGATTACAAAACATGTCTTGGGACGATGATGTTATATGGATAACGATAATGCAAAAAAACCTGATGTTTATACGGACTCTTCATTTCTGGTAAAGCGAATATACAAAAAATCCTCAAAGAAACAAAAATCAGAGGACGCAGGCAGATACCCCTACACTAGGGGCATACACCCCGGAATGTTTCGTGAGCGATTTTGGACCATGAGGCAGTACTCTGGATTTGGGGATGCAAAGCTGACCAACCAGAGATTCAAATTCATGTTGGAAAAGGGCCAGACCGGGCTCAGTATGGCCTTTGATCTGCCCACACAGATTGGATATGACTCTGACTCGCCCCAATCTGAGGGCGAGGTAGGCAAAGTCGGTGTCTCAATTACATCTGTAAAGGACATGATGACTGCATTTGACGGCATTCCGTTAGGCAAGGTCAGCTCGTCTATGACAATTAACTCCACTGCATCAACGCTGCTTGCATACTATATTGCAGTAGGCGAATCACAAGGATTCAAGAGTGCAGAACTGCGCGGGACCACCCAAAACGATATTCTCAAAGAGTATATTGCCAGAAATACATACATCTATCCGCCACAGCCCTCGATGCGGCTTATCGGTGATATGATAGAGTACTGCGCGCAAAAGGTTCCGTCGTGGTACCCTGTCTCGATATCTGGGTATCATATGAGGGAGGCCGGCTGTACTGCAACGCAAGAGGTAGCATTCACCTTGGCCAATGCCATCGCATACATCCAGACATGTCTTGACAAGGGGTTACACATTGATGACTTTGCACCTCGATTGTCGTTCTTTTTCTGCTGTACCATAGAGTTTTTCGAAGAGGTTGCAAAGTTCAGGGTTGCAAGGAAGGTGTATGCCAAGATTCTCAAGGAGATGTTCCATGCAAAGAACCCCCGTTCCCTGCAGCTGAAATTTCACACCCAGACCAGCGGTGAGTCTCTGACTGCGCAGCAGCCAAACAACAACATTGTTCGCGTTGCAATCCAGACCATGGCAGCAGTGGCCGGTGGTACCCAATCACTGCACACAAACTCGCGCGATGAGGCGCTGGCACTGCCCACACAGGAATCTGCCAAGATTGCACTGCGAACGCAGCAGATAGTGGCCCATGAGAGCGGCATTACAAAGACTGCAGACCCGCTTGCAGGCTCGTACTATCTTGAGGAATTATGTGAGAAGATTGAGGACGGGGTGTGGAAGTATCTCAAAAAAATTCAGAGGATGGGTGGCTCTGTAAAAGCAATAGAGAAGGGGTTCTTCCAGTCAGAGATTAGGGCAAACGCGTACCGTCTGAAAAAAGAGACAGATGACAACCAGAGAATCATCGTCGGTGTGAACAAGTATTCTGAGGATGAGGAACAGCCTGACCTGTTACGGATTGGTGGCAAAGTTGAGATTCAGCAAAACAAGGCAATTCGAAGGTTACGCAGGACAAGGGACAACAAAAAGTGCGATGATGCGCTCTCTGCAATGTGCAGTGCAGCTGACACTGATGAGAATTTGATGCCCTATATCGTTAATGCTGCCAAGGCGTTTGCAACCACCGGTGAGATAAGCAACACATTCAGAACAGTTTTTGGCCAGTACCGCCCACGGGAGGTCTTTTAGATGAGGGTTGACCATGTTGCAATTGCCGTACACGATGTAGTGAAATCAGCTGAAACGTATCGGAAGGCACTTGATGTCAAGGATGTAGAGTTTGAGACTATAGAGTCTGAAGGCGTAAAGGTTGCAATAATCCATCTGGAGAATGCACGTGTAGAATTGATGCAGCCGACAAGTGATGCAAGCCCCATCAAAAAGTTTCTTGATAAGAGGGGCCAGGGATTACACCATGTGGCATTTGAAGTCGATGATATTAATGGTGAGGTACAACGCATGGAGGGTTGCGGAGTGCAGTTTTTAGGCAAGGTCAGGGCAGGCTCTGCAGGAACCGCAGTTACCTTTATTCATCCAAAATCCCTTGATGGTGTACTGGCAGAACTTTGTAGTCATCCCGAAGAGTGAGGGAAGAAGAAGAAGATGATGGACCTGCTCAATCCGGAGAAAATTCATACATGCTCATATCTCCAACAACCTCCTCTACTGTTCTGCAGGCGCCGTTTTGCATGGACAGTATGTCTGCCACGACATTTCTCTGACCTGTAGCATTTTTCATGCAGTTCGAGTCGTTTCAACTTTATAGTGTCGTATACTGCATATACCTTGTTGGCCAAAATATGTCCAGAGTGTGGCAGCAACAATGTAGCAAAGATACTGTACGGATACATTGCCTTTGACTCTGAGTTGGAGAAGGATCTGGAAGCAGGAAAGATAACGCTAGGCGGATGTTGCGTATCTGGTATAGATCCCAAATGGGAGTGCAACAAGTGCCTCCACCGGTGGGGCAAACTCAAAACTAGCTAGATTTGCATCCGGCCTGCAAGTACAACTCTAAAATTCTGAAGCATTATACCGGTAATTAGAGATGACGATAAAATCTGAGCGTGTTTGCGTAGATTGGCCCAAATTCAGACATGTTTTGCAAGCTCTTCCACGCAATCTGTTTTCTGTTATTTCATACCCTTGCTGCACACAAAAAACTTCTTTGTGCAATCATTGGCTACACTGTTCAAGGATACACAAACATATTCAAAACAAAATTCCAGTCTATGTTTCATGCTGTAACTGTCTTTTAGCATATTCTGCAGTTGACAAAAAAAGATAGATTCAGATATTAATACGTACACACACAAATCATCTTACAGCGTTACAGTACCATGCTGGTTGACTGACACCACATTGTCGTGCCATTTTCTGTGATACTCATCATGTAAGGTATGAATAGGAATCAGTTTTTTGGCATTTGAGCCGTCAATAACTTTTTTTATTTGTGTTCCATCCCCGTGGCCTGAAACATGAATCTGGTGCCACTTCTCTTCTTTTTTGATTACCCCAAAGCGTGTAAACCAGTTCTTTACCTGTTCTTCTTTCAGTTCCATCTCCTGGTCAAACGGCTCAGTCAACGAACGAATGTATGATGACCCCTCTACAGGTCTGATGTCAATCAAGTCCTGCAGCTTAAAATCACTACAAAAAAACATGTAATCTCTCTGATCTGCCTTGACGTCTCTGTAGTCTATCGCATTTGGGTACTCCAAGAACTCTGCCTGCCATCCAGAGTAATCCATCACCAGCTGCCTCTGCGAGAATTTATCCTGGTCTTTGTCTATCAGCCCCCACGAGCCTCTGGGAATGTAGACTCTGATGTTTGCATCAACAGGTGATGGGTAACCCCCTCCAAGTTTCTCTGATTCATCAAATAACTTTAGCAGATATGCTTGTTTCATATCAATGACCAAGCTGCGACCGGTCTGTTTTGCTGCCTGATAAAATGAGAGCAGTCTGTCCAAGTCCCTAATTGGATAGCCGCAAATCACTAGGCCCTTTGTATCATTAACAATCTCTGATACTTTGGCCTCCACATCGTATTCAGTTAATGACGAGGCAGCATCAACTCGGGTTCCCTCGCAAAGCAGCACATCAAGTGATGACTCCCCGCATCGTTCCACGAACCTTTCAGTATCCTTATGTCGCCTGCCGTGAAATCTCAAGTCTGCAGTATTGCCAATGGAACCCTCTGATGCATGTAAAATAAATGCGTGAACCCCTGCAATGGAGTGGTCTACTGGCAACGGTTCCACATTAATGGAATCAATTGAAAACTCTTTTCCTGATTCAAACATCTCAACTCTTCTTGGAGTCTTTACCTTCTCTCCACTGGCACGGCTTGTCAGGCCTTTGCTGTTCTCATAAACCTGAAACTTTTCTTTTAATGTAAGGTATTGACTGTTTGATGTCACATCAAAGTTCTGCATAATCAGTTTTGATTCCTCAGAGCAGTAGACTGGAATGTCTTCTCTGAGATACTGAATGTATGCACAGTGGTCAACGTGGGCATGAGTGAGCAACACCCCGTCAATTTGAGTCTCCTCATCGCCGCCAAATCCTACATGTCTTGCATGGTCTCGTCGATACAGCCCTTTAATTTTAGGCAAAATTCCAAGCTCAAACATGTCTGTCAGATAGTTCGAACCCCTGGCGTTTAGGAACTGTGAGAAGAACTGCCCTTCATGAGAAAACGACATTCCAAAGTCCATCAATAGCGTGGTGTCCTTGTCTCTGACTAGAAATTTATTTCCGCCAATATCGTTTACCCCGCCATGAAATGTGATCTCAGTCATGGTATACCGTATGTGATTTGATATTAAAGTATGCACCAAGGTATGGATGGTGCACAGCCCAGACTGCACTTGACTTTGCAACTGTTATGCCTGTCTACTCTGCCACCTTCAAGTAATGCAAACAGGTGGTCTCTCTCTTCTGGATCTTGAACATCTTTTTGCAATGCCTGTCTGTTTCTCCTTTGAGTCTATTCATAAGGACAGGGATACTCTGCACGTCTTCTTTTTTACTGCAAACATTTTTTTCACTGAGACAACATTCCCTATTTTTTTGCTTTCTTGCCGCTGTTCACTTCTGCGAATCAAGTTACAGTCCCTCACATGCGCAGACCGCACGTTTGCAAGTCGATACATCATTAGTTCCTGCAGGCATGCCAAATACGTATTCAGATAACATTGCAAGTCCCGTGTTTGACTGTTGACTATAGTCTACTGCTGCCGTCTTGATTCGACAAACTCTTTGATCTTCAACAAAATCTCCCTGTTGTTGTACGCCCCTACAAAATCAGGCCTTAGCCTTATTGCCACATCATAGCATCTCATCGCCTTTTGGACATCTCCCAACAACGCAAGCGCAACCCCCTTGTTGTTGTACGCCTCTGGATAGTTCTTCTTTATCTTTATTGCCACATCATAACACTTTATGGCCTCCTCGTAA
>JAKZUU010000114.1:0-3384 GCA_047516405.1 Candidatus Nitrosopumilus sp. | reverse complement strand
CAGCTCAAACAGTTGCAGAACCAGCAGCTCAAACAGTTGCAGAACCTGCACCAGAACCAGCAGCTGAAACTGCACCTACTGATATTGCAGAACCCGCAGCATCTGAAACAGTTGCAGAACCAGCAGCTGAAAATGCTACTGACCCAACAGCAACAGCAGAACCAACACCTGAAACTCTTAATGCCGCAAAAGATCGCAGTGTTATTTTTATAGGAAATAAACCAATCATGGCTTATGTTTCTGCAACTTTAACTCAACTCTCAACCCGTCATACAATTACGATCAAAGCCAGAGGGAAAAAAATCACACACGCAGTTGATGTTTCTCAAATGATTCTCAAACGAATGGATTCTGTAGGATATCTAATAGTTGATGTAAGAATTTCCTCCGAATCTTTACTTTCCCAAGATGGGAAAAAGCGTAATGTCTCTATAATGGAAATTGATATCTCAAAAGGCTAATTTAAAAAATTTAACATTAATCACATCTGTATTTTTTTTAATCATATCAGCAATAATAATACTAACAATAACAGTTCCTAATTCTTTCAATAATTTTTGTGGCATACAGCACATACTAATTCTTAATGACATCTCATCGCATGAATCTTCGTTTGATCCTGAATTCTGTGAAATCACTGTCAAGAAAATTCTTTTGTTCAACGATGCGTGTGAACCTAAAATCGAAATCTTTGACTGCAGTTAACCTCAAATATCTATCAAAAATCCAATTCCAAAATAAATCAACATCATACTTAATCCTATCATAACTATTTTGTAATTTCTATTAGATATTATTTGTGAACTTTTTGAAGCAAGCAGTGCTATTGCTCCTAACCATGCAAAATCCATCCAAATGTGTAAAGCAAATACAATCAATATGCCTGCAAATGCCCACATCAGTACTGCGTCTGAAATTAATTTAAATCCAACTGTAATCCACCATATGATAAAAAATGGATTCAACGCGCTCAGTGCAATACCTACAACCAGCGGACTGTGTTTTGAACCTGTGTTGATATCTTTATTCTTCTTTAGCACTGCTCTAATCTGAATAAAGGCAAATGCGAAAAGTGTAATTGCGCCAAAGATAGAGATTGCCGTTCTAAATTCTGGAAATGTTTCTAAAGAGAACACCCCGATTCCAAGTAAAATTACTAATGGAAGCTCTACTATTGTATGGCCTACTGCCATCTTCAAGCCTGACCTAACTCCGTATCGTAATCCGTATGATACATTTGCCGTAAAAAGTGGTCCCGGTGCCATAACTCCAGATGCCGAAACTCCAATGACCAGCAATGCAAATTCTAAAATTTGTGCCATCTTTTCTCTTACTCTACATCGCACAAAAGCATCATAAATACAATTAAAAATATTTTATTTCCTGCAAAACTCTATCCAGACAGTATGCACTCAGGTTCGGTGCCTGCGTAGGCACAAAAAAACGCAGCGCCATGTAAAATCACGCCTAGAACTGAATGGGACCTGAGTGCATACTCCAGACATGCTATAAAGTTCAAATGTGTCAACATTAATGCTGATCTTGGGTATTGCGCCACACGTTTGATGATATCTGTCTGTCTTGTCTGTTCTCTTCTCTGATTATTTCTTTCTCAGTTAACCCACCTATGTTAAAACAGCCGTGCACAACCAGACGTGAGTTCCATTTAGCTTCTGATCCACGCCTATCATACGCACGTATATTTTTAAAGCTATCGCTAGGGACGTAACTGCAACAGATGTATGAACGATATGATTGATTATATCACATCACGCATCGATTGTTGAATATTGTCCATTCTTTTCATCTTTTTACCATATAGTTGTGCATTGCGTGACTCGTATGGCTCTTTAAGAGTTAACATCTTCCAGATGATTCTCAACATCTTGTTTGCCACATGTGTTATGGCAATTACATGCTTGCCTCCGTGTCTTTTTTTACATTTTTCGTAAAAGATTCTTAGCCTGTCATCATGCCTTACTGCCACGTTTGCGGCCTGGATAACTACCCAGTTTACTCTCCTGTTTGATGCCTTTTTCATATGTCCATGATATGTTTTGTCACCTGATTGGTAAACAGTAGGACACATGCCTGCCCATGAGACCAGCTGTTCTGGTGCCTTGAATCGGGATATGTCTCCAATTTCTGAGGCAATAAGCATCGCCGAAAATGCTTCTATTCCTGTCATACTCATTAGCAGTCTTGCATCATCGTTTGTCGCAGTTTGTTTGTCTATCTCTTTTTCAATCTCTGATATGTCCTCTGTCACATGTGCAATCCTCCCGACACAGTTCTTCAGTATCATGTTGTCGTTTGGTCTCTCAAGTTTTACCTGCGAGAGCAATCCGATGGACTTTTTGTTGTACATCGTTGAAATGTGTATCTTTACATCGTACTTGTCAAGCAGGCCGCGGGTATAGTTGATTAGTGCAGTTCTTGCTTGGACCATGCTTATCCTGTATCTGAGCAGCTCTCTGGTATCACGCAGCGCCGGGGACGCCACATAACACTGAGGAATCATACCTACACGAAGTATGTTGGCAATCTTTCGCGCATCGATGGGATCCGTCTTGATGTCGGTATCTGATATTATCCTCATCTTGTATGTGTTTGCAAGCTTGATTGGTATGCCATATTCTTCAAATGCTGCAAATGTCTTGAGCCACATGTTTCCCGTGGTCTTGCATGCTGCACGACACTGTCCTTTCCTACCGTATTCTTCTTTCATCCTGCATGCAAACTCTTTTGCATCTGCCAGTGTATTGTCATACGCAGTCTCTTCTAGTATCTTTCTCTTGCCATCCATTACACACACTATGCATTTTTTCTTGCTGATATCTATTCCAATGTTTCTCATCCTTTTTTTCACCTCCTTGCGGATTGTTTTTGATGGATCGGAAGCTGCATTCACCTATCAGTGCGCGGAGCACAGGAACACAGCAGCTCGGATTCCCCCATTCAAATGTAAGTGCGCGGAGCACAGTGTTAACAAGGGGTCAATCCATCACTAGGTCTACGACCAGGCTGTTTTTACATGCATTCAAATGTGAATGCTTTGCATTGTAAGAGGTTATGTCGGCACCGTTTGATTGAATAGATAATTAGATCCACTCAGATGCTTTTGGTCGTTTCATGTAGATTTAGACATAAATAATGATGGATGCGACATAGTACGAGAGTTTGACTCATGTCAAATCGAACTTTTTATGGAACGATGGGTAGAACCTAACTTTTTACTTCACATTTGTTTCTAAAGTAAACTTTAAACCCACGATTTACTCCTCATTTTTCAATTGACAGATAGAATTAAAGTTGGTCTAATAGGCATAGGTAATTGTTTTTCGGGCCTGATTCAGGGCATAGAATACTATCGACAAAACCCCT
>JAKZUU010000113.1:0-13753 GCA_047516405.1 Candidatus Nitrosopumilus sp. | reverse complement strand
TGACGAGGTGTATTATGTCATCTCAGGCAACGGATTTTTAAAAATTAGGGACAAGGACTACAAAATTACAAAGGACAAGTTATATTTTGTGGGGCAGGGCGTGGAGCATTTTTTTCATGGAAACACAAAAGAGTTGAAAGTTTTGTATTTTTTTGGCGGAGCCAGCTCTAACTAATTACGGTCTTTCTCTTTGCAACTTTGATTTTTTTTCTGGCAAAAAGACTTACTGCCAGCGGATAAATTCTGTGCTCTTATTTCAGAATTTTTTGATGAAACACGGAATCTGTCAACCATATTCATGATCAAGATGTGCTAAATGTATCAGACTGCCAAAATCCGGCCGTCACGGGAAACACTATGCTATTTTCCATCTTTGGCAAATATTGGAAAAAACAATACCTTTGGCTTTTTTCAGGCACAAGGCATACTACGACTGATATCAATTGCTTAATACCAGTTCTACGTAGCGAACCGCAATGGCTACAAAAAATGCAAAAACAGCACTGCTTGCTTTCTTGGCGACAATACTGATGTTGTCACTTGGCAATATCGACTCTGCACAAACACAGGAAATAACGACAGAACAAGAAACACGATTTGACGAGATTATGGAACAAATAGTGCAGCTACAACAGGATAACATCAAGCATGCAAATCTACCTGATACGCCAGAAAAGACTGAACTCATAGCCAGAAATCTGGATAGGATTGACGAATTCCTTGCACAACTAGAGGCAATTGCTCCTTCTGACCCAACTGTAGAGATTGAACCCCGGTTAAAAGAACGGATGGTTGCTGCACAATATGCTTTGATGGAAAGTGAACTCCCATTATTGGAAGCTTACATCGGCTCATCCACTGGACTTTTAACCATAACAGTTGACAAGGAAAGATCAACAGATCTAATGTCCAGTATCCAAGATTTCATTGGGGAAGACATTCCAATAGAAGTTAGATATGGGTCGGATACTGCTGTATTTCAAGGATCTTGCAACACATCTACTGGTTATTGTAATCCGTTGATTGGTGGTTCTTTAGGCGAAGATCAAACAAACGGTCTTGATTGTACGGCGTTAATTGCTGCCGTTGAAAATATTTGGCCGTGGGGCTATATTTTGGAAAAATTGATCTACATAGATAATATTGTCAGTTGGCTTTGATCTCAAGATTGTCTTTTAGAGATTCCTGCAAAAACCCTGCCTCTTCTTTGGCCTGATCTTTCTCTAAACCATCAGTTAAAATTTACCAACTCTTGTCATCTAACGGCGCAACAGTTCTTAAAGGCATGTCATGTCTCCACTATGGCATACTGTTCGCACACATATCAATTTAACGTAATTGTTCTGTGTACTGGTTTGTGTAAATACTGTTTGGAGGCGTCCTCTTGGCATATCTTAATGCACAGATTGTGGATTGCAGTTCTGCAAAACTTTATTGCAACTAGCATCTTGTCAAACGAACACAAATACATGGCACTTAAATTCAGGAAATAACTTTCAAGTTCAAGTGCTACTCAAACGTCTCATCTTTGGTTTTTGTCAACGCTTTTAAAAAAATATTCAGGTTATAAGATCAAAAATAATGTCTTGAATTTTAAGCAAAGTTGGTTTGTTTATCCTGCCAATATTTGTTCTAACAAGTTGTTTATCGATGCTGAAAATCCTGTCGACTTTAACCATACTGTCTGTAACCAAATATTCTTTCTCTAAATCATCGGTTGTAATCAGTGCGTAGTGATTTGTTTGTTTAAGATTTGATGTTAATGGTACTACAATGACATCATTTGATTTTTTATTATATCTGTTGTTGGATAAGACTATTACCGGTCTAACTTTGGATTGATTTAGATTTGAGAAAGGAAAATTTAACAAAATAATGTCTCTGAGAAATTATTGAAGATATCTGTTCCATATCTCGTCATCTTTTTTATTTGACCAAAGTTTGTTCAGTGACAACTCTGAAAATTTGATTAGATCGGCAAAATCATCCCCCATCTGTTTTTCAATATTCTCAGCCTTTTGGATCAAAATCTTTTTATTTTTTGTTGTGATGACTAGCCTGTCACCTTTTTTAATTCCCAACGAGTTTTGAATCTCTTTTGGTATTACAATCTGTCCTTTTTCAGATACGTTAACTGTCTTGATGGTCGGCTTGCTCACACATAAAGTAAGAAAAATCTTACTTAAAAGAATTCTTTTATCTTGCACACAAAGTTGTTCCCCCTGTCCAATAGAGATAAACAACCAATGGTTTGTACCCATCCAAGAGATGTTACCCGTTTTTGAGAAAGTTCGATGCCAAGAGTTCAACCATCGTAGCCAAACTGCCAGGTTGTCAACGATCTTTCTGCATTATCTTGCATACTCGCATCTTCTTTTAAAAATTGGAATTTTCTTAGGTTCAAATAATGAAAAAGATGTCAAATTTGATGAAAAACCGCCATTTTTTTGGTAGAACTGACTCTAGGTGATTACGGTCTTTCTCTTTGCAACTCTGATCTTTTTTCTGGCAAAAAGACTTACTGCCAGCGGATAAATTCTGTGCTCTTCTTTCAGAATTTTTTTCGATAAAGACTCCTCCGTATCATCCTCATCGACTTTAACTGCTGACTGAATTATTATCGGACCTGTATCTGCCCCCTCATCCACAAAGTGTACAGTGCATCCTGAATACTTTACACCGTATTTTAGTGCCTGCATTTGTGCATTCAGACCAGGAAAAGACGGCAACAACGCCGGATGAATATTTATGATTTTATTTTTATATTTCTTGACAAATTCTGGACCGATAATTCTCATAAATCCTGCAAGACACACCAAACCATTCCTTGGAGTAACCCCATACCTTGACAAGATGACCATTATCTCTCTGTCATACTCTGCCCTGCCTCCCTTGAAATTCTTACTTTCCACTATCTCTGCATTGACGCCTAATTTTCTTGCAATCTGCAGGCCTTTGGCATCATGTTTATTTGAAATAACTACTGTTGAATTAATTGGAATCTTTTTCTTCTTTATTGATTTCAGGATGGATTCCATGTTGCTTCCACGGCCTGAGATCAGAATTCCTAGATTTAACAACTAATCTTCACATACATCGTCTATAATTAATGTCTGTGGATTCTTATCTTTGATTGTCTGGTAAAATGATCAAATATCGGCCATCATGTAATTGAGAAAACCGTACAATTCAACTGCAAGTTTGAGATTAATCTCATTTTTAGGCACGCAACAGACAATTCTATCAATTAAGTGAAATCATCGTCTCGCTGTATTACGACTTTATAGTATTGTTCTTTGCTTGTTCTCTTCTCTGCTGCAATTGTTGTTATCTGCGCATCATCTGCCACTATTATCGGAATATTGTGTCTTATCTCCCCTGCCTCTTTTAACAAAGGATGGATCTCTAAATTATTATTTTCAGGAGGTGAGGCCTGCAGCGCCTCAAAGACTCCGCCGACTAGAGCATCCAGATCCCCCAGATAATCCGATCTGTCTTTTCTCTCTGTGGGATTGGGATCATAAACAACCAATGAAAGTTTTACCGGACCGTGCAGATACTCATCTTTTAGTTTTTTAGTAGAATTATACGCTTCTTGTCTTAATTTGATCACCTGCTGAGTTTGGTTACTATTTTTAGACCATAGTGAGGGTTTAGTTTTTTTGGGAGGCTTGCCATTTACTGTAAATTCAATTTTGTTCATTTTTAGAAACTTCCCAAACATTATCCGTATTTGTTCCTCATTCAAATTATATACATTGTCGCATTTCTAAAACAATATTGCAACAGTCAACTATTTTGTCTTATGTCTCGACGAAAAATTAAAAATTAAACAAATTAAACCAAACGATCCCACAAAATCACGAATATCATCGTCTCATTACTATTCATTACAACTCTGCATTTCATATTTTCTGCGTTGCCGTTTTAAATACGACTTTATTTGTGACGGTGTGATCATCTTCTCAAAATCCGATCAACGTATTGTATTTGTCTCAACTTGTTACATCAATGTTGTATCTCTACTCGTAAAAATATCGGCCATTTGTAAGCAAATATCTGATTCTCAAATAACATTATGGATTGAAAATAATTTGTGCTGTAGCTAATATCTGACAAACCTGTGATTTATATCAAATCCAACTACCCTGTTTTTCATTGCCTGCAAAAATTACGATGACAAAAAATGGAATTCTGTGTGATGCAGATAACAAACGCGTCAACCTTGATCCAAAAAATGTGGATTCAACTGGAATCAACTTTGTCTCCCATGCTCACTCTGACCACCTCCCATCAAAAAACGGCGGCACCATACTGTCCTCTATTGAGACAAACGAGATAGCGAATCTGCGCGGTTTTAAGATGGAAAACCATGTAGATTCACTTGACAACTTTTCTTTGATTGACAGCGGACACATTCTAGGCGCAAAAGGGCTGCTGTTTGATGATATCTTCTATACCGGAGATCTCTGCACCCGAGATCGTGGGTTTCTCAAGGGAGCAAAGATACCAAAATGCAAGACTTTGATTACCGAATGCACCTTTGGACTGCCTGAATTTGTTTTTCCCAAGCTCGATGATATGTTAAAACAGGTAAACGAGTTGATCTCTGATCTTTATACAAAAGGAATTCCTGTAATTCTAATGGGGTATCAGCTGGGCAAAGCGCAAACCATTACTCAATTCTTTGGTCATTGGGGACCTTTGTATCTTCATGATTCTGTAAAGGACATGAACTCCCTTCATCAAAAATTTGGAATACCGCTCAAAGACGGCATAGGCCATACTGAAGCAGAAAAAAATGGTCTATTAGAAAAAAAACCCTGGATTATGGTTGCCCCTCTAATGTCTAGCAAAAATAAATTCGTTCAAGACATGAAATTAAAATACGGTGCAGTAACCATTGGATTCAGCGGATGGGCACAATCGAATCGATTTTCTTTTGGCAGGCGCACTGATTACTCTATTCCAATCAGTGATCACTGTGATTACAACGAACTAATGGATGTGGTGGTACGATCCGGGGCAGAACAGGTATACACTATACATGGTTTCGTAAATGAGTTTGCAAGTGATTTGAGAAGCATGGATATTAACGCACAACCTCTGCTGGAACATTAACTCTGTGGGTTTATTTCACATATTTTGTACATTCACAATCATCCACTAGACATATCTCTGCATTTCTGATATGGTCGTGTGCAAGGTGTCTGCATGTTTCATTTTTGCATATTCTTCTTTCCGTCTCTTTTTTTACCACTGCTTGAGCAATTGCATTTGCCTTGTCTTTTGAAAATCCTTTTTTGTCAATATAGAAATGAACAACCGTATTGTACAGCAAATCTGGTTTGAATGGTTTTTCTAGCAAGAGATTATCTGGATAAATTACTACTTTCATATATAAAAACAACATGTACAAACAGTGCTGGTGTGTTTTTGGTTGTTGGATGCAATTTACGCTCAAAATATTTTTGTGCATTGTGACTAAACACAGAACAATTCTTTGATGATTTTTCTCTTTCAAAAAACTTGCCACACCTTACACAATTGAGGAATGCCAGCATAGGGGAGCATGTTCTGTCTGTGTCTGGATGTTGCAGGAAGCCTTTCAACACGTGTAATGCTGTATCTCTGTATCTTGGAATAGCGAGATTAAATTTGGAACTGTTAAAACATGCCAGCCAAAAAACGGACTTGATCCGCACAAGTTCATGATCATATCTATAGTATAGTTCACACCCAAGTCCATTTATGCGACAACCGTGCACGACAGTGCATCTAAGAGGATGGAAAAAGAAGGAAAGCATGACTCCCGCAGAGATTGTAAAATGTGTCCAGATTCGGATCAGTTAGACAAATAGAAATGTAGAGTTTCTGATTAATTATGTATACTCTCTAGTATTTTGGGTTTGATTCGTGTTTTATCTAGGCTGTCAGTGTTCACAGCATCCTGCAGCAACAACTTGATCCTTTTTTCTAATATTCGACGTGGTCTGCTGTCACTAATAATCCCTGCTAGATTAGCAAGCTTTCTTACTGTCAGTTTTTCAAATTCAAAATGCATCTTGTTGACCGCCGCATCAGGAGTACGTCCTTCTGTTTGCCTGACTACAATGCCAAAAGATCTTGGGTGGGATTCATCAAATACAGCATAATCAACGTTCGACAAGTTATCTCTGTTGGCAGCCACGGCTGTGATCACACGCAGTAGGTCATTCTCGTTTTTGATAAGATATACTGACAGTTTGTTCTCTTTGGTTTGGATATCGCAAAAGGCATCGCTTTGGATCTCGCCTTGGGCAAGCCAGTCTATATCAGGCTTGTGCCATCTTCCAATTCTGACGGTTCTTAAGAATTGTCTCATTGAGTATCCTGTAGTTGTGCCAACACTTCTTCAAGATTTTTCCGAAGTTGCCCATACTGTTCATTGCATATTGCCTTTTGTAGAGCTGGGATAGACTTGGGATCGTCCATTGCAGCTATTCCAAGCGATGCTGCGTCACGAATGCGTGAGTTGGGTAATTCAAGTTCACGCTCAAGTAGTGCTAGTCTGTGTAGATGGGTCGATCTGTCATCTATATGGCTTATCTGTCTTAACACCTCCTCCACAATTTCGACATCTGCGTGGGGTGAGGCGATTACCTTCTCAAGTGCATAAATGGCATTCTCACCATGGTTTAGGATTATATGTTTCAAACCGCTGCTGAATACAGTGTCCATGCCGTCTTCAAACACCTCATCACCTGCATCATCAAACAGCTTGGCCAGCATGTCTATCAATTTGCCTTCCGTAACAGGCATGAACATATTGGGACTAACAATATCGAAAAAATTCGACCAAGACACGTCAATATCAATTTGCAGTTCCATGTCCAGTTCGTCAAATTTGGAAGACACATCCTCTGTAATCTCTAACAGTTTTTGGCTTTGCGCCACTGTCAAGATTATTCTAATGCCTCCTCGAATTTTTTTACTAGATCTTCTAGGTTAGCAGCAAACTCTGCTAGTTCCTTTGTATCGTAATTTGTAAAATTTCTTAATCCGTCTCCCAATTTTTGAATACCTCCCATGGCAATTATGGTTTGGCCTAATTTTTCTGGAGTCATGGATTCTGTAAGTACTTCCAATGAGTTTTGGTTGAATGAACCAAAATTTTTGATTTCGTGTAACGGCATGTTGTGTTTTATACTTGTTTCATTCAAATTTTGCACAAAAATTGAAAAATTCTTTAAGAAATCACACAGTGCTTTTAATTTGGCCACAACTGCAACATCAGACATATAAGATATTGTCTTTATTTACTTATAACTTCTATGATGTGTGCTGTACTGTCCACATGTAACGATTCAGGTTCACTTCAATTGAGGCAATGCTGATTCGTTTTGATCAGATCAGATCAAGTACAATAGGCACTGACAATATTTTTTAGACTGGATATTTAAAAAGATGACCAGTGAATTGTGAGCAGGAATGAGCAACAAACTCATGTCAACACATCTTATCAGAATTTATCTTTAAACAAACGGTTTTGTCGGTTTCCGTATGCAGGGCGGTGCAGGAATGTTTTGAGGAGGTGTATTTCCGGGAATGATGACTCCAAAATCTGAAAAGACACTGCTGCAGGCAGAATTGCGCCGTGTATGGGGTATGGTGGACATCCTACTAGCGGTGGTAATCAAGAGCAGATTCGACTACGTGTTTACGTGTGCCAGTATTATGTCTCCTCTAGCAGTACTGCCTCTTCTTGTTGCCTCTTCTAAAGACTGTTCCCTTGTGACAATCACACTTGCAAGACACATCGTTGCAAAATCCTTTATTATCTTCCAACACGTACTTGTTAACAAGTCATCATATTTGAGGTATTACTTTTTTCTCATGTTCATCTGTTTGGTTTTATTGATGATATCTGATATTTTTATACACGCTCCTGAAATCCCGCCTAAAAGGATTTAGATTGCAAATATACTATATCAAGTATATGGACAAAGAATGGCTAAGACTCAAAAGTGGACGAAGTCGTGGATGCAAAGATTGCACAAATCATAGGTGCATTCCAACTAGCTGTCGCTGTGATTGTCACAAATTGTAGCTTTTTGGATGCTGCTGATTCTAATGTCTCTGTAATCTCAATTTGAATCACAATAAACTTTAGTAATATGTATCTTGTAAAGTTAATTCATGCTGCAAGTCGTTATCTTGCAGTGCCGCCGATCCAATCACAATTAACACTACCTGCAAACATCGATGTGAGCCATCAGTTGGCTCTGATATTTGAAATGAATCTGATATTTGAAACGAATCTGATAATGTAATGTCTGCACCCAGTCTTACTGCAGATGCGTTTGATGGCAACACCTATTCTATATGTTACCGATTGCAACTTGCAAAATCTTGTCTGGAAATATCTTTTGGTTCAAGCAACGCATTATTTTTAATGACTTGCAGTCTGCAATTCTATCTTTATCTGACCCTTCATCATTGACAAAATCCACCATCAGGCACAAAACAAAGTGTCAATTATGCCAAATTGCATCATATCCTGAATCATCAAGATTTTGTATCAAATATCAAGATACAGTACACCCTGCTCTTATCTTAAAATCACACCGATATCCATAAGATTTGTGTGAGTGTGTCCGGTAACAATATTGCTTTTCTGTTTTTGAAAGAATCGTCCTGAATCACTATTCTTAAGAAACTCTTTAATCACATTCAAATCTGATTTAACATTCTCAGTGATTGCCCCTGCAAAAACCGTGTTACCGTCAATACCGTCTGTTCCCATTGACGCTATAACCATTTTGTTTAATTTTTGTGTGTTTTTCAGCATCCTTAAAACCAGTTCTTGATTTCTCCCGCCCTTTCCTTTTCCGAGAACCCTGAGCGTTGTCTCCCCCCCAAAACAGATGCACGTCTTTTCATCTTTTGAAATCTCTCCAAGAATCTCTTTTACCGCATCCTTGATGTCTCCAAAAATCTGCATCCTGCAAACCGTGTATCCCAACTGCTGGGCAGTCTTTTGCATCTCCTCTAGACACTCATCGTTGTTTGCAATGACATAGTTTTTCATTTTAGCCTTTTTAGGAACTGTCACATTATTTTTTGCTCCGTCTTCTAAAACCCTTAAAACTTCTGTGGGAATCCTCCATCTTATCTTGTATCTGTCAATAATTTCTAATGCATCCTCATATGTAGTATCATCCATATGTGTGGTTCCTGACGCAATGGCCGAAAGGTCATCTCCCTGGACATCTGACATTACCAATCCCACACCTTCACACTTCATATTCTCAACTAATTTTCCTCCTTTGATCTTTGAGAGATGCTTTCTAATGCAGTTCAGCTCTTTAATTGTGGCCCCTGTCTTTAACAGCATATTTGTAACGTAAACCTTGTCATCGAGGGTAATTCCATCAGGCATTGCAAGAAGCGATGATCCTCCGCCTGAGACAAGAAATACTATCAATTCATCACTTCGCTTATTTTGAACAAACTTCATAACCTCTTTTGCAGCCTTTACGCTTGTCTGGTCAGGTACCGGGTGCCTTGAATTGAAGATCTGAAATTTTCTTCCTTTGATTTTTGACTTGGATCCCTTGGGAATTACAATTATTCCGCTTTTTATCTGAATGATGCTGTTCAGTGCCCTAGTCATTGAATCTCCTGCCTTTCCGAATGCGACTGAGTATATGGCAGAATATCTTGTAATGTCTAACACGTCATCACCAATCCTGATTTTATTGGGCGCAACATACTTTGCAATAATTTTTTCTGGATCTGCTGCCTGAAGACCTGATTCTAAGATCTTCAGACACGCCCTCCTTTTATCACTAGTTGCCAGCTCCTCGAAATTCTGAATAATCATACCGTTCTGAATTGTAAGATATAATAATAATCAATGACGCCCTTGATTTATGCAAACAATACGTATTCCAAAAGTTATTCATTTTGGAGAAGACGCACTTGGTCAGACAGAGTATCCAAAAAATGCCCTAGTTGTCACAACTGTTCCGCCGGAGTTATCTGATAAATGGTTGGCAAAGATGGGCATAAAGGACTACCTGCTGTATGACAAAGTGAAACCTGAACCCTCAATTGAGGATGTCAATACTGTCATTTCGCAATTCAAAGACAAGGATCCATCCGTCCTGATTGGACTAGGTGGCGGAAGTTCGATGGATGTGGTAAAATATGCCGCACCTGAGATGAAAAAAGAAAAGATCTTAATTCCAACAACATTCGGAACAGGAGCTGAAATGACGACTTATTGCGTTCTAAAATTTGATGGAAAAAAGAAGTTGCTGCGTGAAGATCGATTCTTAGCTGACATGGCAGTAGTTGATTCATATTTTATGAACGGCACTCCCGAACAAGTCTTAAAGAATTCTGTATGTGATGCATGTGCCCAGGCTACTGAGGGATATGATAGTAAGCTTGGAAATGATCTAACTAGAACACTGTGCAAGCAAGCATTTGAGATTCTCTATGATGCAATCATCAACGACAAACCAGAAAACTATCCCTATGGATCAATGTTGTCTGGAATGGGCTTTGGTAACTGCTCTACGACTCTAGGACATGCCTTATCCTATGTATTCTCAAACGAGGGTGTACCGCATGGATATTCCCTGTCATCTTGTACTACAGTCGCACACAAGCACAACAAATCAATCTTTTATGGCAAGTTCAAGGAAGCTATGGATAAACTCGGTTTTGACAAATTAGAACTCAAAGCCGATGTCTCAGAGGCTGCCGACACCGTAATGACTGATAGAGGACATCTGGACCCAAACCCAATCCCTATATCAAAAGATGATGTTGTCAAGTGCCTTGAGGATATCAAAGCAGGCAATCTGTAAAAAAAAATATTACATTTCTTACTTTTTTTTATATTTTTATAAAAATCTGCGAAATCGGGATCTTAACTAAACTTTTTATTCTAATGATCTCATGAAAAAGTACGTGACTGACAATAAACTGAAATTTGGCATTCAAAACGGATTAAATGTTGCAAGGGCAGGCTACACTGAAGATCAAATCCTGACTGCCTGCATGTTAGCTGACAAGACCGGATATGACTCTATATTTTATATGGATCACACCAACGTACCACAATGGAAAAATGCTACGGTCTTGGATCCTTGGGTCATGCTGTCTGCCATTGCAGCAGTAACCAACAATGTTGAACTGGGAACTTGTGTTACTGATGCCATAAGGCGACACCCTTCCAACATTGCACTGGCTGCCATCACACTTGACAGGGTCTCCAAAGGCAGAGCAATACTTGGAATTGGTGCAGGTGAGGCCCAGAATCTGAAAGAATTTTGCATCCCGTTTGATAAACCAGTTTCAAAGTGGGCAGAACAAATTGAAGTTATACATACATTATATCAGTCAACTCCTGACAACACTGTAGATTATGCAGGAAAGTACTATCAATTAGAAGGTGCATGTCTGCAGGCCCCTCCAATTAGAAAGCCTCATCCTCCCACCTATATGGCATCTGGCGGGAAACGAACGCTTGCACTGACTGGAAAACTCGGAGACGGATGGCTACCAATAGGGTACACTCCTGAGCTCTTTGAGGATCATGCCGGCCAGATAAAACTGTCAATGGATAAAAACAATCGTTCACAGTCTGACAGGGACAACTTCGAATACGCCCTTGACATTGATGTGTATTTCTCTGAGGATGCAGAAGCGTCTTGGGCACGAATGAAAGAAGCTGTAAAAGTCAGCCTGTTCAAGCCTGAAATCCTACGGGTGCACGGACTAAAAGAGATCGAAGGATTTGACTTTGTAAAGTACTTTACAGAATATTCAATGTCTGATCAAAGCTGGATTGTAAAGATGAGGGAGGCTGCAACAAAGATACCTGATGCCATCGCACGCTCGTCAACTGCTGTTGGCACACCTGAGGATATCATCCCCACATTTGAGCGATTCATGAATGCCGGTGTAAACCACTTTGTAATTCGATTCTGGGGCAAGAACTACTTTGGCTCTATTGACAAGTTTGCAAGTCATGTAATGCCTGTACTGCGAGAGCGCGCCAAAAACAACGCCTGACAGAAAGTCATTTACCCTACTACTCTTATATGATTTCATGGACGATGACAAGCTCTCTGATGTAGTAAAAAAATGTCTTGATATATTGGACGAGAACATCAAGATCATTGCCGATGTTGAATTTAATCTAAAGGATGAGCAAGAAGACGAGATGACACCTGACATGGAATTGCACAATTTGTACGATATGACAGAGGATGTTGCAGAATCTGCAAAACTCAGGCGTGCGGAATTTCATCTCTCAACAAGACAGTCAGACAATCTATGATTTATGTGGCCTTTTGTTTTTTGTAAATGATTTGGATCTGCGTCTGTTCTTCTGCTTTTCTAATCTCTTTCTGGTGCGTTCCGTTGTTTTGGTAGACCCTTGAATAATTTTTGTCTTGCTGCCGTCTCTTAGCATGATCTGCTTTCCTTTGAATCTGAACTCAACGTCCATGCATTTGATATAGTATTTCTTAAGACAGAAAAATATCCTGTTGTTTGTCCCGTGCATCTCCTTTACTTCTCTTGACTTTTTTAACTCGTTGAGAATATTCCGTAACACTCCCTTGTCGATATCCGTAATTCTGTGCAGCTCTCGAAACCAGATAAATCTTGATTTAGCGCCCCACTCTTCTAAAAGATCCAATATCTTTTCTGTGTCTGCCTCTTTTTCTGCGTCAATATGGCTCATCTATCCAACGTCTTTTGATCCCAAATTTAGCACTTTATTTTAAAGTGCATTGCAAGAATTTGATGCCGCATGTGCTCTCTCATACACCAATTCCACATGTTTTGTATCCTCTGTTGCTTGAGATATCCTGCTACCTATTTCAGAGATTTAGATTCTCCTTTTTCTGCAGCATCTTGAGCATGGTCTTCCGGCAAATTCTGTTTTATGCCGTGCGTTCAACCCGAATCCGAATCTCTTGACATGTTTTTTATCAATTATGTGATAATTGCCACAACAAAAAAATCCATGACGGACTCATCTCTTTGATTTTGCCTTTCTCTGCCTTGTCCTTGATTTTGTTACTTTTACCATCTGTTTTTGATTGTTCTCCATCTTGTTTGCAATCGAGTCAATCTGTTTGATTATTTTTGCCTGTAACTCCAAGGAATCTGTTTTTAGCAGTTTTTTTCTCAGTTTTTTTAACTGACTGGAATAACCCTCAAAATCATCTCTTAATTCATCAAGGTATGTGTCATTCATGACCTCTTTTTTCTAATCCATACTTTAGATATTTCGATGATCTGGATTTATAAGATTATTTCGTTAAAATTAGTGCATGCAACTGACAAAAATTCTTCGGATTAAATCCTCTGAAAAGATAGCAGAGTTTCTAAATACAGAACACGTGGGACGAGTATCAAGCATTGACACGAACGGATTCCCTCAAATAATCCCCATGAATTTTGTGTTTCTTGACGGTTCAATCTACATGCACTCGCATGTAAGAGGTGAAAAACTTGACAACATTGCTAAAAACAGCAAGGTAGGTTTTGAGACAGACCGCGAGTTTGAATTTCTGCCCTCGTATTTTGCAGATCCTCATGACGCATCACTTGCCGATACATTGTACATCAGCGTTGTAATCAAGGGAATAGGCACCATTGTGTTGGATAGAAAAGAAAAGACACTTGCATTAAATGGGTTGATGGAAAAATACCAGCCTGAAGGACAGTATGACCCAATCAAAGC
>JAKZUU010000112.1:0-4230 GCA_047516405.1 Candidatus Nitrosopumilus sp. | reverse complement strand
ATATTTTTCTCATTGTTCGGTTTTTAGAATTAGTAGCCACTTACAACATACCCGGATTATACAGTCGGCTATTAATGAATATATATTTATTCGAATTGTTTATGTTTAATTTATCATTTCTACACATTGACAATAATGTTCTCGTCCCAACACGATGAGCACTCTCTATCTTTTGACAAAAATCTACAATATTTCTGAAATTCTTATCCGTACCCATCACTATGAAATTCTTATGGTCAGATATAACTTTTTAATTCTTTATCATACGTGCTCCCAAATCTCTGGCAGGTTAGGCGTAAAAATACACTACAGCATGCGACACAGCATCCATTTTTAATCAGAACAGATTATCTTGTTGGCTATCTCTGGAATTTTTGACTGTATCTGCCGTATCTTTTTTCATCTCTTCGATCATCATATCTAAAAATGGCTTGAGAGGCGGCGTATTTGCATTGACAGTCATGTTCTTCTCTAACTGGCTGGCTCTATTGTTGTAACGCACATCCTTGCAACACACCATTACTTGCTCTCTTAATCCCAGTTGAACCCCCTCCAAGTCTTCTGACAAGACCCTTGTCTTTGCCTTTTGATCTTCAATCTCCAACTCTGATACTTTTGTAAATCGTGTCCGAATTAAAATTATATGTTGACAAACAGCACAAAGATACTCTTGGTTCTGAAGACATAAAAAAAATCAGTTTTCTGTTTGCCGTTCTGAATCATCAGATAACTCGTAGCCATCGTCACCCTCATTTTGGCCTTTGCCGTCACCACCCGTGCAGCACTCCCCCATCGGAATGCTGTGATCATGGGGACACATTCTTGGATGCCCCAACATTACACACAACGCATCAGTGAACTGCTTGTTCATGTGGTGCTCTATCCCGCAGACCATCTCCTCATCAATCTCGACTTTCAGCGCGCTGTCCATCAGCACCTCAAGCAGCCTGCTGTTCCTCATCATGCTTGCGCCAATCTCCTCTCCGTCTTTTGTCAGACTGACCTCCCCCTTGTGATACTGTACAAGATGCTTGCCGTTTAGTTTTTTGAGCATCTGTACCACGCTTGGCTGCCTGATGTTGAGCATCTTGGCAATGTTTGTGATGGTGACATTCTGGCCGCGCTCCTTGAGGTGCCATATCGCCTTAAGATACATCTCCACATGCTCTGCCTCTGCCGTTCCTACAAACAGCGTCTCCTCGTCTTTGAAACTGTTCATACCTCTATACCTTTGTTGAGTCTTTTAATAAGTATTCAAAGTACTGCCGTGCAAATCCTGCCAACCCTGCATGGTCTGCCCATATTGCAACGACATCAGATGTGTTAACGCCTCCAATTTCTGGTCCTAATAATATCACGACATATCTCTTATCTGAGATTATGCCTCCACCAAACAGCCCCTTCTTTATCTTGACTGAAGCCACGCGCTTTATTGCTATAATTGACTCCTCGTCCATCTGCTCTGATGCCAATATGGTAATCTTTACCCCCTTGTCATGCAGCAGCCTTAGCTTTGGCAGTGCCTGCTTTACCAGTTCCACACCAACATCAGGCAGTGCAATCATCACCTCGTTGCGGCATGCATCTACCATCTCTAAAATTTTAAGCGTGATGTTTGCTGCCCCTGACAGCACCCAGATATCGGGCTTTTCACTTGTCCCGCTCTTCTCATATAATGGAACCAGCTCGTGCAGTATGACATTCTGGTTCTCTGTAAAGTCCGTCTCTATCTTTTGTTTTGTGGTATCCAATCCTGTAGCAGGTGACTTTGGAAAATATTTTGTTGGCCTAGAGTCATCACTGCCTATCCATCCCTTCTCCTCAAGTGTGCCTAGCACCTCGTAAATCTTGGAATATGGCACGCCCGATCTCTGACTTAGGTCAGATGCTGTCATCTCTCCAGTTTTTAGCAGGGCTGCAAACGTCCTTATCTCGTATCCTGTCAGTCCAATCTTCTCTAGTGCCTTCCTGGTTTTGTCTGATATGCTCACAAACTCTAACTCTTCTGTTTTGATATTTAAGTTGATCATAAATTTAACCTGATGGCAAGTATGAAATGGATTATATACTCTTGTGTGCTATTTTGTTAATATGGCATTAATCCAAATATCTAACCAAAGTACAAAAAGTCTAAGCAAAAAATCCACGATCAGATTCACACAAAGTATTTGCCCTGACTGCAACATGATCCTAGATGCCGAGGTCTTTGAGAGGGACAACAAGGTCTTCATGACCAAGGTTTGTCCAACACACGGTGAGTGTGAGGAACTGTATTTTGGCTCTTATCAGATGTATAACAAGTTTAGCACCTACTGGATGGACGGCAAGGGTGCACATGCCCCGAACGTCCTGATTGACAAATGTTCCTGTCCGAACAACTGTGGATTGTGTTCAAACCATCTCTCACACAGCGGTCTTGCAAACATGATTGTTACAAACCGATGCGACCTGACGTGCTGGTACTGTTTCTTCTATGTGAAGAAGGGTCTTGAGGGTGCATACATGTACGAGCCAGATCACACGCAAATTCGTGCAATGATGAAGACCTTGCGTGCAGAGAGGCCGATACCTGGCAATTCCATGCAGATAACTGGCGGTGAGCCAATGCTGCGAGAGGACATTGCAGATGTAATTAAGATAATGAAAGAGGAAGGTGTTGACCACATCCAGATGAACACAAACGGCATCAGACATGCCATGGACCCTGAAGCTGCAAGAGAGGTACGTCTTGCAGGATGCAACAACCTGTACCTGTCATTTGACGGTGTAACTGCCAGAACCAACCCCAAGAATCACTGGGAGATTCCGTATGCTTTAGACAGCTGCAGAAAGACAGGCACCACAGTAGTTTTTGTGCCAACTGTAATAAAATCAATTAACGACCACGAACTAGGTGGAATCATTCGTTACGCTCAAAAAAATATGGATGTAGTTCATGCAGTTAACTTCCAGCCCGTATCACTGACTGGCAGAATGGGCAAGTCAGAGCGTGAAAAATACAGAATTACCATACCTGACTGTGTCCAGCGTATCGAGGAGCAGACAAACGGCGAGGTGACAGTTGATGACTGGTTCCCAGTTCCAAGTTGCATGCCGTTAACTAACGTTATCGAGGCATTCTCAAGCAAGCCAAAGTACGAATTATCAATACACTTTGCATGTGGTGCAGGCACCTACATCTTTGAGGATGCAGAGACCAAAAAGTTTGTACCGTTAACAAAATTCTGTGACATTCAAGGGATGCTCGAACTGTTTGAGGACAAGGCAGACGAGATTCGTTCAGGAAAGAACAAGTATTTTACCATGCTGGAGGTTGTCCGCAAACTGAAAGGATTTGTAGATACCAAGAAACAGCCTGCAGGATTAGATTTGGCAAAGATGTTCGGAAACATCCTGATCAAGAGATCATTTGACTCAGTGGGCTCTTGGCATGTAAAGGGCCTGTTTTTGGGCATGATGCACTTTCAAGACAAGTACAATGAAGACTTGGAGAGACTACAAAGATGCGACATTCACTATCTGACACCTGACCTGCGTATAGTTCCATTCTGTGCATTCAACGTAATTCCTGAATGGTACAGGGACAGAATCCAAAAGAAATACTCCATAACGGTGGAGGAGTGGGAAGAGCGCGAAGGTGTAAAGTTGGAAGACGGCTTGTATCGCGGCCTCATGAGACGTGGCGCAGGTGACGAGTTGGCAGCAGGATGTGCCAAGAGCCAGATGTTCCATGAAGCCTCACAGGCAACCATGTAGATATCTTGAACATCTGCAATCTGTTTGAATTTTAATATGTCGTATAACCATACTTGCAGACCGTATCATAAAAAAATTTGACTTTGGGACAATTATTCTCATAGCCAAAAAATATTTGCGAGCCTGCAAAAATATCAAAATCTTCCAAATCTATAACTTAAATAATTGCTGATTTCTTACATTTCATTGACTATGAAAAGAAACCATCTCATGCTGTTACTACCCATCTTTACACTGGCCTTACTCTTCAGAGGATTCTTTGTCTCTGAGGCATACGCATATCTGGATCCTGGTAGCGGCAGTGTAATGATTCAAATGCTGATTGGTGCGCTAGCCGGTGTTGGCATTACCATGAAAATTTATTGGCATAAAATCAAAGAGAAATTAGTCAGGAATTAACCTTCATGTATAGTTTAGAGCCCAGTTCATTCAGGGATCCTAGCGGTTTTCTCTTTTATCATGATGATGTCCTGT
>JAKZUU010000111.1:0-30692 GCA_047516405.1 Candidatus Nitrosopumilus sp. | reverse complement strand
ACTGCGAAAAAATAATACGCCGCAGGGTAGTAATGCCCAGAAGGCAAAAAGGCCCCTTTCCCAACAAGACGGCAGCGTCAAACTATTCTGCATATCAGACATTCGCTGCCACCTGTGAAAAACAGAATATATCGGTGCATGAGGCAGTATTGGGCATGGTAGATAACCCATTTTGGGACATGTTCTCGACAGGTGTTGGGCCGCCCATATTCAAAAACATCTGTGCGGCAGCATAACTTTCAGCCTCCAGACAGGCGGCCTGGGTCGTCCCCGCACGTTGATCTGATTTTGTAAGGGCACGACGTGCGATATGTAACACATGATATATCTTGCTCCAAAGAATTCACGCCAAGATGTCTGACCGCACAGGTTCGGCCATGACCAATTCATGATAATAATCGTGGACCTGAATCGTTACAAAATGGCTGGCATGTCATCGATATTGATATGCCGCATTGGCTATTCATAAATACTGACAGAAGAGGATTGTACATTGAGAACTCCTAAAAAATCAAAACAGCGCAGGTGGGCAATACACGAGAGAGAGAGTATTCCAATTCAATGCGGCATACAGGTTACAAGCAGCTTGATGATAAAAGGCGGTTATGGTCTGTTATGATGATGGTGATGACGACGATGATGCCTCACGATTCATAACAGGATTTGATGTCTTTGGGCATGCAACTGGCGACAATGCGATGGCAGTCCTGCATGAGGCAATTAGCAGTCATGGCAAACTTGCGTCAGTCTTGCCAGATCACAGTTCCCAATTTTACTAGCCCGATCCCTTTACACATAGAATCCTGGAATCGCGGGTGTTTTTTATCAGCAGAAAGCAATATGGGGGACCTACGCCCAAACTTATAGAAACATCTAATTTCCAGACTTGAGTGAACTTGTACGATGACTCGATGCAATGATCCCAAATGCCCGCTAAACAGGCACGGTGTGCCTCACGAACTGCACGATGTCATTGAGAACAAATCTGTAACCGATCCTTGCAATGATCCGAGATGTCCCATGAACAGGATGGGTTTGCCGCATAACCTACATGTTGAACAATACGCGCCACAACAAGAGGCAGAACAGGAGGAGGAGAAGAAGAAGAAGAAAAAAAAGGAGAAGGAGAAGAAGGAGGAGGGGGAGGAGAAAAAACAGAAGAAAGAAGACGCAGAACAGGAAGAAACCTGGAGAACCGGATACAACCCATTCTTTGATGATAGCCTGTTTGAAAAAATGACAGATGACATCCTAAATGAGTTAGGCAAGAAGTTATACCGTGACAACCCTGAACAGTTCTACACACACTATACAAGAAATGACTCTCCTGCCGGAGATAGCGGCAGCCATGTGTTTAGAGGAGTGCCGCCATCTTCAAAACGGCCCCAAAGACAGGTGCTGTCTGAAGAGGATCGGATCCTACGTGCAAAAGAACCAAACGAGATATTTGGGGTGTCAAAGGATGTCGCGCTAAAGGAGATTAAAACAAGATACAGAGAGCTTGCCAAAAAATACGATGCCTCAAAAGGAATCATCAACAAGTCAAAACTAGAAAAAGAGAGATCAAACAAGATCATGGTCAAGATCAACTATGCCTATGCACAGCTAAACAAAATGCACAAGAGTCGGGTATGACCAAAGCACTTGGAATTGACTTGGGAACCGGAGGTTTGGATGCGGCAGCTCCGATCTACTCAGAAAAAAAATCCTGTCCTATCCTAGCAGAAAAGCACAATGACAGTCAGTATGTATGCCTTGAATCTATGCTGCGATTTTTGGTCATGATGCGTCTCAAGACGCTCAAATAAAATGCCATACATACATCTGTTTGCATCGTTCTCCTAATCCAAATCAGTCTGCAAACAAGTTGATGCACAAATTGGGTGATGATGTTGTTGTTGTTCTCTAACTGTATCTAAGAATTCATATTGCAGGTTTTAACCTGAACCCTTGTTTTTTCTTACAGCCTTATTTGCAATGTTTGCAGCTATTGCGCCGGCTGCAATCCCGTTGTCAATATTTACGACTGAGAGTCCCAAAGAACAGCTCTGGAGCATCGATGCAAGGGCTGCCATCCCCTTCTCCCCATACCCGTATCCCACGGATGTTGGAACGCCTATAGTTGGCACGTCAACTAGCGATGTCACCAAGGTGGCCAAAGCCCCCTCCATTCCTGCCACGACTATGATGCAATCTACATCCTGGTCTATCATCTCCTTTAACACCGGGAATATTCTGTGAATGCCTGCAACCCCTACATCATAGCTTGTACTGCACCTGCAGTTCATGGCCTCGCACATCAGCCTTGACTCTTCTGCTATCTTGATGTCCGATGTCCCTGCAGTGATTATCCCTACCATCCCGCCATGGAATTTTATGGGTTTTTTAAACAACAGTATTGACGACGACGAGTTCCTGCCTGTCTTTATCTTTACTCCGAGCCGTTTTGCATATGCCATGACTTTTGGATAGTCCTCTTTTCTTATTCTTGAAATCATTACCGAGTCTGTCTTTTCTAAAACTCTCTTTGTAATCTTCTTGATCTCCACTAACTCTTTTGTCTCTGCAAAGATTACTTCTGGTATTCCGCGTCGATTTCTCCTGCCGGTGTCAATCTTGGCGAATCCTTCTATCTCCTCAATGGAATGCAGCGACAAAAATTTTTTTGCACCCTCTACTGAAATCTTTCCATCTCTTAGTGACTCTAAAATCTCATGAATTTCCAACTGCACCCTTTGTCTGTTCGTTAGTATAAAAAAAGGCTTAGGTCTCTGATATGTTTGAAATGGCTGTCTTTACAACTGCCACTGCTTTGTCAAATCTCTCTCTCTCCTCACTGTTCAAGTCAAGCTCTATGATCTTCTCTACCCCTCCCTTTCCAACAACTGCCGGAACGCCTATCGTAACATCAGAATGGCCGTATTCGCCGTCAAGGTACGTTGTGATCGGAATTACCTGTTTTCTGTCCTTTAGAATCGATTCAAGGATTGTAGAGATGGCATTTCCGGGCGCATGTACTGTGGATCCCTTCGTCTCTATTACTTTGGCTGCAACCTGTCTTGTATCCTCAATCAGCTTGTCCAGCTTCTCCTTTGGAAGAAGAGATGGCAGTGGTATGCCTGATATTGTTGAAAATCTTGGCAGAGGCAACATGTTCTCTCCGTGCTCCCCGATAACCATTGCCTCGATAGAGTTTTTAGAGTATCCTGTTGCCTGATGGATGAACTCTTTGAATCTTGACAAGTCCAGCATTCCGCCCATTCCAAGCACTCGGCTTCTGTCAAATCCTGAGACCTTGTAGGTGATGTATGCCATTGGGTCAAGCGGATTTGTAACCGGCACTATCATGGAGTCGTCTGCATATCTCCTAACATTCTCCACAACACTCTTTACAATTGACGCGTTGATCTTCAAGAGATCCATTCTTGTCATTCCGGGCTTTCTTCCTGACCCTGCAACAACCACAACAACATCTGAGCCTCTCATGTCCTCAAAGTCATTGGAGCCTCTCACTTGGACATCAATTCCCTGTTCTGCCAGCATGTGATTGATGTCCATTGCCTCTCCCTGGGGGAGCCCCTTGATCACATCCAGCAGTAAAATCTCATCATCTGCCCTCTTTAATGCCGAGAACATTGCGGCATCGCCGCCTACCTTTCCAGAACCAATTATCGTAATCATAAATATCTGCCTTCTCTATTGATAATTAAATCTAATGCTGCATGCAAATCAGTTGTATTTATAAGCATTTTTGATAATCTCTAAACATGGTTGTTGTCATTGATCCACAGATTGCAGGCGTATCAGGCGATATGTTGCTGTGCTCACTTGTGAGTCTTGGTGCCGATAAAGACAGGATAATTCAAGGAATAAGAAGATCTGCCGAATTCTTTGCAGGCTCTCCGATACTGCATATTGGCTTTGAGGAGATCTCAAAACACGGAATCAATTCGTATCAGTTGGTCTTGGATCTCTCAGAGGACAATACTTGCCAGCGGAGCGGCTCTGAGGTTAAAAAAGCAATATCTGACTCTGTCCTGGAACTTGGACTCTCAGAGCAGGCAGCAACTTTTGCCAATTCCTGCATTGACACCCTGATATCGTCAGAGTCTGCAGTTCACGGAATCCCAAAAAATGCAGTTCATCTCCATGAAGCCTCAAGCATTGACACCCTAGTTGACATCATTGGAGTCACAATTGCGTTAGAAGACTTGCGATTCTTCGATGAGAAGGTTGTTTGTATGCCTGTCTCGGTGGGTGGAGGGTCTGTAACTTTCTCCCATGGCACAATGTCAAATCCGGCAAGTGCAATTCTTGAAATCTTTAAAAATTCCAACCTGGCTATAAAGGGAAGCGATGCAGGCCAAGAGATCACAACTCCTACAGGCGCATGCATCCTGGTGAATTTGGCTGACGAGTCTGCAACGCATTATCCATTGATGCAAGTTGACTCTGTCGGATACGGTGCAGGGCAGAAGGATTTTGAAGAGTTCTCAAACGTCTTGAAGATTGTTAAAGGCTCTGAAGGCGATCTTACAGTTGATTCAGTAAAGATACTGGAGACCAATCTTGACGATGTTTCAGGAGAGATACTGGGCAACATGATTGAAAAAATCATGAAAAATGGGGCACTTGACATCTCAATCTATTCTGGAATCACAAAAAAAGGCAGGCCAACAAATCTTGTGTCTGTAATCTGCACAAGCCAGACTGTCGAAAATATAGTTGATACGCTGATATCTGAAACTGGGACACTGGGCGTTCGCATCTCTGACTCTAAGCGATTTGTTGTCTTGAGATCTACTCATGCAACATCTGTAACCTTAAACGGCCAACCCTTCCAAGTACATTACAAGAGATCCTCTTTTAAGGGAAAGACCAGTTTCAAGGTAGAGTTTGATGACTTGAAGAGAATATCTGATACTTTTGATAAATCCATCAAGGAGACAGAATTATTATTGAGAAAAGAGATCGAGAAATTGGAGAATCATGATGACATCCATCGATAAGCTTGTAGACTGGTTTGAGGGCAAAGGCAAAGTAATGGTCGCGCTCTCAGGTGGAGTTGACAGCGCACTTGTGGCATATGCCGCATTTAAAAAACTCGGTGATGCATCCATTGCAGTTACTGCCGATTACAAGACATTGTCTCAGGAGGAGCTTGTTACTGCAAGACGTGTATGTTCTGAGATTGGCATTGCACAGCTGATCTTAAACTACAACGAGCTTGAAAACGAGGAATTTACAAAAAATGACTCAAACCGATGCTTTCACTGCAGAACAACGTTAGGGGTACGTCTTGTCAACTTGGCAAAACAGCACAATGTCTCAACCATCGTGGACGGAACCAATACCGATGATCTGGGTGATTACAGGCCTGGAATTGAGGCATTAAGGCAGAATGGAATTCAAAGCCCACTTGTCGAGACTGACTTTTCAAAATCAGATGTCAGGGAGACGGCAAAGACGGTTGGCCTGTCAGTGTATGACAAGCCCTCAAACTCTTGTTTGGCATCTAGAATCCCATGGGGCACACAGATAACTGCCGAAAAACTAACACGCATAGAGTTGGGTGAAACTATTGTCAAACAACTCACAAACATCAGACATGTCAGAGTCCGTGACATTGACGGCTCTGCAAAAATTGAGGTGGACAAGAATATGCTGTCTCTGTTTAATGACACTGATATCTTACAACAGATTACTGAAAAATTAAAACTGATCGGTTTCAATGAAGTCGGGGTTGACAAAGAGGGCTACAGGCCCGGAAAAATTAACGTGATCGCAGATTGATATATCTTGACAACGCCGCATCCACTCAAATTCATCAAGATGTCCTAGACGCAATGTTGCCGTACCTCAAAGAGGAGTATGGAAATCCGTCCTCACTTCACAGGCATGGGAGATCTGCACGCAGAGCTGTAAGGCGAGCCAGAGAACAGATTGCACTGCTGATTAACGCCGATCCTTCTGAAATCCTGATTACTTCTGGAGGCACAGAGTCAAACAATACTGCGTTGTTGGGAATTACATCATCGGCAACAACAACAGCAGCAGCAACAACAACAGTAGCAGCAACAACAGCATCTGTGGATAGGGCTGACTCTTCCATGAATGATAACAGCAAGAACAGATTTCCTGCCCAAATAATCACATCCCAGATTGAACATGATGCAGTCTTGGAACCTTGCAAAAAACTGGCTGAAAGCGGTTTTAACGTTCTTTACCTGCCAGTTAACTCATTTGGCATGATAGACCCTGCTGAATTAGATCGCAAAATTTCTGATGATACCTGCCTTGTTTCAATAATGTTTGCCAACAACGAGGTAGGCACCGTCCAACAGATCTCTGAGATTGCAGCAATATGCAACAAGCATAAGGTTCCTCTTCACACTGACGCTGTCCAGGCAGTAGGCAAGATTCCAATTAACGTCAAGGAGATAGGCGTTGACCTGCTCTCCATCTCGTCGCATAAACTCTATGGTCCCAAAGGAGTTGGTGCCCTATACATTCGAGGCGGCCTCAAAATTAATCCTGTGATTTTAGGTGGTGGACAGGAGCATGGACTGCGTTCTGGAACTGAAAACGTTGCCAACATTGTGGGGTTTGGAAAGGCATGTGAGATTGCAAAAGACAGCCTGTCTGAGAATATTGCATTTATGAAGAACCTGCGGGATGCCCTGATTGACAAGGCACTGCACGAGATTCCTCATGTGGCTCTTAACGGTGACCCAAAATCACGACTGCCAAACAATGTACATTTTACGTTTCTTGGAGTTAACGGGGAAGATCTTATTATCAAACTCGATGAGCACGGCATTGCAGCATCTACCGGGTCTGCCTGTTCTGTAAACACACAGCGGGCCTCTCATGTTTTGCAGGCAATGGGGTTCTCGCATGAACAGGTTACCGGTTCCCTGCGATTAAGCATTGGAATATTCAACAACGAAGAAGAGATTCAAAGCACAGTGCACTCTCTTGCAAAGATAGTCAAGGAGCTACGCTCGTTTTCACCTTTTAAGGAAAAGTACTCTTTTGAATCTCAAGCCTAGCCTGAAATTTGTTTCTGGCAACTAGCACCACAGCTATGATCCCTGCACCCAAAATTATCATTGCAATCTCTGATGTGCCAAATTCAGGAACGACATACGTCCCAATTATTAAAACATCCGAATCCCCGTCCTGAAAATTCATTTTTATGACTCTTGATCCCGACTGCCCTGTAGATTCCGTATAGGATGTTGGTATACCATCTATCAAAACAATGTATTCTTCATCACTCCTGTCCTCTTTTTGAGCACCTATGAACTCTCTTGGGAGACTAAGTGTGATTGACCCTTCATCGTCAGTTGTTCTGATCTGCACCAGTACTCCCAGATTTTCCGAATCCACTTCCATGTGGTCAACTGCGCCTCCAACAATGGTGTACTCTACATCAAATGTTCCATAATTTCCTGCGTCTACCTCAAAACTGTCTGTAGTTGGAACTACTACTGTTATAGGAGAATAGGTAAATTGGGCCTCTGCACTGTTTCCTGACCCATACAGCACCCTGATTGTATAATCCCCATGTTCATTCCAGTACGTCCCCTCCGCAAGTATTGTATGGGAATAACTTCCATCCTGTGCTACTACAATCTGTGCAATATCTTTTATGGTGCCATCTAAATGTATCTGCATTGTGACAGGTGTATTGCTTATGACAGTAGTTACCGCTCCTGAAACTACAATGGTGTCTCCCTCATCGTAGTGGCTGTCATCTGTCTTGACAGAAATTAGAGATTCCTGCGCAAATGCCACTCCTGCAGAAATTGTCAATAAAATCATGATGCCATAAATTGCTATATTTGTCACACCTTTAACAACGCATATTTGTATATCTTCTTTACTATTAAAAAAATGAAAAAAGTTGTGTATGATTTTAGTATCTTGGCATAATACTCAGTCTTGATCTTGAAGATACTGCAATTATTGATATAATTGCTACTACTAGAATCATGACTGCGATTGTACCAAATTCTGGAATCAGGAAGGTGCCAAATATTTCAATCTGCTCAGCACCTGCTGGGAACATTACTGTTACTGTGTTGTCAACAATTTCAACATCATCCCACTGTTCGCCATCAACGAGTACCAAAAAGATACCGTCTTGAACCGATTTTGCTGGGGTTAATGTCAGCGTTCCATCTTCTTCAGCCTCGATATCGATAACAATTGATTTGTCATCTATATTCAGTGCTGCATTAGTTACCATTCCGCCTACGATACTAAAAGGCACGCATTGATCATCTATGGATAGATCTGCTCCACATTCGGTGGCAGCTCCTTGATCGTCTGGCTGCCCATCTCCGAATTGACCAATTATCTCAATTTGTACGCTATTGCTTCTCTCAGTGGTACCATAATTTACATTGATTGTATAGGCACCGTTGTATTTCCATGATTGACCTGCTGTTGACATTGTCGTCTCAAAATCGCCTTCTGGGGTTACGTTGATTTGATCAACTGCAACAACGGCATTTGATGGACTTACAACAGTTATTGTAACTGGAAATCCAAGAGCTACATTTGCTACTTGGCCCTTTACCTTAATTGTATCACTGTGATCATACTGTGCTTTGTCTGTCCAAACCGATATTGGGATATCGTTTAACAGCAATCGGTTTGCTGTCTCTCTTGGATCTTCTGGCTCACAACCTGCACATGGAGGTGGGAGATCTTGAGCGTATGCTGATGTAACAGTTAAGGTACTGACTGTCGTCAAAAGGACTAGTAGTGCGAATGATGTCTGGTTGTTCATCTTATTATTATTATTTATACAGTCTCTATTTATGTATATTTAACAATAAACGTTTACCATATTTTAAACAAATCACAGCATCATTCTTACCGTTGAGCTGATTAGTACATGAATTATCTCTATGTTGCAATCTGTTTTGGGATTATTTGGCAGAGAATGTCTGGCACATGGATGAAATGCACCAATAAAATGGAATAATCACATGATTCGAATTTTGTACCAATCTGTTTTTTTAAAATATCGTTAAATATAGGATATGGCAAGTCCCAGATTCTTTATTTTTGCGTTGCTGGCATTTGTCATATTCATCGGATTCTCCGGATTTGATCAAGTACACGGACACAAGGCCCAAATCATAGGGGATTACAAACTTGATGTTGGCTGGAAGAACGAGCCTCCAATTGCAAATGATCCAAACGCAGTGGAGATAGAGATAACTATTGCAAGTGACTTTGACAAGCAAAGAGTGACGTAGTAAGTTTTGAATTAGACACTCCTGCAAGTGCAAAAGACATTACTGGCCTTGCAGACAAACTTGAGGCATATGTCAGGGTTGGAAGTATGGAAAAATACTTGCTGACTTTGACTGAAGATGATATTATTCCCGGTCTGTATTATGGAGAATACACACCACAGGAATCAGGCAAAACAAGGATTGAGATCTATGGCAAAATACAGGATCGTAATTTTGAGGCAACTTTTAATCCTGAAAAAGTAAAAGAAAATCCAAACCCTGTAAATCAGCCTGTCGTGATTCCTGACTGGATTCAGATGACTGCAAAGTGGTGGTCTGAAGGATCTATAAGTGACTCTGAATTTGTTTTAGGCATCCAGTACCTGATCAAAAATAATATTCTTAATATTCCTATAACATATCAGGAATCAGACAGCAGTACAGATAACAGTACACATATCCCATCTTGGGTAAAGATCAATGCTGGATGGTGGGCAGATGGATTGATATCCGATGATGATTTTATCAATGGCATTCAGTACATGGTTACAAACGGAATAATACTTTTATGATTTTTAAAACTTTTTTTAAGATAAAAAATATGGTATGTGGAAGTTAGCTTTGTTGTTGTTGACATCATCCTTTTCTTCCATACATTTTAGTTTGCTCTTACGTCTTCTGTGATCTTTTTGCTGTAAAATACCGTCAATAGAGTTTGGGCATTCTTGATATCAAGCGAAAAATGTGTTCATCGTTCATTGTAAAACTCTGTAAATTTTTCTGCCTCATCAAGTAGACGAACTCTCAAACATCCTGAAAAATCTCTCAAACTTTACATTTGTTTTAGGATGAGATGGTTAGTAGTTATAGATATGCTGCCGCTGTTGTTGTTGCTGCTGCTGCTGACCTCAACAACACAACATTATCAGATGTTACATCTTAAAGCATTCCAATCTGTAATGTGTCTGTTACATCACCCAACAACTATCAAACTAGGTCTTTTTAGGTGTGATATTATATGTGCAAACTCACATGCTACACTGCACTAGAATGCTTGCATTTCTATCGTGCCATTTGCGCTGTATTGACTTTACAGTATCATGTTTTCTGACTTTATGATACCGTATACGGTCCAAGCTTATGCCTTATCGTTTTCTCTGGTACTGCAAATATGTCAAGTTCTGCAGTCATCTGACAAACTTTTATTTTTCTGTCGTTGCAGCATTGCATACCTTACCGTCTTCTACGTTGATCTCTCTTTCTTCTTTTTTTCATGCAGCTTGATCTGTGCAGCGTTTAAAATTTTTCATGGCATACTTGTATTTGGGTAAAAAATGCTGTACAACAAAAAAATAAGAAAAAAGAAAAGGATCTAGAAGTAGCTTGCGATACCACGCATTATGGGCTGTTTACCTAGATCACTGCTCACACAAATTGCAGAATCATTGTGCACGCGCATGAAAAGTTCTAGTCCTTCCTTACACTGAACTTCGCTTGATTCTACTCCAATATTCATCTGTTTTAGTGGTGACAATACACTTAACTGCTCTACTTCTTCCGGATGCATGTCCAAGTTTATTTCTGTATCATGTATCATTCCAGAAATATTTACCACTGGGAATCCTGATCTATTTGGAGTGAATTCTGCATGGTATATTCCATCAGTCACGGTCTTGGACAAAACTATAGTATGTGTATCTTTGCTTAATGTAACAGTCATCTGAATCGTGTCTTCCAGTCCAGACACTCCACTTTTTTGATGATCCATCATCATCTCCACGTTATCATCATCTCCATGATCCATCTCCATACTGCCATGGCCCATACCCTCCATGTCCATACTGTCCATATCGCTTACAGCTGCTTTTTGTTTCTCAGCTTCTGTTGCATAGGTAACTACAAATTCTATAGAGTTTGCAACTCCTTGAATTGGTGGTTCTTGAACCCATCCAATTTCGACATTATAGTCACCTATGACTGATGCTTTATGAGCATATGCGCTACCAAAACCTATTGACATTATTAAAATTGCCAAAAGCGGTATTGTTAACACAATAGTGTACTTTGCATGTTTTTTCATTTACTAAAATATGTGAAACGTTGTGTTAAATGATTCTGGTACATTTTACAGTTGTACCATAATTAAGAAACAATGTGGATGAGGAATTTAGCATGTATACCTTGAGCTAAAGCACACATGTTGTAATGGCAGTATCTTCTTCTCATCCACTTTGGCCGTTTTGCTCTTCAGTGTTTTGCATGTGAGTTTGAAGATAAAACAAGACAGGCACATTTTTGCATTGCACCATTTCTTCAAGATTGCTTTTTCACTAATGGCAGTTCATGTATCTGCAAGCATCAATTCACAAAAGTTCTATGGTTCTTGTTCTCAAATGGAATGATAAAAGGTAACAATAATGTACAAGAAACATCCGATGATCTTCTACCCGCATCAAAGATGTATGTAAATTAGTTAAAAAGACACCGCTATGGATGCAGATACCGCTTTAAATATAACGCTGCAACGTTTCTGCGCCTTTACCGCCTTCTATAGGTGCGTGATTCGATAGATATACCAATTTCTTTAAATCTGTCAAGACAGTTCCAAAAATATTGTTTAATCCTCAACAGATTCTTGAAAGAAAATCAACACTGCTTAGCATAATAGTTGCAGGAATTGTTGGAATCTTGGCTGCGCCTATAATACTCCCTCACATCTTTCATGGATTTCATATTGTACATATAGGTCTTCATATAGGCGGAATCACTCTTGCAGTATTTATGACCGTATTGAGTATCATGGCGTACTTTAGATTAAAGACCAAAAGACTGCTTTTCACGTCAATAGCGTTTGGAATATTCATTGGTGCTGAAATTGTATTGATGGTTGATGCAACGTGGCCAACTTTATACGATTTTGACATTTTCACGCTCTTGGAGGTGGGTCATTTAATGACATTTATTACTCTGGGATTACTAGCGTTAGGCGTGTTCAGGAACGATTAAGTTGAAAAACAACCGCGAATCCCAGATACTTGATACTATACAAAACAATCCTGGAATTCAATTTCGTGAAATAATGAGACATTATGGATTAAAAAACGGTGTTCTTAGTCACTATCTGGGAAAACTGGAGAAGAACGGTTCGATCAAAGTGGAGCGAAGTCCAAGACAGGCCATATTTTATTCAGTAGAGATTACAGATGATCAGGCAAAAATAATCAAGGCATTAAGAAGAGACACTCCAAGAAAGATAATCTATTCGTTGATGCTAAAAGATGGACTGGAATTCAGCGATATAGTAAAACAGGTTTTAAAATCCCCGTCGACTGTGTCGTTTTATATGTCACAACTACTCCAAGAAGATATAGTTACAGTTACACTAAGTTATACACGAAAGAAAAAGTATCACTTGGTAGACAAATCTGCCGTAGACAGGATGCTTGAAGACCACAAACCTGGATTGTTGGAGAGATCTGTTTCTGGATTTGAAGACATTGTCAGCTCTCTTTAGCTAAATAACGCACTGTCACTTTCTGCACTATATTTTTCTCGTCTTGACTGCCACTCTTTTGTGTCTGTTGTATTATTTTTAATCTGCAACGCAATAAGATCTTTCTATGGTAAGGACGCGCGGCAAGATTACTCAAATACTTGCATCTGATGATGCAAATGTTAGCACTGCTGCCGCGCACACACTACTTGACGCCATATACTTCAAAGGGGCATTGGGCGACAGAGTTTCCCGAGAGTGCCACGCATGAGTCTGGCTTTTGGATCGGGGCAGACGATGTCAGGGCTGATTTTATGAGTGTCTTGGCAAATTTCAAATATACATACGCAGATGATGTAGATATACTCAAGATGCCATACAAGGTAGATAGACTGTCGATGCTTGCGCTTCTACCTCATAAAATGGATGGCGCAGGTTTTCTGGAGAAAGTAATTACTCCAGACATATTAGAAGAGCGGAGACAGTCCATGCACCGTACCGAAGTAGAAGTCTCAATATCCAAATTTGAGGTAAAGACACATCACGATCTTGTAGAGCCGCTTGGAAATCTTGATGTCTTGGATGTTTTTAATCTGGCGAGGGTGTCTCTTTTGGGTATTGCAAATCTGACAGATCTAGACAACCTGTACGTTAGCAAGGCAGTACAGGATGCATATGTCAAGATAAATGAGGAGGGACAGAGGCATCTGCAGTGACTACTCTGATGTTAGAGCTGTTAAGTGACAATCCTGTGTTTGTAGCAGATCATCCGTTCATATTTATTATTCAGGATGGCGAAAGCGGGACAATTCTGTTCATGGGAAAGATCTTGGATCCTTCCGGTTAGCCTAGATTCAAGCAGAGATACCAAATATGTCAATTTTGCCGACTGTTGATTCTTAGCAGTAATCAAACATCGGCCTCACAACATTTCAGGATCTGCAAACAACAACGCGCAAACCTTTGTGAGTGTAAATCAACTAACAAACTATAGTGCAAAATCAATTTTTATTATCTATATCTGGAAAATCGATTCTTGTGTCTGTTTTTATATTTTAACAACATCATCTCTTGTCTTCCCTGCCGTCTGGAACTATCTCTCAAATACGAAAAACATGCACAATGATATATCGCACTTGTTAAAATGCGGCAACAATGGTTTACGCATATTTAAAAGTAAAAAAAAACTGCACTTAATATCTTGGTATAATGCTTAGCTTTGATCTTGCAGATACTGCAATTATTGAGATAATTGCCACTACTAGAATCATTGCAGCGATTGTACCAAATTCTGGAACTACGACACCTTCTTTGATGTCTATCTGAACTACATCGGAATAGTCTGGGTCATCTGACTGGGTTGCAGTTACGGTGTAAAGACCATCCTGTTTCCACAACGATCCACCGACTATAATGTCAGCAGAAAATGTTCCGTCCGATGCTGGAGGTACTTGGCTGACTGTTACTACATTCCCATTGGGTGCATTGACAGCCAATGTAACGTCTTGACTTATTTTATCAGTAGTACCTGTCACTGTAAAGGTTGTCGATCCTGGTTCGATACTTATTGGATCAAGTGCCAATCCTCTCTCCATCATAACCTCGTTTACCACCGGTGTAAAAATGCCAGACTCTAAGTTAGACTCATTTGTCATAGTCTGCATAGTCATACCGCCAACCACTTCAACGAAGACATTTAGCGTATAAAACGTATTCCCTCCTGTACCTTGTTTTGCTGTAATTCTATAGTATCCATCTTCTGTCCATGTCGGCCCAACTCTGAAATCTACTGAAAATTCGCCGTTATCATCAGGCGATACCTGCTCAATCGTAACAACATTGTTTCTATCAGGTGATGTTACCTTGAAAGTAACATCTGAAATATCTGAGAATGTCTTCCCAACTACAGTTATTGTATCTGAGCCTGAATCAGCTGTTGCTGTCATGGATATTCCGGAACCTTCTGCAAAAACATCTTGTTGAATTGAGGTTATTGAGATCAGTGAGACTGCCATGGCTATCATTATTACCATTGATGTCGTAGAGCGTTTTGAATTCATACTGATTTTACCACATCGTTACTATTTATGTATATATTGATTTCATTTTTTTATGTATTCTTCACAATCGATGCTCTGAGAAATGCTTATCTTTTGCATGATGTCTGATTGACCCTCCCATCTTAATTTGGCTGCATGCCGTATCTGTCTGTATTTTTAAGTGCCAGTTGGCGCTCTTACATTCCTTGCGTTTTCTTATTTCTGACATTTTTAGTCTTCTAGACAGCCAGACATTACGGTTTTTACGGTCCACAGTGTTATCTGGTTTTTGCTACCGTCTTTTAAAAAAAGGCAGATCAGGAACAAACACCGCTCTAGTCTATGGAAGATTCATCCCAGTGAAGCGTCATCAAAACGCTGTTGTTGCATGTGGCCTGTTACACGCAAGTAATTTTGTAAATTCTCAGTTTTGTTTAGACACTGCATGACTGCCAAGAATGCAGTGATCATGCATAAAACAAAATTAATGTTAGAAATTTTTTAAAACAGCAAATGCATTGTCATATTTTTCAGATATCTGTTGTCTGTCATATTGTTGGGGCTAACTTGCAGGAAGAAAAAAATTCACATCTAATCTTAAGTGTTGTTCGTGTGAGTGTTAGTTGTGTCTGTCCCTTCATTTTGTGGTGATCTGAAGGAACATCACGCTATATGATATTAAAGAACGATATCAGGTATGGTTGAATAATAACTAGAATGTTAGAATGTACAAGTTTGATCTGAGAACACGTGTTCATAGAATGCAGACGATGTCAATTTTTCCGGCCACCGGCAATAATTTTTTGGAAAATTTGTCCGAATCTTTAGTCTGAATACTATCCATATGCAAACATACAGAACTAGCCTTGCTGATGGAATCTTTACATGATGGGCAATCATCTATAAAAAGAGGCTCAAATTCATCCTGTGTATTGTTTTGTTGCACATTCTTTGTGTCTTGTGCATCCTGCATCTTGTGCGACAAGATATTGTGCAGTTCAAGCAATCTGATGCATCTTAAAATTCAAACTGTTGCTGCCGATCTAAATGTTTTGAATCCGGAAATACTGCAATTGCAGTACTGTGCTGTTTGGGTTAAAACCTAGTTGTATCTTATACGTGTACGATTGGTGGTTCATTATTCCTTTATCTCAAACTAAAAAACATTCCAAAATGGATTCTGTACTCTGATGTTGTTTCTTAAAAATAGAAAAAAAGATAAAATTTAGTATCTTGGTATAATACTAAGTTTTGATTTTGCAGAAACTGCAATTACTGATACAATTGCAACTACTAGAATCATTGCAGCGATTGTACCGAATTCTGGGATAACCCATGTGCCGATTAACTCGATCTCCTCAGTACCTTCTGCGAATTCTACAGTGATTGTTCTGTCAGTCGATGTCGTAGTGATGTCATAGTCGTCTGATTCTTCGTAATCAACTAAGACAAATACATCACTGTCTTCACCAGTTACGCTGTCCGTTGATTCTAATACGGTTCTAGGAATTGTCAGCGTAATTGAACCATCACCTGTGGTCTCTATGGAGACTACTAGTGAATTAGCTTCTGTAGGCGTAATGCTCAATATTCTACCATTTGTGATCTCGTATGTAACCAAGTCATCTGCACCCTCCACTGTAACTGTTGTTTCAGTTATTCCTGGAGGATACTCTGTTACTGGTGGTGGTGGGGTTACTCCGCCAAATTCAAATGATGCTTCTGCTGTATTGCTCTCGCTTCCATATTGAACTTCAATTGTATACGTTCCTGCAATTCTCATTAGTCCACCTGCTCTAAATTCATGGCTGAATTTTTTATCGCCGTCGACTTCAATCTGTGCGAGTCCTACCCGATTCCCATTGGAATCTGACATGATTACACTTATCTGCAGTCCTGAATACCTATCTTTGACTTCGCCTGTTACTAAAATTACATCACCTTCTGAATAAGATGATTTATCAGTAGTAACAACAATCGCGCTCTGCGTCTGTCCAAATACTGGTGCCATGCCTATACTTACAATTAAGATTGCAAACATTACAGACACCGATAGATGTTCTTTCATCATTTTTAGGCAAAAAGTTATCTTATTTAAGGTTACGTAAAGATTTGTTGACAAAACGTCAGAACTTGGGTTTTTTTATACGATTTCAGATTAGATATATATTAACCTGAATCTAAACTTTTGACAGTTTGTGTATGTTTTTTACTATTTTATCTAATCTGAGGCATGGAGAAGAGAGGGCATAAATGGCAACTAAAAAGAACCAAGTACTGGTACCTGATCATATCTACGTGCCCAAACACGAGATCATGACCAAAACAGAGGCAGAGGATGTCTTAAAAAAGTACAACTGCAAGCCAACTGAACTCCCGCTAATCTACGTAAACGATCCTGCAATTTTAGGCCTTGGTGTAAAACCTGGGGACATGATAAAGATCACGCGAAAGAGTCCTACTGCAGGTCAGAGTTTCTACTATCGATACGTGGTGGAATTTTAAAATGGCTGATCCATCCACCAAACGCTGGCCGGTTATTCAGGACATACTCAAACGCGAGGGCATTGCACGTCAGCATCTGAATTCTTTTGACGAGTTTTTGGAGAAAGGACTGCAGAGCATCATCAATGAGGTTGGGCAGATTGATATAGAAAATACCGAATACCCTTACAACATTCAACTAGGCAAGGTCAAGCGCCAGCAGCCAAGAATGATGGAACTGGACGGTTCAATTACCCACATCACTCCAGCTGAGGCAAGACTCAGAAACGTCTCCTACTCTGCACCTATCCTGATGGAGGCAAGCGTTGTAGAGGACGGGAAGATTCTCGAATCCAGGTTTGTACACATTGGAGATGTTCCGGTCATGGTAAAATCAAACGCGTGTATTTTGCACAACTTTTCCTTTCAAAAACTGGTAGAGCACGGTGAGGACTCTAGCGATCCCGGCGGATACTTTATCATTAACGGATCAGAGCGGGTGATTGTAGGGCTCGAAGATCTCTCTTACAACAAAATAATTGTTGACAAGGAGGTAGTAGGAGGAAACGTTGCCTTCAAGGCCAAAGTGTACTCTTCAATTGTCGGCTATCGTGCAAAACTCGAACTGATAATGAAAAATGACGGGCTAATCGTTGCAAGAATTCCCGGCTCCCCAGTCGACATCCCAGTCATCACACTGATTAGGGCACTGGGATTGGAATCTGACAAAGAGATTGCATCCATAGTATCTTTGGTTGATGCAGTCCAAGACGAGCTGGAGGGATCCTTTGAGAAGGCAGGCGATGTTCCAACATCAAAGGACGCTATCGTATACATCAGTAAAAGAATTGCACCGGGAATGTTAGAGGAGTTCCAGATAAAACGTGCCGAAACCCTGCTTGACTGGGGGTTGCTGCCTCATCTGGGCAAGCATCCTGAAAACAGAAAAGAGAAGGCACAGTTCCTCGGTGAGGCTGCATGTAAGTTATTGGAGTTAAAGCTTGGCTGGATTACACCTGACGACAAGGATCATTATGGAAACAAGGTCATCAAATTTGCAGGACAGATGCTTGCAGACCTGTTTAGAACCGCATTTAGAAATCTGGTAAGGGACATGAAGTACCAGCTGGAGAGATCCGGCCAAAAACGCGGAATCAATGCAGTGGCTGCGGCAATCCGTCCGGGTATAATCACTGACAAGCTAAACAACGCTATTGCAACCGGAAATTGGGGAAGAGGCCGTGTAGGTGTCACCCAGCTGTTGGACAGGACAAACTACCTCTCAACAATTAGCCATCTCAGACGAATACAATCTCCATTAAGCAGAACCCAGCCAAACTTTGAGGCAAGGGACCTACATGCAACCCACTTTGGAAGAATCTGTCCCAGCGAAACCCCTGAAGGATCCAACTGTGGCCTGGTAAAAAATCTGGCACTCTCTGGAATAATTTCAGTAAATACTGCATCCGAAGAGATTGTAGAGAAACTCTATGATCTTGGAACCGTCCACTTTTTTGAGGCAAACGAGGATCTCAAGAGAGACGGGGCCAGAGTGTTTGTAGACGGCCGCCTTATCGGCTACTACAAAGACGGCAGGGAACTTGCAGAGTCGTTGAGGAACCTGCGAAGAAACTCAAAGATTCACCCACACGTTGGAGTCTCCTTCCACAAGTCCAATGTTGAGGACTCGACAAGAAGGCTGTACGTCAACTGCAATGCCGGAAGGGTGCTGCGTCCGCTAATCATAGTCAAAGACAACAAGGCACTGCTAACTAGTGACCACTTGGACAAAATCTCAAAAAAGCTGCTCTCCTGGACTGATCTCCTGCGAATGGGCATACTGGAGATGATTGACGCAAACGAGGAAGAGAACTGTTACGTTGCCTTGGACGAAAAGAGCCTCAAGAAACATACACACTTGGAGGTATTCCCACCCGCGATTTTGGGTGCAGGTGCCTCAATAATTCCTTATCCTGAACACAACCAATCCCCAAGAAACACGTACGAGTCGGCCATGGCAAAACAGAGCTTGGGTTTTTCTACACCTATGATGAACACCAGCACTTATGTCAGGCAGCATTTTATGCTGTATCCACAGGTTCCAATTGTCAACACAAAAGCCATGAAGCTCTTGGGGTTGGAGGACAGACCTGCAGGCCAAAACTGTATTGTTGCAGTATTGCCGTTTGATGGCTACAACATCGAGGATGCCATAGTGCTAAGCCAGTCCTCAGTTGACAGGGGACTGGGCAGGACATTCTTTTATAGAATTTATGACGCAGAGGCAAAGCAGTATCCAGGCGGGATGCGTGACAGCTTTGAGATTCCAAACGCCGAGGACAACATCAGGGGCTACAAGGGTGAGCGTGCATACAGACTACTAGAAGATGACGGTGTCATCGCATCAGAGTCTACAGTAAAGGGAGGCGACATCCTTATTGGCAAGACCAGTCCGCCACGATTCATGGAGGAGTACAGGGAGTTTGAGTCATCAGGCCCGTACAGGCGAGACACATCGGTGGGTGTCAGGCCATCGGAGACCGGAGTCATCGACACCGTGGTTATGACGCAGTCAAACGAGGGAGGAAAGATGTACAAGATTCGCGCAAGAGATATGCGGGTTCCAGAGATTGGCGACAAGTTTGCGTCCCGACACGGGCAGAAGGGTGTACTGGGAATCTTGGCCAAGGCAGAAGACCTGCCGTATACGGCAGAAGGCATGTCACCTGACGTCCTGATTAATCCACATGCATTCCCTTCAAGAATGACAGTAGGAATGATGATGGAGTCAATATGTGGAAAGGCAGCTGCATTCCGCGGAAAACGGTTTGACGGTTCTGCATTTGTAGGGGAGAAGATGGACGAGGTCAAGGAAGTGATGAAAAGCCACAACTTTGAATATTCAGGCAAGGAGATAATGTATGATGGAAGAACAGGCAAGGCGTTCCCAGTCGAGGTATTCATCGGAGTCGTATACTATCAAAAGTTGCACCACATGGTTGCAGACAAGATTCATGCAAGGGCACGCGGCCAAGTTCAAATGTTAACTAAACAGCCTACTGAAGGAAGGGCACGAGGCGGGGGATTAAGGTTCGGTGAGATGGAAAGGGACTGTCTTATTGCCTATGGCGCCTCTATGATATTAAAGGACAGATTGCTTGATGAGTCTGACAAGTCTGACATCTTTGTGTGTGAGAGATGCGGACTGGTTGCATACCATGATGTCAAGCAGAGAAAGTATGTATGTAGAGTCTGCGGCGACAAGGCCAAGGTCTCGTCAGTCTCCATTGCATACGCATTCAAACTGTTGTTGCAGGAGATGCAGAGCCTCAACGTTGCACCACGTCTGCTGATCAAGGAGAAGATCTAGATGTCTGTTCAGGCAATAAAGGCAATTGACGGAATCCGTTTCTCTGTATGGTCTCCCACTGAGATAAGAAAGTATTCCGTAGTGGAGATTACAGCCCCCGAGACATATGATGAGGACGGCATGCCTGTTCAGGGCGGGCTCATGGACGGCAGACTGGGTACGCTGGAACCGGGACAAAAATGTCTTACATGTGGGAATACTGCTGCAAGATGTCCGGGACATTTTGGACACATAGAACTTGCAGAACCAATCCTGCACATTGCATTTATCGACAACATCTACAAATTGCTGCAGTCAACGTGCCGTTCCTGCACAAGGCTCAAGGTGCCTCAGGAGGACCTGGACGCATTTAAAAAAATCAAGGGCAAGCATGCAGCCTACACCATAGTATCCCAGAAACGTATTCCGGATCAGATTATAGAGAAGGCCAAAAAGGCAAAAGAGTGTCCACATTGTGGAAAGACCCAGTACGAGCTGGTCTTTACAAAGCCTACCATCTTTGTGGAAAAGACAGAGATTGGAGAGCATCGGTTACTCCCTATTACGATTAGGGAAAGATTCTCACAGATTCTCGATGAGGACTTGGAACTGTTGTCGTATGATTCAGGCACTGCCAGACCGGAATGGTTTATCCTTCAGGCACTGCCTGTACCGCCTGTCACTGTAAGACCTTCAATCATTCTTGAGACGGGAATAAGGTCAGAAGACGACTTGACACACAAGATGGTCGATATCATCAGGGTCAATCAGAGATTAAAGGAGAGCAAAGAGGCAGGCACTCCGCCGCTAATCGTTCAGGATCTAGTTGACTTGTTACAGTATCACTCTACAACATATTTTGACAACGAGGTATCTGGAATTCCACAGGCACACCACCGTTCAGGCCGCCCTCTTAAGACTCTGACTCAGAGACTAAAGGGCAAAGAGGGACGATTCCGAGGCTCACTGTCCGGAAAGAGGGTTGACTTTTCAAGCAGAACTGTCATCTCGCCTGATCCCAATCTGGACCTGTCTGAAGTCGGTGTACCTGAACAGGTTGCAATGAAACTGACTATTCCTGAAATTGTCACTGAATGGAACATCGCTCGAATGAGAAAATTGGTAATCAACGGCCCTGACATATTCCCAGGTGTAAACTATATTGTAAGGCCAGACGGTGTAAAGATCAGGCTGGACTTTGTCGAGGACCGTTCCACAATAGCTGAGACCCTGGAGATCGGATACCTGATTGAGAGACATCTCTCTGATGGTGATATTGTAATGTTTAACAGGCAGCCCTCCTTGCACCAGATGTCTATTATGGCCCACTACGTCAAGGTGCTGCCGGGCAAAACCTTCCGACTACACCCTTCTGTGTGTCCTCCATACAATGCAGACTTTGATGGTGACGAGATGAACCTGCATGTCCCTCAAAGCGAGGAAGCAAGGGCAGAGGCAATTCTCCTGATGAGGGTCCAAGACCAGTTGATATCCCCAAGGTACGGCAGTCCAATTATCGGCGCGTTGCGTGACTTTGTAACCGGGGCATATCTCTTAACCAAAGACGACACCGTTCTGAGCATCCAAGAGTTCTCAAACTATGCAATGCTTGGCGGCTATACTGACCCCCTACCAAAACCTGGCACAAAGGCAAAAGACGGCACTCGTGCATACACCGGCAAGCAGCTGTTCTCACTGTTTCTTCCAAGTGACTTTAGCTACGTCCTGACATCAAAGTGGTCAAAGGGAACAAGCGGTCCGCAAAAAGACGTTGTAATCAAAAACGGACAGCTGATCAGCGGAGTAATTGACAAAACGTCAATTGGCGCCGAAGAGCCTGAGAGTGTACTGCACAGAATTACAAAAGATTATGGCAATGCAGTCGGGAAGAGCTTTTTGAATTCCATCCTTATTATGGTAAAACAGTTCATCACCCACTACGGTTTCAGTTACGGGTATGGTGACCTGGAGGTACCTGAGAAGAACCGACTGCAAATCCTAGATAATATTCAAGAGACTTATGACATTGTATCTGGCTTTATTGATCAATACAAGAAAGGAACCCTCAAGCTTACAAGAGGCATGAAGGCAGAAGAGGCCCTTGAGGCATACATCGTAAACGAGCTGGGCAAGGCAAGAGACAAGGCAGGTTCCACTGCAAATGACTCCCTTGACGACCGTAACGCAGGCAAGATTATGGCAACCACAGGTGCCAGGGGCTCCTCGCTGAATGTGGGCCAGATGGCAGGCGCACTAGGACAGCAGTCAAGAAGAGGAAACAGGATGAATGACGGGTATAACAATCGCGCCTTGACACATTACCAGGAAAATGACAACAATCCTGACGCACATGGATTTGTAAAATCAAATTATAGGGAGGGTCTCTCTGCATTGGAGTTCTTCTTCCATGCAATGGGAGGCCGTGAGGGACTCGTCGATACTGCAGTCAGGACACAGCAGAGCGGCTACATGCAGCGCAGGCTGATTAATGCATTGGAGCATATCAGACTAGAGTATGACGGAACTGTAAGGGATCCACACGGACACATTGTACAGTTCATGTACGGTGAGGATGGAATCGATGTGGCAAAAAGTGATCACGGTGAGGCATTCAACGCAGTCAGGCTTGCAGAGTCTCAGACCATCAGTGACTCCGGCAAAAAGGCAACCAAGGAAGAGATTAACACCCTGACCAAAAAATATACCAAGACGTTTAACCCCCGTCTGACATCGCTTGTAATTGACGCATTGCAAAATTCCAACCTCAGCAAGGGCGGCATTGAGGCAGTATGCAAAAAGGGGCTGTCGCTTTATAACAAGGCAAAGGTGGAACCGGGTCAGGCAGTGGGTATTATCACTGCCCAGTCTATCGGGGAACCTGGTACCCAGATGACCCTGAGAACATTCCATTTTGCAGGAATCAAGGAGAGAAACGTTACCTTGGGACTTCCAAGACTCATAGAGTTAGTTGATGCAAGAAAGAAACCTGTAACTCCAACTATGGATATCTATCTTGATGACGAGTCAAAGCATTCCAGAGAACGTGCCATAAATATTGCAAGAAACGTACTGCAGACCAAGGTCAGTGCGTTGCTTGCCGAGACTCAAACGGACTATTCGACTAACATCAAACTGGTGCTCAGTGAGGCAAGACTGCGGGAGAGAGGCTGCACTGCAGCAGAAGTCGAGACGGCATTGTCATCCAACAAAAAGTTCAAGCTGGAGGTGACCGGCACATTAATTACTCTGAATCTCGTCGAGACCGCTGATACTGCAACTGTCATTGCAATCAGAAACAAGGTGTTCAATACCACCGTCAAGGGCGTTCCAGACATTGAACGTGTGACACTGGTCCAAAAAGACAACGAGTGGATAATTCAGACAACCGGTTCAAACATTGCCAAACTGCTGGAGGTTAAAGGCATCAACAAACAGAACGTCAGAACAAACAACGTCTTTGAGATTGCAGGAACACTTGGCATAGAGGCTGCAAGAAACGCGCTAATCGATGAGCTTAATCATACCCTGGGAGATCAAGGGTTGGAAGTTGATAACAGGTACATCATGTTGGTATCTGACTTGATGTGCTCTCGTGGCTACATGCAACAGATTGGAAGACATGGAATTGCAGGTACCAAGGACAGTGTTCTTGCAAGGGCGGCCTTTGAGATTACAGTTCCGACAATTGCACATGCCGCTCTGGCAGGCGAGGTTGAGCAGCTCAAAGGCATCACTGAGAATGTCATTGTTGGAAGCAACATTCCGATTGGAAGTGGAACCGTTGACCTGTACATGCAAGTCAGCAAGAAGAGGAAAGGATAGTAGATCACAGATGGCCGATGAAATTTCTACTCTTATGGGGAATCACCAAAACAAGATGGTCTTGTTACGGCTGCGGAACGATTCTACACTGCAGGGGATACTGATAGATTTTGACATTCACATGAATTTGACGTTGAGGGATGCAGAAGACATCTCTGATGATGAAAATCATGTAAAGCTGGGGAAGATCTTGCTGCGCGGTGACAATGTTTTGTCTATCTCCTTGCCTGAGCAATGATAGTAGTGATAATGACAACAACAGCAATGATATCTGCCATTATTCCCTGGAATCAGTTAAATGTTAAACCTCATTAGCAACACTGTTCAGTAATATGTTCCCTCTCTTAATACCTCTCATCGTTGTCTTTGCTGCTGCTATTGTTGCCGTTCCTGCTGCTGCTACCACCACCACCACCACCACTGCTACTGCATTATCAGCAGATCAAATCCCTGATTATGACAATCCGTACGCTCCAATATCTACTGACAAGCCCGTCTACACATGGACTGATAAGATAAAGATGACAATAGTGGCGCCCAGCTGGAATACCAATGACTACCTGATTGACAGCATTGGGGATTTTGACGGCAACCACATCAATATTGCAACATCTCAGGGCTCGCTTAAAGCATACAGATTTACAGAGACTGCCCCTGACTCTGGAATCTTTACAGCACAGGTCACTCTTACCGGATTTCCTCATGATGCCGATGGGGACGGCAACATTGACACTGCTCCAAGAACAGGGGGAACTGGCCCCAACAACGGGTTACTGGAGGCCGGCAGCGATTCGGGGGTAACGATCTCCTTTGAGTTTGCAGACGGCGTCATACTGACAGAATCTGTAAAGATCAGCTGGAATGTCGGCACGGTGGAATTCTTGGACGGCATGATTATTCTGGATACTCCTGCACTGGTTCGCGTCATTGACGCTGATATGAATCTGAATCCAGATTCTCTTGATACCGTACATGTGCACCTGCGCTCTGACTCTGATGTTGCAGGAATCACAGTGAATGCAGTTGAGACATCGGAGAGTTCCGGAATTTTTGTTGCCAGCATCAGAACCTCTGAAAAACTGCCTTCTAGCGGCAACAGACTTTATGCACTATACGGGGATGCAGTCTCTGCGCAGTATGCAGACTTTACCCTGCCCAAGCCTTACCGGGTATCGGAGAATCTGAAGATTGAATCCTCAAGCAAAGTGGAATCCTCTGTATTGCCAATTGACAGGCTTGAGAGTTCCTCCATTGTCATGTCAAACGGCTTTGGCAGTCCTGTAGAACTGCCATCATCTCCTGACACGCAGCTGCAAATGGTCGGGACTGTAACCAATTACAATGACTTCAAACAGCCGTTTGTCTATGTCTTTCAGGTAAAGAGTCCTGACAGTTCAGTAGAGTTTCTCTCATGGGTCCAGACTGAGATCCTGCCGCAGCAAAGTCTTGACATCTCCCAGTCCTGGACTCCAAGGGAATCCGGTGTATACACAGTCGAATCCTTTGTCTGGCGTTCGACTACTGACTATCTGGCCCTTGCGCCTCTGACCTCTACGTCAGTTACCATTAACTAAAAATCATCTAGCATCATCAGTGCTGCTGCCGTACTGCCATCAGCAGGCCGGCATGAAGATGGGCGTCTTCAACTGTCCGTGTGGACTGTTTTCTGGTATTGGATCAGCAGCATGATGCCTGCAGTCAAAGTCAGGCATGGATGGCGGAACTAGGCAATACGGGCTCTGCCAGGCAGATGGAAAAATGGACACATAGAATGGAACTGCATCATGTCCTGATGTCAATACCTAAATTCATAATGGAGACTAACATGTCTTAAGAAATCCCTTTCCAAACTTGATCTGGTTGACGCATTTGATCCATGCAATGCAAACCTTCTGGGCATAGCATACCTGACACCTGATCAGAACCTGTATGTGGGCAGGGCAGCCCATGACGCATTCGTAGACGTAAATGAAAAGGGAGCAGAGGCGCAGTCGTATCTGCCACTGCCGCTGATTTTGCTGTGTCTGTACTTGAGCTGCCGTCTGCATTCACTGCATGTCATCTGTTCATATTGCTGATACTTGATGAGGAGATCTACACAGTCCTGTTTATGGGACGGGTAATGGGTCTGACTGCCTGAACAGCAGCAGCAGCAACAGCAGCATGAAACTGGCAAAATTACTAATGTCTGCTTTGCGTATTCAGGCCATGCCCTGTCACATTAAGTTCGTCTCGTCTTGCCGTCATCTTAACATGATGTATTGCCAACCGTGCAAAAATATTACCGCCTCTCTATCTGTAGGTTCCATGTGCGGCTGCAACTGACTGCCGCATCCTTGCTACTTGGAGATCCAGACCTTGAAATACACAATCCTGATTTTATGCCATGCGGTCCTGAATCCATTTTTTACGGTGCCTGACATTCCACATCCCTGCATATTTACACTTTATTGTCTGCCTACACCCTGTCCGAGTTTTCAATAAACCTATAAAGCCCCATAACGTCATCGACATTAGGTAAACACATGAGTAAATTACTTGAAAAATCATTAAGGGATGCCCGCAAAGAAAAAAAGTTGACGATGGGCGCTAGACAAGTTTTAAGCTCTGTACAGAATTCCAAGTTAATTGTCCTTTCTCAATCCGTTAAAAAGGGAATGCTTGAACAAATTGAATCTGATGTAAAAAAAGAAAAGATACCGCTAGTACACTTTCAGGGAACATCAGTCGCATTAGGTAGACTATGTGGCTTACAATTCAGAATTTCGGCAATTTCGTTTACATCCATAGATGACACGGTCATCAATTCAATTTTAAAAGATTCCGAGGTTGAGACAAAAAATGTCTAGCCAGCATTTACTATTTAATGAAAGTTTAAATGAGATACTTCAATTCGGTGATAAATGGGGTTTCTCATGACACAGTCAATTAAGCTCACAACCGATCAGATGCGCATGATGTCCCTGTTCCAAAATGTAACTGGTGCCACTGCACGCGACTGCATAGAGGATGAAAAGCAGGACAGGGTAATCTTTGTAGTTAATAGCGGCAAGATGGGTCTTGCAATCGGCAAGGGAGGCGTTCACATCAAATCCCTGCAAAATATCGTCAAAAGGAACGTAGAGCTGGTGGAGTTTGATGAAGATCCTGCAAAGTTCCTCTCTACGCTACTCAATCCCAAACTAATCACAGAAGTAAAAATAAATAAACGTCTGGACGGGTCAATACAGGCAGTTGTTATGGTAGACCCAAGAAAGAAAGGAATCGTTGTTGGAAGAGACGGCAGAAATGCCGAGAAGGCAAGATTGCTTGCAAAGAGATATTTTAATATCAGCAGCGTGCTAATTAATAGCCCCGAGCGTGCAACTTTGGAGATGTAGATATGAGAAAATCACCCCTTGGATTATTTGCAGGCAGAGTTCTTACCAATAAAAAGAAGAAACAGAGATGGGCAATCTCTACTTTCAAGAGAAGAAAATTGGGCATTGACAAAAAATCTGATCCTCTGGGAGGCGCACCACAGGCCCGTGGCATTGTCTTGGAGAAGGTAGGCATTGCTGCAAAACAGCCAAACTCTGCCATCAGAAAGTGTGTCCGTGTCCAACTGATCAAAAACGGAAAGACAGTTACCGCATTCCTGCCACGGGACGGCGCAATGAACTTTATTGACGAGCACGACGAGGTACACATTCAGGGTATGGGTGCAACACAGGGCGGTGCAATGGGTGATATTCCGGGAGTCCGATTCAAGGTATTCAAGGTTAACGGTACATCGCTTCACGAGCTGGTTATCGGCAAAAAGGAGAAGCCGAGGAGATAGCAAAGATATGGCACAGACAAAAAACTTGCTGTTGTTTAGAAAGTGGGATCTCTCTGACATTGAGATCAAAGACCCGGGACTAAAGACTGCAATCTCTCTGAGAAAGCAGATACTGCCATACACATTTGGGCGTTCGGCGTTGAAGAGATTCAACAAGGCAGATGTCAACATTGTGGAACGTCTAATCAACAAGACAATGCATTTTGGAAAAAAGTATGCAAAAAATACCGGCAGAATGGCCGGCAAAAAGACAAAGCTGCTCAACACTGTAAAGACATCATTTGATATTATTGCCTTGAAGACTGGCAAGAACCCAGTCGAGGTTCTGGTTCGCGCAATAGAGTTCTCTGCACCAAACGAGGACACAACCAGAATCGTTTATGGAGGCACAGTATACCATGTATCAGTTGATGTTGCCCCGATCAGACGGGTTGATCTGGCTTTGAAGTTTATTGCCGATGCCATAAAAGAGGCGACCTTTTCAAACCCAAAACCAATCGAGGAGCACATGGCAGAGCAGTTGATACTTGCAGCATCAAACGATTCGAACGCACCTTCCGTAAAAAAGAAGAACGAGTTGGAGCGCATCGCACAGGCATCAAGATAAGTCTTTTAGTTTAGAGTATTATTGTTATTACTATTACTATTATCGGTTCTGTCGGGTTGTCGGGAGCTGAAAGAAACGATTTTGTAGCATCTTCAAGTGGTAAATTCACTATAATTCTCATAAACCAGCACTGTCAAGTCTTGTGTTGCTGACAGGACAAGGCGGAATTTTTGGACAAAATGGGGTTTGAGATACTGTCGGGATTGATGGACCTGATTACGCAAGAACGCATATCATCGTAAGTGGTTATAGGTCGCCCAGAACAGTTCTGACAGTTTTTCAAACCAGTTCAGCCCCGTCTTATCCCACGTGAGCAGGCATGTCATCAGGATGCCTAACACGGCCTTCCCTCCGACGGTTACCATCTTTTGGCGTATCTTGCATCACCACCTTGTGCAGTATGCGTTCGGACCTGTTGTTGGTAGGCTCCATGCCGTGATAGCGCATGAATGTGAACATGTCCTGTGCAGCGTTCCATGACAGGGCGGCAAACCTGTCATCTGGTCCCGTGTACGCCTTTGCCACGCTCCGGGCACGACATACAGGTTCCATGTGGTGCGCATCGCCGATGTCAGGGGTCCCAGGTTTGGCCTCGCAGTACAGCTCCTGCAGCCTGCGGTGCAGCATGGCTGCCGTCAGGTTTGCCTTTTGTCGTACATGATAAACTCTGACTCCCGCAGTATGTGCGCCCGGCAGCGCTGTCTGATGTGGCACACAATGTATGCCGGATACCTGTCGCAGGTTATAGGCTTGTCATAGTACGGAAAGTAGCAGTTGATCTCTGTCGCTGAGCAGATACCGACGGTTACCGCCACACCCACATCCCCGATACATGCCCACACGTACTGTCGCTTTCCGTTGAACCTGACGGGTGTCTCATCCATCTTGAGGTATCGTGATTCTGAGAGGGACGTGTTTATCTCCTCGGCAGTCTTTTGCAGCCTGTCTGATGCGACTGTCGTGCGTGATTTACGGCGGTTCTGTACAGATCTGTCCCGTTGTCTGTACTTACCGCCCTGCTCTACACACTCGTCAGGAACACCAGTAGATTGGGTTCCAGACGCCCCTTAATTCCAGGTGATTTTGGGACAATGGCAGCCTCACAGTCAGAACATGCACACTGGTGGCATACGTGGGTCACGACCGTGACCTCTGACATCTTTGGTATGTTGAGTATCTGCTTGGCAGTGGTGCGTAGTGAACGACCAAGTTAATCAATCTTTACTAACAGTTTAATTATTTTTAACTTTTCAAGTTAAACACAAATCTGCGATACTCAAGTATGAAAAAGAAAAGATTGACAAGAGGAGAGAATTTTCTCCCAAACGTTGGCATAGAAAAGCTCAAGAAATTGCGCAAAAAAGAGACAAACGCAAAGGCAAGGGACAGGCTACTGGTATATATCTACAGGAAAGAGGGCAAATCGATTCGAGAGATCGGAAAAATCTTTGACCAGGCATACTCTACCATACGTGACTGGCTGGTTCGTGCAGATCAGGCAGGACTTGAAAGGCTCTACGACATATCCCCGCCCGTACTTTCGCGCAAGTTAAGCCCCGAACAGATTGCAGAACTCAGGGCAGATCTCATAGCAGGTCCGCAAAAGCACGGTTTTGAGTCCGAGATGTGGACGGGCAGGATGATGGTAGAGCATGTCAGAAGAAAGTACGGTATAGAACACGTTCCACGCACGATGCAGCGATTGATGCACCATGTGGGATTCTCATACGTCAAGCCAAGGCCCAAGCACCCAAAATCAGCCTCAAACAGGGAAAAAAAGGCGTTTAAAAAAAAGCTAGATGGATAACAACATACTACTCCAAC
>JAKZUU010000110.1:0-7249 GCA_047516405.1 Candidatus Nitrosopumilus sp. | reverse complement strand
CTTCGATTACGAGCGTACTCTGTTGCCTCTGCAGGGGAATGATTCCAGCTCTCGTGAATTCTTATCCTCTGCTCCATCTTCTTGATTGTTTCCCTCAGGACAATGTTCTCCTCGCTTAACTGCATCATCTCATCGATTATCACTTTCAGTACATTTCCTGTCATTCTGACGGATCCTGCAAGCACCCCTAGCAGAATCTCTACCACACCCCATATACGACGCAATTCTGCCCGTAGCACTGTCTTTTCAGATTTTGGAGGCGTCATTGCCGAAGATACTTCTCCTCAAAACATTCCTGTGCCATCCCGCATACGGAAACCGGCAAAAACATTTGTTTAAATATAAATTCTGATAAGATATGTTGACACGTGAGTTTGTTGTTCGTCACTGATCACAATTCACGGGTCATCTTTTTAAATACCTCATCTAAAAAATATTGTCAAAGTGCTTATTGCGCTTGATCTGATCTGGATCAAAACGAGTAGGCATTGCCTCAATTGGAGGGGGACCTGAATCGTTACGCCATTTTTGAGACGAATGTTGTAAGTGATATATATATACAAGATTGTAAACTAGTTGATAGTTGACTGGCAAACGTATCGTACTTACTGCTGATCGAAGTTTAATGACAAACTATCGCGGGAATTTCTTGTATGGGTTTATCGCATGTGGACCATATGAGGTGCTGCCCGAATGGGTCTTTGACAAGGTGTTTTGTCCTTCAGTTGAAACTGACCCGGTTACAGGAGAGGTCAAAGTCGCCCAAGTAGGGCTACGAAGAATAGAGAGTTCGCTGTTGCAGGGCGAATACAAAAGAGATGAGGTGTTTATGGCACACCCAGAGATGCTAGCAAAGTCTATCGGTCCTGATACAAAAGTTGTGGGAATTAATGTGATGGATCCATTGGGAATGGCACCGGTTACAACTACAATGTCCCCAGAAAAGCTGTCCTATGTTGCAATGAAGTTTAAAAAAATGTGTGCAAATATAATTCAGCTCAAAAAGAAGTATGACTTCAAGGTTGTTGTAGGCGGCAATGGCGCATGGGAATTGGCCAAGTCAGACAGGATGAAGATACACGGAATAGACACAGTTGTGGTAGGAGAGGCAGACGAGTTGGCAGTAGACCTGTTCCAAGACTTGGAGAGAAATGACGCCCCAGAGTTGATGCACTGCTTTGTGAGAAATCTTGAAAACATTCCGCTAATCAAAGGACCTACAATCAATTCGTTAATTGAGGCAATGCGCGGCTGCGGAAGAGGATGTGACTTTTGTGATGTCAACAAGAGATCAAAGAAAGATCTCCCGTTAGACAGATTACAGTATGAAGCAAAGACCAACTTGGACTATGGATTTGACTCAATTTGGCTGCACTCCGATGAGATGTTGCTTTACGGATGTGACAACAGGGACTTTATCCCAAACAGAGATGTCATAATTGACCTATGGAAGGGGCTCAAGGGGTTGGGCGCAAACTTTGTAGGAACCACACACATGACGTTCTCTGCAGTGACAGCAGACCCCACACTTATGCAGCAGATCTCACAGATTAACCAACAGGACAAGACAGGGAGATGGCTTGCAACCAACTTGGGAATTGAGACGGTAGCCCCTGCCATGGTGAAAAAACATTTGGGTGTCAAGACAAAGCCATTTGCTCCTGAAGAGTGGGGCAGTGTTGTAATGGAAGGCGCAAAGATTCTAAATGAGAACCACTGGTTCCCGGCGGCCACCATAATTATAGGATGGCCTGACGAGACGCCAGATGATGTCCAGTTTACAATTGACATGATAAGCGACTTTAAGGAGATGAACTTTAGAGGACTGGTAGCACCGTTATTGTACCAGGACTTTAGTGAAAAGAACTCGATGCACTTCGGAAATCTCAACGAGGCACAATTTACACTCTTTTGGAAGTGCTGGGAGAACAACTTGCGTGTAATCAACGACATCATTCCAATAATTCTAAGAAACAAGACATATGGACCCCCAATGAAGGTATTCATGTATGGGATTCTCAAAGCCGGCACATGGGCAATAATGAGATATCTTCGTGGATTGTGCAAGGACCTGTTTAACGGCAGAACCCCAGACGAGATTATTGACAAATATGCAAGATCCAGATCAGTGTCTGCGCCCAGAATTCAGACAAAGAAGCTATAGGCATCAGCATCATTATCAAACAGGGCACAAATTGATTATCACATATTGGATTTAAAAAAACACAGGTGTATGTTAGAATCAGAGAGAAGACAGCTGCTCAATGGCAAAATCAGCAATCGTGTTTCGCTTTGGCGTTATAGAGATAAAGTATACTTTGTCAGCTCTCTCTACTGCCTGGACCTTTTTAAGAGATCTTGAGGACACATCGAATTCATAGATGCCGGACTCGAGCGAGCCAGATGCGTAAAGCATCAAATATGTGTCACCTGTTGCAGCGCCTAATGGAATAAATGACAGCACATAACCCTTGTAGGAGTTTATGGGCAGGGTATTTTTCATTGGAGGGGCAGCAGATGTCATGTACATAAAAAGATCCTCGATACTATCAAACTCTTCGTACTCTACGTGCATGTATTGTCACAGTACGGTTCAGTATATAACCTATTAGAATAAAACAGGAGTTAAGATTTAACTCAAGACCGTAAAGATTGTAAGAGCAGTTGTAATCACAGTTAGAGTCACAGTTTGCCGAACTTGAAAGAAAAAGAGAAAAATGTCCATGGCACAAAAGCCTGCAATAGATGTAAACTTGAATGAATAACAGTACTGCTACAAATGCTGTTGTAGCCAGTCTACACTCTAGATTTTATGTGTTTGTGAATCTTGAAACCAATCAATGCCGGTGCTGCAATGTACATGCCAAGATTTAATGCAATTACAGAGAGCCCCAAGCCAAGAACTTCAGATTCTGAACCGCTGTCAGCTAGTGTCATAATAGACAGTGTTGAGATCATCGGAGTGATGAATGCTCGAACTGCCTGTTGGAACAGCGGATTCTCTCGCTCCATATCGGCAATTGTTGGTGAGAATGAGTAGTACATCTGGTTGAATCCTGTCATGAATGTGGTGCCAGATGTAGTGCTCATAAGAGTATTGTCACGAATCTCACGTAGGAGCTGAACCTGTGGTGCCAACTCTGTTCCATATGCTGCCGTTGCAATTAAACAACCGTTAGGCTCTATAGTATCATCTTTTATCACTTGACAGATTCCGTCTACTGCTTCCGTACCTGGACCGCATGATGGTCCTGTTGGCTTCGCATCTGAATCGTCAACGGGTTCAATGAGGTCATCGTCTGTGGGGGGTGGGGGTGGTGGAGGTGGAGGTGGAGGTGGAGGATCATCATCGTCAGGCGGCGTATCGGTTGGAGGATCGACAGGTGGAATAACTGTAGGATCGACAGGTGGAATAACTGTAGGATCTGCCCCGCCGGTGTAAGTAATTGTAGCCGTAGCAGAGTTTGAACCATAATGGAATTCTATGAAATACTCTCCATTTAACTTCCATTTATGACCGCCGGCAACGAAATCAACTTCAAAAGAACCATCAGAATTTGGAACAGGTTGTCCAATGACTACGCGTGGATTGTCAGGGGCAACAACTACATAGGTAAGACCATGCCCATCTGAAGGATCATAGTCTTTTATCTGTCCGGTCAACACCACTGTGTCGCCATTTGAATAAAGCGGCAATTCGGCAGACACAGACACCGGAAGAATGTTATGGGAATCTGCAAAAGCAAGATTGCCATTACTGTTTGCACCGTAAGAGATAACAGATACCGCTAATAGTGTGAACACTAAAAATTTGGATATTCTCATTTTATTTTACTGACTAATTAAGAGTATTTATGTTTTTAATAAAGAAGTTTTTAGCTATCTTGTACAAAAAGTCGTTCACCCCTTGCATCCATAATGACTGACCGCAGATCCCAGTTCTACGCCAATACCTCAGTCAAAGAAGAAGAGGCATCGGTCTTTGAGAAAAGGCTGGTCGAGCTTGGAATAAAACAGATCCTGACAGGCGCCAGACATCCACAGACCAATGGCAAGCTGGAGAGGCTACACGGCAAGATTCAACGCAAGCTGCCAGAGTTTGAGGCAATCATGATGCGCAAGAATGATCCCGTGGATCTGTTTATGGAATGGTACAACCACAAGAGACCGCACCAGTCTCTCACTTAGTGGGAATACAGGTGTGTGGGCCAAGTCAAGTTATGTCAAGATGTGACGGCATATAGGAAGTCGAAGAATATGGGTAATGAAAAAGTTAGACGAATCCAATGTAAAATGGATCATATTGCAAAAGCAAAAGGGGGAAACCACTTCCAAGATTGCAGAGACTATGAATGTCTCCACACGTTGGGTCAAAAAGCTCTGAGCCCGATACAGATACACAGATCCAGACAAGATCGTCTATCTTGCCCCATGGGAAGGCCGGAGAACAGTCTTCCCGGACGCAGGGAGCATTCTGCCGTGCCAGCTGCCAGAACAGAAGATCACCTCGGCGCCGTGCGCCTGCACGGAATCATTAGGGATAGTACCGGAATAAATATTCTTTACAATAAGATACATCCGATATTGAGAGACGAGAACCTTGCATCAGAGCATCCAAAGAAGAGCAAGAGGTGTAAATGGGCACGCTTTGAGCGTTACCTATTCGAACTCTATGTGGCACACAGATTACAAGCTGCTCGACGACGGCAGATGGTTCCTGTGCTATGAGGACGCCGCATCACGTTTTGTCACCGGGTATGGCGTCTTTGAGCATGCCACTACCGAAAACGCGCTGGCCGTGCTTGAGGAGGCCATAAAAAACCACGGCAAGCCTGTATCCATAATGACTGACCGCGGATCTCAGTTCTACGCCAACGCCTCAGAGGCAAAGAAGAAGGGGGTATCAATTTTTAAGAAAAAGCTGGTTGGGCTTGGAATAAAACAGATCCTGGCAGGCGTCAGACAGCCACAGACCAACGGCAAGCTGGAGAGGCTACACGGTGAGATTCAGCGCAAGCTGCCTGAGTTTGAGGCAATCATGATGCGCAAGAGACCCTGTGGACCTGTTTATGGAGTGGCACAACCACAGGAGACTGCATATGTCTCTTGGTGTAAACGGGGAGATGAGACTCCTGCCCATGCGTTCATACGTAAGATGCACCTAGAGGCGAAACCGTGGTTGACAAGCAAACAGGGGTGAGGGGGGGGGGACCTATTTTTCATACATTACAATCTGCTAAAATTCAGTAGATGGAATTGTACCCAAGATTTGACCGATTACACTCTCAAATTAGGCAAACTTGGCGGTACAAAGTAACCATTACACGCACACACACGATGTTGCAAATGCATGTTTCCAGTCTTGGCGGTACAAATACGTATGACAGTCATGGTAATGGCGTGCGTGCCTTGGAGCATGATCGCAGCATTTCAAACCGTTTTTCAGAATGGCGGCGGCAACTTATGCAGGCCTGTGGCATGCAGTTTACATCAGATGCTTGCCGCTGCGATCTCTGAGGCAGCGACTGCAAAAGCTACGGCATTAACAAGACGGGCATGTCTTTTTCCGGACAAGCAACATGAAAAATTCCAGCACCACATTGATCGTCATCTTTGTCTTGAAACTACCAAGATTGGTTCTTTGTAGCAGGTGCGATGTCAGTATCCACGCGTTGAACAAAATGATTGGCGTGAATAGCAGCAGCACGCGTACGGACTCTTTCCTGCTGGTGGTTCTGGGCGTTATGAACTCTGTACACCTGTATCCTGTCTTTATTGACCACCTGTCTCTATTGCTCTACAAACGCCTCAGCTCCGGTCATCTCACCACGTTTGAATCCACATACAACATCAACTGGAACGCTGGTGACAAATGCGTGGATTACTTTTCTTCCCTTTTTGCCCTCCCCCTCCAAAATGATCAGTGTAAACTCCTCCCGCCTCTTGTCTGCATCACTGGAAGTCAGGACATGCTGCGAGACTGCATCTCTTTTGCCTGCCTCAAACTCACTTATGGCCTTTTTGACGCCCTTTGTTTGTGTTGCAGACACAGAGACTGCACGTTTTTGGGTTCGAGTGTGCCGATCACACCCATAGAAAAAAACTCCCTGTCCACAGTCAACATTCCGATTCGGATGCCTTTCTTTATGCATTCGTCAACGAGCTTTGAGACCGTGTCTGGGGAGAATCTTCTCTTCTGACCAGTGTCGTTCCCAGAAATGCCCTAGAGCCGTTCACGGTGCAGTTGATGGTGGCAAGACAGTTAAAGTGACATGTTCCGCTCTTGAACTTTGAGGTGATAATGTTGAGCATGTTGTATATCTTGCCGTATCTTGGAATGGCGTGCTTGTCAATTGCCACATCCAGGCATCCTGAGCATGTCGTATCTTCTCATCATCATTACTGTACGGTCAGCCATCCCAAGGTAGCGGATCAGCATATAGTCATACCGGACCTGCTTTATCCCATCAAGCATCTACTTGCCGCACAAGATGCGCTTGCACAGGCTCTTTGCATCCTTTATGAACCTGGAGTTGTACGCAGTCTCTGTATACTGGCAGTACTTGCACATGTCAGAGTCTGGCCAAAAAGTCGCTGTAGCCGTACAAAGAGTTGTGCTTGTCGGAGAATTGAAGCTTTAGGTTTGACAAAATAATGAACTCATAATGTTAAATACCTTTTCTGTGTAGATTTGTTGTGTATTGTAACAAAACCATGTCCTCCCTCCTTTGCCCGCCTGTTATCCATGGATGTCAACCTCCATCCAGTTTGGATTGCCTACTCTTATAGTTTTATGCACTGCCTTGTCATGGAACGCCTTGAGCGGCGTCTGGTGGTTGTCTATATCAAGCGACCAATGTAGCGGCCTCTCGTTGTAGTACGTGACAAAGTCATCCAAACTGTCGTGCCTCCCCATCTCGGTCTCCAGTGTCCTGTGGAACCTCTCCAGCTTACCGTTGGTCTGGGGATGGTACGGCCTTGAGTTTATCAGATATATGTTGCGATCCAGAAGCTCGCTCTCAAAGACTGTAGGCGTCCAGGTTCCCTTCGGCGTGCCGCTTCGCACACCCACAAAGCAGGATCCGTTGTCCGACAGGATGGATGCAGGGGTGCCAAACGCCAGAATTGCCTGCCTGAGTACCTTTACGGCATTCAGGCCTGTTGCCTCTTTGAACACGCCATATCCTGTAATGCATCGCGAGGCATCGTCCAGATACGTGATCAGGTTCAGATCCCTCACGCGAAAGTC
>JAKZUU010000109.1:0-3682 GCA_047516405.1 Candidatus Nitrosopumilus sp. | reverse complement strand
TGTGGCGGAACTGCAAAAGAGGGGTACATATTCCTGCAGGGAGACCACAGGGACACCATAAAAGAGACACTGATTAACCTGGGGTTTGCCAAAGATACCATAGAGCTGCACTAGATCAAATTGCAAAATTCAAGCAAGCCAGTCCAACTAATTGCGATTCCGTTTGTCGCACTGCTGTCAGTGATTTTTGGCCTGCTTTTAGTCTCGTTTCCGGTAGGTATCTTTGTCGTCTTTGAGAGCGAGATAGGCAGGGACATCAATTATGAGTATCCACTTACCAATTTACAGTTGTTTGACGGTACAGTTCTGCAGCAGATGCAGATTGACATCAGTATCGGTGACGCATTTGTAGTGTTGTGGGTGTTTTACCTGGCGATCTTTGTCATTGCAGTGCTAGGCCCAAAACAGGAGTTTCTAAAAGCAATCTCCGTGACAGTCTCGCAGGAAAGATTCAATACCAGACTAAACTACATGATCGGCGTCACAAAATGGTTCTCAATAATAGTGCTGGCCTCAACACTGATTGACATGGTACAGACAGCAGTACTGGGAATAAGGATCACACCTCCTGATGTAGACAACCACTTGTTTCAATTTTTCTACATCAGTCTTGCACCCCTGATAGAAGAGTTTGGATTCCGTCTCGTCCTGATTGGAGTTCCGTTATTTATGATCTATTCGAAGAGAATGTCTGTAAAATATTTCATCAGGTGCTTGTGGAATCCCAACACATTGGATGCTGGCAGTTCAGCAAAGGCAGTTGTACTGATAATTTTTGTAGGGATAATTTTTGGCTTTGCCCACATTGCAACAGGTGAGGCATGGAGTGAGGGCAAATTCGCACAGGCAGCCATGAGCGGGATAATACTGGGATGGGTCTACTACAGATACGGGTTTGTAGCCGCACTGCTGATTCACTGGGCCACAAACTATTTCGTGTTTGCCTATGGCTATTTTATTGCGGAGATAAACTCGATTTCAATAGAGTCCGCATTCTCGCATTCGTTCATGTCGACAATTGAGACGATACTGCTGGCCTCAGGGGCGTTTTCGCTGTGCATGCTGTTTGCAAACAGATTCTTTTCAAGGAAGATATCAAATTCAAGAATCTAGAATATCCTTGAGGTTTTTGTATCTGTTTCTGACTGTGACTTCAGTTACCCCTGCAGCTTCTGCCATATCTCTCTGTGTCTTATCCTCACCATACATCACACATGCCACATAGAGTGCAGCAGCTGCCATCCCCATGGGATCTTTTCCCGCTAGAATTTTTTTCTCGTCTGCAATCATCAGTATTTTTGTTGCCTTTCTTTTTGTTTTTTCAGACAAGTCAGCTCTGCTTGCAATTCTTGAGATACACATGACAGGATCAACTATGGGCATCTTCAAGTCCAGTTCCCTGAGCAGTAAACGATAGCATCTTGCGATGCTCTTTCGTTTGATGTTGCTTGCATGTCCGATATCGTTGAGCGTTCTTGGCGTCTCAGTAGACCTGCATGCCGCATAAAGTGCAGATGCAATGAGTGCAGAGATCGAACGGCCCTTAACCAGGCCTTTTTCAAGCGCCTTTCGGTAAATGTAGGCCGCTTTTTCAACTACCGGATCCCCGACTGTGAGCTTGTCTTTTAGTTTGTCCAATTCGCTGAATGCCTGTTGAAAGTTTCTGTTATCGGACTGATGAATCTGGCTCCTGTTATCCCATGTTCTCAACCTCTCAATAGTACTCTTCATTGACGAGGATAACGGCTTCCCAGTCGCATCTAGGTTTTGAGGGTTGATTACAGTAGATAGTTCCATATCATGTATGGCAGGCGATGTAGGAATGCCCGCCCTACTCTTGTTGCCAGTATCGTTTGAAGATGCCCTCCATTCAGGCCCCGACTCTTCTGCCTTCTCGCTAACTACAAATCCGCACCTGCTGCAGGAACTTTCACCTGTATTGCTGTCAGTAACTAGAGAACTTTTTCCACATCTCAGACACTTTGTTTTTAAAGTTGGTTTTTTAGTCATCTTATCGGTCAGAATCCATCATATAATATTTAACATTTGCTAATTTATAACTCTGTTTCCCAATTATTTCTAGCATAGACACCAATCTCTATGATTCTGCCTATGTCATTGCTTTTTCTCCCGTCTTGTCGTCTTCGGAGGCGGTTTTTCTGACGGGTACACTATCCTTGGCGTGCCGTATCCATTGTCAATTGCCGTGTCAATCATGTGATTGTACAGAGACACCTTGCCGTAAATCTCCGTCTTGACATTCTCCCACTTTCGTGCATGCACACATTCACCCAATACACGCTTGAACGTGGAAAAGGCAGTCTCTACTGACCACCTGCTGTTGTACCCTAATTCCTTTCGTCACTTCTTCTGATGTTCCATCTTTTGATCGCGCGTAAGGTCTGCAAACATGTGTTCTGCATCCTTGTCTATATGTTCAACACCTGCCAGCTGTCTGAACCCTTTCTTCTTGCGTGGCATGCATCCGTTTGCATTTCCGGCAAAGTCAATACGGATTGGGATCAGAGGACGGATTCCGTGATCGTCGCAGTATCCGCGGATCTTTTTGGTGTCATACGCGCCGTCGGCTGCGACTGCCGTGTCTGCAGAGGTGACCGCATTTGGCGACTTTTCCGCATTTGCAAAAGCCTGCGCCACCAGTTCCTCAAACTGTGGAGAGTCCCCACACTTGTCATCGGTTATAACCACGGCGTAGATCTTCTTGGTTTTGGTATCCACTCCCACATGCAGCTTTATGAATCCGCGCCTCACGCCCCACTTTGCCGCCATCCAGTCGCCACGGATTGTAGGCTTGAGCCCTGTGGAGTCCATGCTGAACAGGCTTATCTCGGTCTTGGTGTTGCCCTCAGAACCATGCGGCGGCCGTGTTGCCGCTGCCCTTTTCTGTAAAAGTACAGTCAAGCCTTGTCATCCTCTTCTGGAACGCCGAGTATGTGGGTGCGTTTCCCTTTCCGACAATCGTCTCTGCAAGACCTTGCAGCTGCCTGTACCTTATGCCCGTGGCGTTTCTGAACAGGAATGCCGCCGCAAAGCATGTGTTTGAGAAAACAAACGGGCGGCCGACCTTTCCGCAGTTTAGTTCCTCGACTCCCTGCGTCAGGATCGCCTGACTTATCTGGAGCACCCACAGCTGACCGCGGTCTATGTACTTGCGGTCATCGTACTGGAATACGCGTTCTTTCAGACTGGAAGATTTTTTTAGTGCCCTGTGTGCTTGGTTTGTCTGGAGAGGTTGTGTTTTCAGTCATGATTACTAGTCTGATTGACAATGCACCTCTCTGCTCAATACAGTTTTCTATTGAAGGTGTTTGATATGGTGTTAAAATTTGATTGGCACGCCTGATCCGACCCGACTTTGGAACTATTAGGCGTGGTTAGCAATAATTAGGAAACAGAGTTGTTTTCTTCTCTGAGCTGTGCAATCTGCTTTTTCAACTGATCAATCTCCTCATCTCTTGCCTTTGTTGCCATTTCAAAGTATTCCATGAGATAAACCACACCGGGGTTATTCCAGTCAACTTTGGTGGGATCCAAGCTGGAGATCATGTGTGTCTATTAATTCCTAAATCTAAATTAGTTTTTGTTAATAAAAAAACAAAATGAAGCTAAAACAATTGCACATAATGTCTTGAAAAAACACTTCAGAAGCGCGAGCTGTTAC
>JAKZUU010000108.1:0-20979 GCA_047516405.1 Candidatus Nitrosopumilus sp. | reverse complement strand
ATTTCCTGTTGCTCTTGAAAATGGGATCACCGTCCCCTGGCTTTCTGCCAACGTCTGCCTCCCATTCCACCGCGTATTCCATGATGGCCCGGTAGGCTTCCGGCGTGACGAATGTAACATACTCCTCTGGCGTCCTCCGATACACCTTCACGGCCACGCATTCGGGTTCGCCTGACACACGTCCTTCCATGTCTTCCTCATTCACCATCTTGCCGTCCACGTCATGTATTGGCGTCAGGTCGCCCCACCGGAGCAATACTCCTCCGCGACGCACACCGGAACTTGCCAGCGTCAGTATGATTGCCCGATCCCTTGCGTTCTTGGCGTGATCCAGAATACATTGCTTGTCCTTGAGCGTCCACCCCTGTGTTTCGTTTACGTTGTCAAGTTCCGGAAAGGTATTTTCCACGCGCTTCCAGTTTACCGAGACGTCATTCGCGTTCAGCAGTTTCTTGATGGAGCTAAAGTAATTTGGAATGGTAGACGGGTTCATATATTCCGCATCTTTCCTGTCCTTCTTCGTTCTCTCGCGCATGATTCCAGACAATCCAACCAATATGCCCAGCATCTCATCCGGATCATTCCTGCCAATTTCCACGAATTTTTTGACGCGTTCCTCAAAGGTGCCGTGCAACACTTCATCCATTACATCACACAGAAACATGCGCAGTGTCTGCGTGTATCCTTTGTCCGTTTTAGGGGACTTGATGGCTGCATGGAACAGCGTCAGCGGATCCTGTTCGGATATTGGCCGTACGCTGTCCTTTTTTAACTTCATGTGTAATATGGATATCGTATAGTTAAAAAAGCTCCTACCGGGACGTTAGCGGCAAGGAGCAAACCTCAGAATGCCACGTGTAAAACCACCATCTTTGAAAGTTTAATAAATCAAGAGGGACCATTTCACAGTAGAATGTCAACGGCAAGAAACCAAAACATGACCGGATCAGGTACTGCTGAGTGCGGGCAGTACGCGTCACATGAACGGACGCGCATCGTCCGGTTCGGGAGGGTGCCTGCATGAGCTGGCACAAGTTGGAGCCAAACGAGGCCACGCACGCCAAAGCGGCCGCGTTAATGAATAAGGGGCTGGCACTGCACCGGCTTGGAAATCATGCCGATTCGCTTAGGTGCTTTGATGTGGCGATTGACGCGGAGCCGAACCTTGCCAACGCGCACTACGGGAAGGGTTTTGCGCTGTCAGTCTTGGAACGGCACGACGAGGCAATCCCGTGCTTCGAGGAGGCCCTGAAATTGGATCCGAACTTTGCGGTGGCGTACTACGAGAAGGGGTGTTCGCTGTCCAGGCTGAGAAAATACGACGCGGCAGCAGAGTGCCTTGGCAAGGCGACAAGACTGAATCCGGACTACGTCATGGCGCACTATGAAAAGGGTTTCGCGCTTGCCAGGCTCAAAAGATACGACGAGGCCGTACGGTGCTACGACGAGGCCATAGCCCTGAAACCTGACGATGTCGCCTCGCACATAGCCAGGGGAATCGCGCTGAGATTCCTAAGAAAGCACGACGAGGCGATACGGTGCTTTGACGAGGCAATCCAGCTAAAGCCGGATGTCGTCACCACATACCGCGAAAAGGGAATCACGCTTGCCCAGATCGGAAGACACGACATGGCCGTGGGATGTTTTGAAACGGCCGTATCCCTGAAACCCGGCAGCGCACACATGCGCACATCTCTGGGAATAATGCTGATCAACCTTGGCAAGTACGGCGAGGCGGCAAAGTGCCTTGATGATGCCATAAAAATCAGTCCGCTTGACCCCAACGTGCACATCCAGAAGGCTTACGCGCTGGAAAAAATGGGGAGCCGCGCGGAGGCGATCGAATGCTGCAAAAAGATGCTGGGCTGGAAAAAGTTGGGAGATCACCACGCAAGACGTGTCAGGGATATAATTGATCGTCTTTCGGTGAGCTGACACTTCTTTAGCGTATACTGTCACACACGCCGTAAAAACCGTATGAAATCTTATTAACTCCCACATGGATATGCATTCAGACTACAACACATTAAATTAAGGAATCAAAAAGCTTTGTAAAAATCCGTAATTAATTATTTTCCAGCTTGCTTTGCTGCTAGTTCAACCCAACTGTCGAAATTTTTATATCCATCATCGTCTTTCCAATCATAGGTATTAAACCGTTGATAGAAGAATAGTTTATCATCCCCATTTTTGATAAATGTTCCAAATGCATTACTTCCTTTAACATCAGTGTATCCCTTAGCATCTTTTAATTGATGAATGTAAATTCCTAAAATTCCATTGCCCTTTTTCCAACTCTGTTCCAATTCATATTTTACGTACTCTCGTGTATCAGTTTCTGCCCCTATAAGCACTACCGTAACAGAAGTGCCATCTAACTGATCATTAATCCATCTTTCAATTGCCACCTTTCCACCTTTCTTTACTTCCTCCCAAGAAGCGGCATCCATATATCCTGCATCATCACGGGTAATATTGCTATTTCTAACTTGACCTGCTCTCCAAGCATCTCGTTCAAAATGAAAACTGAAAAACACCTTTCGAGTCATGACCAGTTTCTATTACAAAGAAATATAACAGTTTCGTATATTGCCACAAGTGTAAAAATTCCACCATATAACCCAAACAGTGTCTTTGAAAACATGGTTTTTGGAAAAGAATCCACATCGTTTTCAAACCGTTTTGTATCCATGTCTAACAAATTTGTATCATCGGTAAGGCGATTTTTCACAACCCATTCGTACATCTTTCTATACATTCTTTCCCGTCTTAAAAAATAGACATCTAACCCCCAAAATAGAATCAGCGGAACCCATGCTAGCCAAGATAGATCGTTAGTACCTTTCAAAAGTAAAGTTATTACAACAATAGTTATCATCCAACCTTTGATTAAAAATGAATTATTAGCCATACGTGTGATGATTGTTTGAATAATATCTGCCTCTTTCAGCAAAAAGTCCTTTCTATCATTTTCATCCATAATAAATATCGGACCATCTATGTATTGTATGTTATTATAAACACCTGTTTCAACAGTAGATGGAATTGTACTTTTTCCTAAATCCTCATAATTTATGAATAAAAACATATCAAAAACAATATTTTTTTAGTAAATGTTCACGTGGTTTGACCTGGTTTTAGGCGTATTTTGCAAGCTCTGCCATGTGGTTTAATCCTTTGTTCTTCCATGTCACTATACATGAAAAGAAACTTGCCATCCATGCCATGGTCTCTTCTGCCCTTATGCCGCTCTGTATTTTTCTGTGCACGACTATCTCACGCAGTCCGCGTTCGGCCGCGTTGTTTGTAGGCTGAATGTTTGGATTCAGCACGAACCGGAACAGGTCGCTGCCTGCATTGCTGATCTTGCCGATGAATTTTCTCAGCAGCGGATCGTCTGAGTATCTTGCAACAATCCTGTCGATGCGGGCAAGCAGCAGGGCAAATGCGCTGTTCCGGAGCGCACGAGATCGTTTTTTGCTCACATTCTTGGCATCATCATAGATTTTGCACAGGTGCCTCAGTACATCATATGCTGCAGCATTGTCAGGATTGCGCTCGTAAAAGTCCCTTGCCTCGCGTATTATGTGGGACTAGCAGCGCTGGACGCAGCATCCCCTGTATGCTGACCAGCCGTCGCACACTATTATGCCGTCCCAGTTCCCCAGTGTCTTGCTCAGAACGTCTGCCCCGCGACTGTCCTGTATTGTGTACAACGCATGTCCTGTACTGGGATCGTACAGTATCCACACCCAGACGGTGCGGCCGTTAATGTAAAGCGATGTCTCGTCAATGTGCAGTATCCCGGCCCTGCGCATTGCAGTTGCAGTATCTGCTGTTGGGGTTCCCAAGGACGCCTCCGGCCTGCGCATTATGCTGTGCACCGTGCCTGAGGAGAGGGTAATTCCGTACCGCCTCGCGCGGTCTGCAGTCATCCTAAACGGCGTGCGGCATGCATAGCCGTCTGCCACCTCTGTCGTTATGCTTGGGTCATAGCTGCCGTTGTTTGGAAGACCAGTCTCCGGCTCGATACCGTCACGGTCGCAGGATCTGCACCTGCATGTGTTTATGGAGCGGGGTGTTGCAACTGCCTTTACTGTGCGCGGCGCCTTGGTGATGTTGCGTTTTAATGTCTTTGTTATCCAAAGGCTGCCAGAGCCGCATCCGAGACAGGGGTCCGATGTGCAGGTCTCATACTCTGCAGGTTTTGGCTTGCATATCATTCCCTTGCGGCCACTCTGACCTCCACGCAGTCTTTGGCAGCCTGCCGCACCATCGCGTCCCTTTTGTCCTTTGCGTCTTTGACGATCCGCCACCCTTCTTTTTCTTTTCCTCCTCCTCCTCTTTTTTCTTTGTGCTGTACATCTTTGATCCTTTCTGCTGTGATGGCGGAGTGTTGTAGTTGTCATGCCGGCCCAGTCTGCGCTTTAGCTCAGATACCAATCGGTTTAATTCCTCAACCACCTGCGCCTGTCGCTCAATCGTCTGTTTGAGCTTGAGGTTCTCAGTTTTGAGTTGCTTGTACATCTTTATGTAATCATGTTGACTGCTCACACGGAATTTTAAACTCCATAATGTTTGGATCTGTGGTTTGTAAAAAATTTATCCACAAGTGAATATGGTTAGGCACGGCGTGAACAGATACAAATGTAGAATTAATCTCGGTTATCTCAAAAATCTGCGAGTAGTATTTCAGCCGGTTTGAACTCTAGATTTTTCGGATAAAATGTGCCTGGCCATCCAGGATAGATCCGGCCGGTGCATCCAATTTTAATATTCATTGCACTTGTTGTGACATCTCTGTCTTTAAGATTTGAATTTTATTTTAGTGAACTTGCCGAACCGCCGCTTTATGCCATGCCATAATATAGAAACACATCTTGTAAAATGGAACAGATGTTTAGTTTCAGTTAGGTGTGTCATTGAATAATAATAATATTATTATTATTATTATTAATAATATTATTATTAATAATTTTTAAAACAAGAGTTGTCCTGTTCATTGAAATTAAAAGCAAGGGTGAAAGTTACGTGAGTGACAACTAACTAGCACTCATTTTCGCACTCCCTGCTTTTCATCTACTACTTTCTCAGAGCTATCTCTGAATCTCAGCGAGCTCGTTTACCTCGCCATTATACATATGCAATAATTAAATTTAAGTTTTTAAATTAATTTCTTTAAATTTATTTACTTTTTTACTAGAATCTTTACAAATGGAATGTATTTTCTTCTTTTTCGTTATTTGTGCAATATACAAGATGTTGCCGTCAGATATCTGACCGTATGCATGGGAATTGGATTGAATATTCAGACGGTTTTTTGGCTACCGGCAACAATTTTTTGGAAGATCTGTCCAATGTGTAATCCGAACACTGCAGATGGCCGCCGTTCAGATACCTGTTCGGCTCTGGGATTCCAAGAATGTGAGGCCATAGATATCATGCTGCTCTCACGTACCTGCAGTCCAAAGTCATACAGCTGACAGTACAGCACCGCCGGTACGCACAGCATCCTGTCCTTTTACAAAGCTCGTTGTCTTTTCACTCAAAACATCGAATTTAGCACAGAAATATCTAAATCACTATCCATCTGAGATCAGTTGTCTTGGAACTGCCACGTGGAATGAGAGATTTTACTGCATCTGAGTGTGCAGATATCGAGCATGTCCGCCATCATTTCAGGAGGCTATCTGATCTGTATGGATTCTCATTTATGGACCCATCCCCAGTCGAGTTGTTATCAACTTTGGAGACAAAGTCAGGCCCTGGAATCAGGGACGAGATATACTATTTCAAAGACAAAAAGGGCAGGGATGTGGCACTGCGTTTTGATTTTACGATGGGATTGACAAGATATGTGACTGCCCAACAGTCCATGAGACTGCCTGCCAAGATGTCCGCTTTTGGCGGGGTCTTCAGGTATGATGAGCCGCAAAAAGGAAGGTACCGTTACTTCCACCAATGGAATTTAGAGGTATACGGGAAAAAAAATCTAGAGACAGAGGCAGAACTGATAGAGATGACATCAAGACTGTTCGATTCGCTGTCGATCAAAGATATCATAATTGACATTAACCACAGAAACCTTGTTGAATCATACATCAACAAAATATTCGATTCCAAAGAGCCCAAACTGGTAGCAGATATCCTGAGGGCAGTTGACAAAGTTACAAAAAAATCAAAAAAAGACATTCTTCGAGAATTTCAAGAAAAAGGGTACGATGCAGAAAAGATGGAAAAGATTCTCGAGTTCTCACAGATAAATGGAGACATCTCAACTGTGGAACAGGCATTTGATACTACACAGTTAGAGTCATGGGATCACCTAAAGGCGCTTTTTGAATCTTTAGAGAATAGAGGGGTACTGAACATCAGAATTAATTTCGGCATTGTACGCGGACTGGACTATTATTCTGGCATGGTCTTTGAGGTCTTTGAGAGAGACTCTGCTTTGGGGGCACTGGCAGGGGGCGGTAGATATGATGCTCTGACCCGGGCATTTGACAGAGAAGACATCAGTGCTGTAGGAGTTGCAGGCGGTGTAGAGAGAATGATTCTCACAATGCAAGAGCAAAAAATTGTTAAAGACAGCTTGCAAAAACGGGTTGCAGTGTTGTATGTAAATGCAGAGATGCAAAAAATTGCAAACAGTATTGCATCGATGCTAAGACTGAACGACATTCCAACTGACATTGACCTGACGGGGCGCAGCATGAAAAAACAGATGGAAATTGCATCCAATACACACTTTTCAGTTATTGTAGGACCCAAAGAGATACAGAAAGGCAGTGTAGTGCTCAAAGACATGAATAACAGGACTGAAAAGATGGTTTCGTTGGAGGAGTTAACTGAGAATCCAAGAAGGGTTATGGGTTTAGAAAAGCCCTAGTCAGCATCATGATCTCAGGACCGGTAGTTAAAGAGCCTACAACCAAATTGTGGTTGTTTACAAGTATCCCCGATGAGACGTACGGAACGCCGTTGTTGATTGAACTCTGTTCTATTTGTACACCTAGTAAATTTGCAATTGTTTTCATATCTTCCTCATCTGCTTCAGGATGAATCGCAGCACCGCTATTGTTTGCAATCAACACAACGCCTGTCTGATTAAAGCCTGCAATTTTCTTTTGGATTACCTCTACTCCCAGGACATCAGATATGTTCTGACAGTCATGTTTTGACAGCCAGGGAGACACAACTGCACCCTTGTCATTTGCGCAGATTACATTTCCCAGCGCGTTGAATTTGGTATCTAGCACTCCAACCTCCAAGTCAGTTGACTCTTTTAAATAATCATACTCGTTTTGATAGGCCGTAGTCGGCAGCAGTATCCCCTTGTTGTTCATTACAGACAGCGCGCCGATTAGCCTGGTGTTGGCAACTGCGGTATAGTGAATCTTTACATCAAGATACTCTGCAAGTTTATCTGCCTTGCTCTTTGCAAACCCCATCGGAACAAGCCCTATAGTATCATTGACGCTAAGGTACACTCCAAGATTCGGACCCCTATACACGTCATATTTGATAATGTCCACATCATGAGAATCGCCTTTGAGTGTTATGAACGTAAGGAAAGTGCCATTTTTCTTGTACATGTGAGGCATTATTGGCTTGAATTGGATATTTTACTGCCTAACTTTAAATAATAATGCAAAGGAATTTCTAATATGCCAATAGCAGAAAATTTTCCTGAAGGCCTAGAGCCGATTGGAAAGATCAGCTTGGATGATGGAAATTTCCATATCATGTGGGGGCCAGGCAAGACTGTAAACGCTGACGGGTCCAAGGCCGAGATGCTAACAGATGCAGATGTTGTAGCAGCATATGCGGCAAGAGGGGAAGAACAGGTTCCTCTTGGCGTTAGCGGTACAATGGTTGCAGTTGATTGGGATTCTTGTGTTGCAGACGGCGCATGTATTGAGGCTTGTCCAGTACAAGTGTTTCAATGGTACAGAACTGAAAAAGACATTCCAGCAAAAGATGTTGTTGGTCAAACTTTTGAAGGCACCGGAAGTGATGTCAAAGATGAGCGGAGAGATCTAACTGATAAGGCAGATCCGATCAGAGAGCATGATTGTATCTGGTGTATGGCTTGTGTGTCAGTTTGCCCACCTCAAGCTATCAAAGTTGATCAGGCAAATGTAGAAAAACACGAGAGTGCCGCAAAATCCTTCTAGTTTTAAGAGCGATCTGCCCAGAAATTTTATTCCTTCCATTTTTTGTTTAATTTAAATTTAGTCTCAACTAATTTTATCTAGATTTAAATAATATTCTAAAATAAGCATACCATGGTAGAACTAGTAATACCTGAAGATTTTTGTCAGCACGACGAGCCTAAAGGAAAGACAAGCCACGCAGATGGCGAAAATTTCCATTATATCTGGGGGGACGGAAATTCTGAAGGTGCAGCATTCTCAAATGAAGACGTAAAAGCAGCCTATGAAGCCAAAGGAGAAGAACAAGTTCCTCTTGGAATTCATGGTACTACAGTTGCAGTCGATTGGGACTCTTGTGTTGCAGCTGGTGCATGCATGAGTGTATGTCCAGTTCAAACATTCCAATGGTTCAAGACTGAAAAAGACATTCCGGCAGCGGATTGTTTGGGAGAAACTTTTGAGGGTACGGGCTTGACAGAACAGGATGAAAGATTAGACTATTCAGACAAATCACAGCCAATCAGAGAACATGATTGTACTGTTTGTATGGCCTGTCAAGAAATCTGTCCTGAAGGGGCTATTCTTATCGAATCAGCTAACCAAGAATGGCACGAGAAAGCAGCCGGAACATATGTACTTATGAAATCCGGTTCTTCAAATCCTCACGCACACGATTAAAGAATTTTTTTTTCTTTTTTCTTATTTTTCTATTTTATACCAACAGATTTTAATCACTATTATCTAGTATTTTCGCAGAGGTCGCCTAGCTCGGTAGGGCGCGGGCCTTGAGAGCCTGTGTGTGAAAGCATACGGGGGTTCAAATCCCTCTCTCTGCGTTTTATTATTTTATCCCTGCAATCTCTGCCAACATTGCAGAGAGCTGAATCTCAGAATTGGCCCCAACTAAAATTCTATAGTCATACTTTGCGACTACCTGTAAAATATCAGATATCTTTTCATCTTTTAATTTGAACACTGCAGAATTAAGATACTTTAAAAAATCTGATTCGGACATCCCGTAAACTTTGATTAGCTCTATCGTCTTCTCGCGCGCCTCTGTTACTTTGCCGTCCATTGCAATTTTCAGTACCTTTGCGACATCGCTAGTCTTTGTTAGTCCGGACGATGCCTGTACATTTGCCTGCGTTATTTCGCCAAGACTTGCAACTGCCTGCATCAAGTTAATGGCATGTCGCAGATCGCCTTCTGAATAATCATATACTGCCTTCATGCCTTGCTTGTCAAACTTTACCTTCTCTTTTTTGGCAATGACCTCCAGCTGATTAATCACATCTGTTTCCGGGATTGATGTAAACTTGAATGTGGCACATCTGCTCTGAATGGGGTCAATGATCTTTGAGATGTTGTTTGCAATAAAGATAAACCTGCAAATTTTTGCAGTATCTTCTATTATTCGTCTTAACGCAGTCTGGGCATCAGAGGTCATCTCATCTGCCTCATCTAAAATGATTATTTTAAAGGGAATTTTGTCCATTCCTGCAAATCTTGAGAACTTTTTTACCTTTTCTCTTACCATCCCTATTCCTCTCTCATCTGAGGCGTTTAGCTCAAGTGTGTAATTTTGCGCATGCTCACCTAAAATCTGTCTGGATATGCACAATGCAGTGGTAGTTTTGCCCACGCCTGCAGAGCCTGAAAACATCAAGTGTGGCATGTCGGTGGGATCTCTTATGAGAGCCTCCAGACTGCCTATGATATCTCGCTGATTTACAACCTCAGAGAGTTTCTTTGGCCTATACTTTTCGACCCACATGCCTGTTGCAGCTGACATGTTTTTTTAGGTATAGTACCCATTAATAAATCCGAATTGAGTATTAACAGTTTGCACACCAGTCTAACTTTGATGCAAGGCAACAGAGGACCAAGTGTTTGAATGTCAAATTGCGGGCAATTAATGGCAGGTTTACAGCAGTGCTGCAAAGATATCTTATAGTAAGCCATGCATTGGCCATCACAAAACAGTGATGAGGAGACATTTTGCAGCTTAAATACTTCAACGCGCAAAATATGAAAAAATTGAGAAAAAAGCATGGAATAGTACGAACGTGGACTTGTACGTTTATGCATATGGCACCTGATAAAACAACTCAGATAAATTTAGATGGTAAAGTGCAGTATACGATGAGTGTCAAGTCAAAAGTATGAAAATCCATGCCTCAATGATATATTCTCAAGCATCACAACATGTTGAGATTCCATTAGTATAGTAAAGATCACTCTTCAAGTAACCTCCAAACTCATGCCCAAACTGCTACGTATAACATGCAGGGTACTGTATTATACGGTACCTTTAAAACCAAATTTGGGGTATAAGATGCAATGCCGACAGATTCTCAACACGAAATAATCTTAGTAAATTGTAAAGATAATTGTGCTGTGCGATACTAGAGAATTAAAGGTAATAAGAATGGGTCAAAATGGAGATAGAAAAAGTAGAAAAAGTGCATTCAATTGGATACAGGCTAAAGGATGCCAAAGTAACAGTTAGTCAGGATTTCAAATATGATGTTGCAGGAGTAAAGGTTCAGGGTACTCAAGGCGAGATAAATAACATGCCGCAGTGGGTCGGAAAGATTCTAGAAGAAAATAACCTGGGTGCATTAACATTACCTGACATGATAACTGAGCTAAAGCAGTCACTGCAAAAAGAAAAGATGGTCGGCGAGTATCAGATATCAACGCTTGATCCTCATTTCTACATCAAGCTCCGAGAGACGCTAAAAGAGTTACGGCGTGATGATTTTGACAGAGTTGAGAGCATGATGCTGGAGTTGTTTCGAATGCGAAGAGGCAAGCTAGTAAAACAGGCAGATACTATCAAACTAAATTCTGAATTATACAAAAAGCTAACTGTGGAGGAGGTAATATTCTATCAGACAATTCATGAGAACAGCGTAGAATTTGAAAACCAGATAAGAGGAGAATTAAATGAGCACCGTTCAGACTAGCAAGAACACGTTTACAGATTCCGCACTCTCTGACAAGGTAAGGGAGTTTCTTATCAGATTCAAAGACAAACATGGCAACTACAAGTATGTAGATACGGTCGATGAGATGATGCCAAAGAATGCAAAATTCATCATCGTCGATTACAATGATTTAATCGTAGAACCTGAAATTGAGAACATCTTTTCCAGAGATCCTGACAGAATGTTCGATGCCTTCTCAAGGGCAATCAAAGAAGCACTCCAGACAAGGTTTCCAGATTATGCAGAAAAGATAAAAGACGAGGTTCGTGTGAGACTAGTTAATTTTCCACTAGAGCGAAGTTTACGACAGATTACTGCCGAAACTATAGGACATATCACTAGCGTTTCAGGAATGGTGGTTAGGGCATCAGAGGTCAAGCCGCTTGCAAAAGAGTTAATCTATGTGTGCCCTGATCAGCACCCAACCAAAGTTATTCAGATAAAGGGAATGGATGTAAAGATTCCACTGATATGCGATAATCCTAACTGCAAGCATCGAGAGTTTGATTTAAAACCTGAGGCAAGCAAGTTCATTGATTTTCAGATACTTCGACTACAGGAACTTCCAGAAGACTTGCCCCCAGGACAGCTGCCTCATTATATTGATGTCACGATTAGACAGGATTTAGTTGACAACTCTAGGCCAGGTGACAGAATTATTCTTACAGGTATAGTAAGAGTCGAGCAAGAGGCAGTTGCAGGAATCCAGAGAGGCCACAGCGGATTATACAGGCTGCGCATTGAGGGCAATAACATCGAGTTTCTTAGCGGACATGGCTCAAAGACTGACAGAAAGATAGGCAGAGAGGAGATATCCCCTGACGAGGAGAAGATAATTCATGCGCTGGCACAGAGTCCTGATGTATATCAAAAATTGGTTGATTCGTTTGCGCCTCATATCAGAGGTCATGAACTAATCAAAGAGGCAATACTGCTATTAATTGTAGGTTCCAATCAGAGACTGCTAGTGGACGGCAGCAAGATCAGAGGAGACATTAACATATTTCTAGTAGGAGACCCCGGTACTGCAAAAAGTGAGATGCTAAAGTTCTGTGCAAGAATTGCCCCAAGAGGTCTGTACACTTCAGGCAGAGGCTCGACTGCTGCAGGATTGACTGCCGCTGTAGTTCGGGACAAGACAGGAATAATGATGCTAGAGGCAGGGGCTGTAGTATTAGGTGATCAAGGTCTTGTAAGCATAGATGAATTCGACAAGATGAAGCCCGAGGATAGAAGTGCGTTGCACGAAGTCATGGAACAGCAGTCAGCTAGCATTGCAAAAGGCGGCATTGTTGCTACTTTAAATGCCCGAACCTCAATCCTTGCAGCGGCAAACCCGATGTATGGAAAATATGATCCATTCAAGAACATTACAGAAAATGTAAACCTGCCAATTCCGTTACTGACCAGGTTTGATCTGATATTTGTTGTCAGGGATATTCCGTCTAGAGAAAAAGATGAAAAGATTGCAAGGCACATCATAGAGATGCATACTCCGCAAGGAACAAGCAGGCGATCCATTATTGATGTGGATATACTGACAAAGTATCTGGCGTATGCAAAACGCTCCGCCCCTGATTTGACAAAAGAGGCAGAAGAGAAGATTCTAGAGTATTATCTGGAGATGAGAAAAGTGGACGAAGAGTCGATGATTACAGTTACTCCAAGACAGTTGGAAGGGATCATCAGACTCTCTACTGCAAGAGCGCGGTTGCTGATGAAAGATAAAGTAGAAGAGGAAGATGCAGAGCGCGCAATATTTCTAATTCAGAGCATGCTCAATGATGCAGGGGTTGATGTCAATACCGGGAAAGTCGATTTAGGGGTATTGCAGGGAAGGCCGCACAGCGAGGTCACAAAGATACAGTTATTCATGAATATACTTCAAAGTCTTGAAGGGGATCACAAGATGCCAGTTGATGAAAGACTATTTGTCAAAGAACTTGTAAAAAGTGAAAAGTTTACAGAAGAACAAGCCAGGGAATACATTAGAAGGATTCACAAAGACGGAACTATTTATGAGTCAAAGCCAAACCATTACAATAGAACATGAAAATAGAGAAACTAGCGTTGCCTGACACGGCAATTGATTTTTTGAGATCACAGGGTTTCCAAAAATTGTACCCGCCACAGGCAGACAGCATAAAGTCAGGACTGCTCAAAGGGAACAGTATTTTGGTATCTGCCCCTACTGCAAGCGGAAAGACATTGATTGCAGTGCTTGCAATATTGGGATATCTATCACGAGAGAATGCAAAAAAAGGTGGCAAAATCGTCTATCTTAGCCCATTGCGTGCGCTAGCCGCTGAAAAGTTTGCAGAATTTAAAAAGCTGGAAAAGATTGCCTTGAAGAACAAGGCCAAAATTGCAATATCAACAGGCGATTTTGACGGCATAGAAAAAAATTTGGAGAAAGGCAATGTGCTGATTTTAACTAATGAAAAGATGGACTCTGTTATCAGGCACGGGGCTTTGTGGATTGAAGATATCGCACTTGTGATATCTGATGAGGTGCACCTGATCGGAGACGGCCATAGGGGTCCGACACTTGAGATGATACTCACGCAGCTAAAGCTGCTAGATACAAAACCGCAGATTGTAGGTCTTAGCGCAACGATCACAAACTCTGAGGACATAGCTGGCTGGCTTGGCTGCAAGCTGGTAAAAAATAACTGGAGACCCGTCCCGCTATCTGAAGGTGTATGTGAGGGGAATACAGTTACAATGAATGATGGCACGGTCTTTACAGTAAAGAACACCCTGAGAGGAGTTCCAATTGACTTGGGGGTGCAATCAGTGCAGGAAGGGGGACAGTCGCTGGTGTTTGCATCAACTAGGCCAAGATCCAAATCTCTTGCAACAAAAGCATCAGATGTCGTATCAAAATATTTGGAAAAAGAAGAGATAAGCAGGTTGGGCAAGATATCAAAAAAGATTCTCAGCGAAAATGAGCACACAGAGACGGTAAAGACTTTGGCACTGCTGGTGAGAAAGGGAGTTGCGTTTCATCATGCAGGATTAAATCAAAACTGCAGGGATGTGGTAGAGACTGAATTTCGCAGAGGCACTATCAAGCTGCTCTCATCTACACCTACTTTGGCTGCAGGTGTAAATCTTCCCGCAAGACGAGTTGTAATATCAAGTATTAGCAGGTATGACGGCAAGGCCGGCAGAAACATGCCAATTAGTGTACTGGAGTACAAGCAGCTCTGCGGGAGGGCCGGAAGGCCGCAATACGATGACTATGGAGAGTCCATAATTGTTGTTGGAAATGCAGATGCAGGCAGCCTCGTAGACTGTTACATTAATGGAGAGCCAGAACCTATAGCATCCAAAATTATCGAAGACAAATCTCTGCGGACCCACATACTGAGCGTTATAGTAACTCACCCTGGAATCAAGAAAGACGAGATTTTGGAGTTTTTCATGCAGACGTTGGGCGGACTGCAGACAAGAAAGGCCACATTGAAATTTGCAATCGGTGTCTCTTTGCGCTTTTTGTCCGGTAACAATCTGATACTCAAAAAAGGCGAAAGGTATGCCGCTACTAATTTTGGAAAAAAGACATCAATGCTGTACATTGACCCGCTTACAGCCACTGTTTTCAGAGACTCGATAAGCGGCGTGTCCTCTAAAAAAAGGCACACCTTGGGATTTCTGCACCTGATTACAGGTTGTGAGGAATTTTTTCCCAAGTTTGGACTGCGAGAGAGAGACTACGAGCCGGCAAGTGCGATGATAGAGAACTCTAACAAGGAACTGATAACGCGTATATCAGAGTATCAGTGTTCCAGAAGTCTTTTAGCTCTGCAGTCATGGATAACAGAGGCAAGCGAGTTGTCCATTGCCGACACTCTTGGTATAGAGTCAGGGGACATGCACAGGATGACTGAAAATGCCAACTGGTTGTCATACTGCCTCAGGGAGATTGCAAAACATACTGACAGGGCAGACTTGCTAGAGGAGTTTGACGATCTTCAAAAACGGATAGATTATGGAGTTAAAGAGGAGCTAGTTGGCCTAGTCAAAGTCAAAGGGATAGGAAGAGTCAGAGCAAGGGCTCTCTTCAAGCACAGGATACGCAGTATTGACGAGCTAAGAAAAATTCCTGCCAGCAGACTGGCAAAAATTGACAAAATTGGCGCATCTATTGCAGATAATATAAAGGCAGAATTACGAAAGGTCAGATAGTTGATAGAGTTACTAGTTCCAGCCATAATCTCATGCGCCGTTGCATTCGCTGTGGTATATTTGACCACACCTACTCTGATCACGTTCTTGGAGAGAAGGAATTTTACGGTTCCGGATGTAAATAGGAGAGGACATGTCATGGTGGCAAGGCCCGGCGGCATATCAATTATTGCAGCAATAGTCGCATCAGAGATTGTACTGTATGTGTTTTTGCCTATAAACGAGATCTTGGCAGTGACTGCCACAACTTTTGCCGCATTTGTAGTGGGATACGTTGATGACATAAAAGTAATGGGCGGCTGGTTCAAACCAGTAGCCCTTGCAGCTGCTGCAATTCCAATCATTGTACTTGGCACATACGATACCAATCTTGCATTTCCATTATTTGGCACAGTACAGATTCCTATTTTGTATATTGCATTAATAGTATTCATGATAGTGATTACTGGAAATACAATTAACTCTATTGATGTTTATAACGGGGTGGCAAGCAGCTTTATGGTAGTTGCAAGCTTTACACTGTCTGCCTGCCTGCTTATCATACAAAACTATGAGATTGCAGTGCTCAGCCTGCCGCTTGGATTCGTATCTCTGGCTTTTTACAAGTATCATAAGATTCCAAGTAAAATTTTTCCTGGAGATTCAGGGGCCTTGGCATTTGGTGCGATGTATGGCGCAATAGCCATTGTAGGGGGGGTGGAAGTTGTTGCAGCAGTGGCACTGCTGCCTGCAGTCATCAACTCTTTTCTGTTTTTGTCCAGTGTAAGAAATATTGTAGAGCACAGGCAGCTAAAAATGAAACCTGTAGAACCCGCAGAAGATTTTAAACTAAAGGCAACTAATCAAAAAGCGCCTGTTACGCTGGTAAGACTGATTCTTGCAATATCAGGGCCGTTAACTGAGAGGCAGGTAGGTGTTGCGATTTTTAAACTTGCAATATTTTCGGGAATCTTGGCCGTAATTACTGCGTTTATGATGGGTGTGTCTTTTTGAAGCCGGGTTTGTTTGTATTTTTATTTGTAATGTGGGTTCTGATACTGCTGGGCGGGGCCATAGCAGTTGTAGTTCTTGGACCAATCTCAATATCAGGATTCGGCTCATTTGATCTGCTCATCACGTCTGCCATCAAGGCAGTCACGGCCATAGTTTTAGCTGTAATCTGGATATTGATTTTATCGAAGATAAAGAACTGGATATTCAGAAAAGAGATTGGATTTTAGCCCCGATTCCACAGGTCCTGTTTTTTGTCGTATTCTTCTCTGCTATACCTTATTGTAGCCGGCGTCCCCATGACGACTGAATCTTCAGGAACGTCCCTAGTCACTGTTGCACCCATGGCAACAACGCTGTTCTTTCCTATAGTTACTCCTGCCTGTATTACAGATCTTGCGCCAAGAACTACATTATCTCCGATGGTTATTCCCACCAGTCTTTTTGATGGCGGATATGGATCATTTGTGAATGTGACAGATGGCCCGATGAAGACGTTCTTGCCGATTCTTGACAATCTTGAGATATGTGCGTTTCCCTGTATGCTTGTATTTTCACCGATCGTTACATTGGAGTCAAGATGAACCAGCGAGCCAATTCTGACGTTGTCTCCAATCTCTGTATTCTCCCCTACAAACGTGAAATGCCATATCTGGACGTTGTTGCCAATCTTTGCCTTCTCTGAGATATAGTTGATGACAGGAGGAGGGGGAGGAGTTGCCATATTATAGATGCCACGGCTTTCCATTTATAATGATCTTTTCAGGCAGCTTTGCCTTGTTCTCTTTTAGAAATTTTATCTCTTGCTGTTTATCTCGCAGGTCATCGGGCAACATGATAGGAATGTTATCCATAACAGGGTAGAACCTAGAACATTTTGTGCAAAACAGCACGCCTTCAGATACGACATCGCTATTCTCGTTTATGGCAAATAGTTCTAAAGGATGGTTTTTGTCAATAGGGCACGCTAGAATATCCATCATTGTTTTGTTCATTTTAGACTCAGATAGATAGGACTTCCTTTTTGGCTAGATAAAAGTGCAGCTTCTGCAATTTTTGTGACATTTAGCGCTTCTTGTGATTTTACCAGATGCTCGTTTTTGCCTTGTATCGCGCCAAGAAAGTTCTGTATCTCCAAGAGCAGGGGCTCTTGCTTTACATTTTGAATCGTCTCTGTCTTGTCATCATCATCATCCCCTTTTTCTACAATAATTCTTTGGCTGATAAAGTCAGAAGATATCACTGCATCAGTGCACACTGCGCTGAATCTTCTAACTTTTTTTGGCGTAATCCAGTTCGAGGATATGATTGCAGTCCTGTTATCTTTGTAGCCGAGCATAATGCTTGTAAAGTCCTCATACTCGTGTCTTATCCTCCCTGCTCTTGCAAATACCACGTATGGCATGTCATCGAACAGCCAGTTTGCAGTGTCAATATCGTGCACTGATGTGTCATAAATAATTCCAACGTCTTTGATGTGCAAAGGCATTCTGTTTTCCCGGTGAAATTCCAACATGATCAGATCGCCGAATTTTTTTTCCTTGACCATTTTTTTGACTGTGCCTACTGCAGGATTGAATCTCTCAATGTATCCACAGGTCAGAATTACTCTGTTCTTTTCTGCTAGTTTGACAAGTCTCTGACCCTGATTTGAGTGATACGTCATTGGTTTTTCTACAAAGACATGCTTTTTAGCCTCAAGTAACTTTTCAGTAATTGCCACATGGGTTGATGTGGGAGTTACAACAAACGCCCCATCAAAATCTTCAGACTTTTGCAGTTCCTCAAGCGAGGTGTAGTGATTAACTGCGTATCTCTTTCCGTATTCTGCACTTTTTTGTGAATCAGCATCGCAGATAGCCGTTAAAACGCCCAACTGTGATAAAATTCGCGCATGGTTCTTCCCCCAGCCCCCGGTTCCAATCTGAACTATTCTCATCTAATACACCCGAGTTAGCCAATGGGCATAATCGTTGTTTTTGCCCATTACGATCTCCATGTACATCTCCGTCATCTTTTTTGTAACGCTGCCTTGTTTGCCGTTACCTACCGCAATTCCGTCTACTGAAATTACAGGGGTTATCTCAGCTGCAGTCCCTGTCAGAAAAATTTCGTCAGAGAGAGTCAGTTCACTTCGTGAGATCTCTCTTTGAGCAATATCAATGTCCAAATCTTTTGCAATCTTGACTACCGTATCGCTTGTAATCCCTTCAAGTGCAGACGATGTTAATGGTGGCGTTATCATTTGGGTGTCTCGTACGATGAAGATGTTCTCGCCTGAGGCCTCGCTGACATTTCCCTGATGATCAAGTAGTATGGCCTCATCTGCACCGTTTCTCTTTGCCTCTATTGTGGCAACGATGGAGTTCAGATAGTTCCCTCCCATCTTTGCCTGTACCGGGGTAGACTCGTTTGAGAACTTTCTCCAAGATACGACTGCTGTTGTAATCCCGTTTTTGTCAAATAAATTTCCGAAAGGGGATACAAATATTCCGACGTTTGTGGGTGCGCTCAAAGTCAGATGCAGGTTTATCCCATAATCGCCTACAAAATAAAATGGACGGATATAACACGATTCTCTGATCCTGTTTTTCTTGCAAATTTCAATTATTGCACTAGTAATTTGTACATCAGAGTACTTTAGTGACATGTTGTAAAATTGCCCTGATCTTCTGAAGCGTTTTAGGTGCTCATCGAGCCTGAACACATTAAGATTTTTTCCGTTCCAATATGCCCGAAGCCCCTCAAAGACCGTTGTTCCATAGTGAATTGCATGCGTTGTAATTGGAACATTGGCTTTCTCTGCAGGGATTGACTTTCCGTTAAACCATACATATTTTGAAAATTTCATAAAGAGATTTTATGGAACATCTATTAATCTATTTTTGCAATCTAGTTTTACTTTACGCACAAGCGCCAAACTGTAAAATCACAACAGTGCTATTTTGCAGATACGGCAGAGAATTCCAATCCATCTTAAAACACCACACGCTGAGTTGACAGTTGGTTATTTTACAACATATTGCAAAAGATAGTTCAAACCACGTTTTTGCATCCCAGAAGACTATTCACCTGTCCCTTGTCTGTCTTTAACCTCTTTTTTTAAAGAATCTATGCATGGATGGCAGATGGCATCTCATTGTTTGAGATCTAACGGTTCTGTATGTGAATTTGTGTATTTACTGTCAAATCGTGTCTATGCGATAGCCAAACATGCTACAGACAACAATTTTAGAATTGAATTGCACTCAAAACAACATCTGGAAGCTTGTTTGTTGGTTTGGAAGAGTTATTCTGTAGATCTGACATAGATTCGAGTCAGTCCTTTGACCATCCTTCTTTAGGAAACTTCATTCCGATGACCCTTGTAGTCATATCCTCGATCTTTGCAAATCTCTCCACTGTCTTCCAGTCGTCCTCAATTATCTTTACAATTGCTTTAGGAACATCTTCTCTCCAATTGGAGTCTCTTTGGAGTGCAGCATTATACAATTTCTCTTTAACTGATGCTGCAGACAAGGATTTTCTCTCCCCGATTTTTGGCTTTAGCCCGTATGCTTTTAACATGTATCCTTCCATCTTGTCGCCAGTATACGAAAAGAATTTTCCTTCTACCCCTTTCAGAATCTGTCTTCGTAACTTCCATGACCTAGGGGCAAGTAATGGGGGCAAGTATTTCTTAAACGGGGCAAAGAATGCATAATCATCGGTAATTTTTATGGAATCCTCAAACACTGAGACTAGCATTTTTTTTCTAGTCTCAAAAGTAAATGGAAAACTTTTGCTGTTAATCTCTCTTTGATCATCTTTGAACACTACCGGCATCACCTTTACAACATCTGCCTGTTTTTTTAGTTCTGAAATAATTTCCACATGTGCATTAGTCAGTGGGTTTAGATGCGCAAGATATAATGCCGTAGTCAATTGCATCAACTAGATAAAACGTATATTTCAATGATTGACTTTTCCTGTAAGAGAATATCATCATCCATATGATTCGTATTTAACTTCAAAGCTGCCATCTGTACGTTTGTTATGTTCTGTGATAAATCCTTGAGGATTCAAAAAGTCCAGCACGCCGTCTATCGTTCCCTGCCAACCACAAACATAGAATATTGTGTTCTCTTTTGTTATCTTCTCACCAATTAACTCCTCAAGCGGGGTTATTCCGCCATCCCGGGGCCTAAGAAACGTTTCAACCCTTCCAACTTGGCCTGCCCATGATCTGTTAAACCATTCTTGAGGCCTGCTAATTGCAGCTCTATATTTGAAATTCCACTGATCTTTACCCCTGGCAATACTCTCATCTTCAAGACCTGTAAGTAGGTCCTTGTAACTGAGCTCATCAACATAACTTGCACCGTGCAAGACTGTAATCTCTCGCTTGTCATTTGTATCATGAAGGTGCTGTGCAAAGCTTACAAATGGGGCAAGGCCTGTTCCGCCTCCAATACAGATGATCCTCCTGTTGTCTTTTTCGCCGTTTGGTAATTCATTATTAATCAGCAACGCTCTACCGGTAGGTTTTAGCCAAAGAACCTCATCGCCTTCTTTTGTATTAAATATCTGTGTGGTCAATCTGCCAGAAAGTGGTTTTCTTACCCATCTAATTACTAACTCTATGTAGTCTCTGTTTTCAGGATGAGATGCAA
>JAKZUU010000107.1:0-5206 GCA_047516405.1 Candidatus Nitrosopumilus sp. | reverse complement strand
AGACCAAGAAAGAGCACAACACGCTAGATGATAAAAAAGAGGAAACAGCAGGCGATGACGATAAGACCAAGAAAGAGCACAACACGCTAGATGATAAAAAAGAGGAAACAGCAGGCGATGACGATAAGACCAAGAAAGAGCACAACACGCTAGATGATAAAAAAGAGGAAATAAGTGCCAAAGAACAAAAAGTGTCTAATTTAGATCAAAAAGACACGCAATAAAAAAACACGGTTCAATTTTTACGTATCTTAATGATCTTTTCACGTATTTTTAGAGAATTGGATTAGTTTAGCTTCTTCTAAGAAATTATGAGAAAAATTAGTGATTAGACATAATCGACAAAAACTAAAAGATATGCTTAATCCCACTCTTGAGATAAAAGAGCAAAAACTTTCAGATTATAAAATAGAGTCTTTTGTATTGAAAATTCGATTAAAGTACTCAGAGTTTTCTTTTGGCTCTTCTACATCATTTGTAATTCCTGCCAAGTTTTTTGCCAGGTTCTTTTTGTAGCCTATCTGCATCTGTCTCTGGATTTGAATTCTTTGTGCCTGAGGTGAGCCTGCCCCGTGCATTGATTCTGTAAGGTAGCCAACTGCATTTCTGCCAAGCGTCATATTCTCAATTAATCTCAAAATTCGTATTCTATTCTCAACATCAACGCCCTTTCTTCCCACCAAATATTTTTTCAACAGCGGGCCTGCCTCTGGATGGTTAAAGTCTTTTTCAGACGGCAATGTTACTACTAGGCCGCCTGCAATGTCTTGTGCTAATCTGCTGATCTCATAAGGAAATCGTGTAACATTGTGTTTGCATACCTGTGCGAGCATTTCGTCGTTTATGTACACTCCTGATTTCATCCTGTGCCCCTGATGTGACGAGGCAATACCTGCAGCAAAAATTGTCTCGTTTAAATGAGTCATCTCGATAATTTTGTCTTTGATGTGCGATACTTTTGGAATGCCATTATAATCTGATATAGTAGCTGCTGCGCCAATCAGCACATCGCCCAACCCTGTCTTACACACATAACTTCTTCTATGATAACATGTAAATCGCTCTATAAGTATTGAGGCAAACTCGTATTCTCCATGCATGAAAATCTTATCCCATGGAATAAACACTCTGTCTAAAATCATCAAAGCTTCCTGTCCTCCAAATTTTGCATTGCCTGCATCAATGTCGCCTTCTTCCATACTTCGAGTATCACAAGATTGCCTACCGTAAATGTATGTTATACCTTTTACATCTGCCGGAACTGCACCAACAATTGCCCACTCCTTGTCGTTTTCTGTCAGTCTTACTGTGGGCATTAGAATTATCCAATGTGAATTAATACATCCGGTTTGATGCGCCTTTGCTCCGGACACATACACTCCTTTATCGTCAGTATCGACAATTCTTGTAAACAAGTCAGGATCATCTTGTTCTGCAGGCCCCTTGCTTCTATCGCCCTTTGGGTCAGTCATGGCACCACCAATCACAAAATTTTGCTCTTGAACCATCCTGACAAAATCCAAGAATCGTTTATGGTAGTGCGTTCCATGTTTTTCATCAATATCAAATGTAATTGAATGCAGAGCGTTCAGTGCATCCATTCCAACACATCTCTGAAAACATGTTCCAGTGTTTTGACCTAGTTTTCTCTGCATCTTGTTTTGCAAAACCAGATCCTGTACACTTTCTGCAATATGTAAGAACCGGCTAACCTTCAACCCAGTAATTGACGAGTCAGCAGAGGCCAGGGATTCTTCTCGCAATGCAAGATCATACGTTTCTGCAACTGCATTGATTGATGGCCTAATCATAGGATGATCAACTGGTTCTTTTACCAGTTCTCCGAAGAGGTAAATTTTGAGATTACGCCCTCTGAGGCTTTGGATGTACTCCTCGCCTGTTTTAATGACTGTTATCAAATCACTCATCACTATTACTAGACGTATGTTGTATAAATATTCTAAAGTATCATAAAGGTATGCACTCAGGTCCGGTGCCTGCGTAGGCACAAAAAAACGCAGCGCCATGTAAAATCACGCCTAGAACTGAATGGAACCTGAGTGCATACTCATAAAGACAAAGTCTACGCACAGATCACAGTCAGAGTCCGATTCTGACATCAAGAATGCGACATCCCCTGCCTTTTTCCATGACAAGTACGGGATTCAAGTCTAACTCTTTTATCTCGCCAAAATCTGACACGAGTTGTGATAACCTCTGAATGCATTCTGAGAGTTTCTCTATATCAGATGGTTTCTCGCCTCTCACTCCTTTGAGAAGCTTTTGAGTTCTAATCGATGCTATCATGTCATCAGATTCTCTATCAGTTACCGGGGCTAGTTTGAATGTGACATCTTTGAGAACCTCGACGTATATCCCCCCCATTCCAAGCATAATGACGGGACCGAACCCAGGCTCATGTTTTGAGCCTATGATTAATTCTTTGCCCCCTTTGACCATCTCTACAATTAACACGCCCTTGATCTCTGCTTTTTTATCATATTTTTTGGCATTGCCAACAATTGTATCAAATGCTGATTCTATCTCCTCGTCATTTTTCAGATTCACCATTACCCCTCCTGCATCAGATTTATGAATAATCTGAGGAGATGCTATCTTCATTACAACCGGATAACCAATCTTTTTTGCGATTTTTATTGCCTGTGCTGCATCGCATGCAAGTGCACTAGATGGCAGTGGCAATCCATATGCTTTGAGCACCTCTAACCCTTCTTCTTCTAAAAGATTTGTTCTCCCATCTGATCTGACTTTGTCAAATATTTTTCGTGCCTTTAATCTATTGACCTTGAATTTTGTAACTTTCCCAACAGGGGCCCTCACCCAGTTGGAAAATCTTATCATTGCAGCAAGCGTTCTGATTGCGCCTTCTGCATAATTGTAATAAGGAATGTTTCCCTCTGCAAGAATCTCTTTGTTGGTTATTCCCTCATCCAATCCCATCAAGCTTGCAAGCATTGTCTTTTTGTATTTCCTAGACATTGCAACTATTACGTCTGCTAGCTTGTCATAATTCAAAGTTCCAGAGGGCGTACACATTGATACTACTGACCCCACTTTGGGATGTGCAAGCACCCTGTCCAGTACATTGCTGAACCTATTAAAGTCAGCATCGCCTACAATATCGACCGGATTTCTAGAGCTTCCCCAGGGCGGAATCACCGAATCAATCTTCTTACTAATGCTTGTAATATCTGCCATCTTGATATTCATCTTTGAGCATGCGTCAGTTGAGATAATTGCAGGGCCTCCAGCATTTGAGACAATTACAAGATCCCCCCCTAAAGGCAGAGGCTGCTTTGAGAATGCAGTTGCATAATCAAAAAGCTCTTCCATGGTGTCAACTCTGATTGCGCCTGACTGTTTTAAAATGGCATCATAAATCTCATCTGACCCCATCAGTGCCCCGGTATGGGACATTGCAGCTTTTGCACCCTCAGGACTGCGTCCTGATTTGAGAACAAGAACCGGCTTTTTTAATTTTCTAGTAATCTTTTTGCAGACTTTGAGGAATTCTTGACCGTTCCCCATATCTTCAAGATACATCACGATAACTTTGGTCTGCTTGTGTTCTGCGAGAATCTTTAAAATATCAACTTCACTCATTACAGCCTTGTTTCCAAGGCTGACTACTGCTGAAAAACCAATCCCTTGCGCACTAGCATCTTCTACTAGCGCTGCACATATTGCACCGCTTTGAGATACCAGTGCAATTGTTCCAGACTTTGGTGTTACTTTGAGAAAGGTAGAGTTCATCATGGTTTTTGGATCAAGATTCATGACTCCAAGACAGTTCGGTCCAATAATCTGAACATTGTATCTCTTAGCTATCGATTTTATCTCTTCCTCACGTTTTGCCCCTTCTTCATCAACTTCTTTAAAACCTGCAGTAATGATGATGACTCCCTTGATCTTCTTCTTTCCACACTCCTCTAGTACTTGTGCAACTAGCGTATTTTTAATAACAATAACTGCAAGATCGATTGGTTTTGGAACATCAAGCACAGTCTTGTATGCTTTTTTGTAGAAAACTTGTTCCCTTGAGGGGCTAATTGGATATACTATGCCCTTAAAACCATTTATAATATTTGAGGTTATAGTAGCCCCAACGCTCCCTCTCTTGTCAGATGCACCAATCACTGCAATCGATTTTGGCGACAAAAAAACCGAATCTGTCATGTACGTGCTTGATAAATTTTACATAATAAAGTTATTCTCTCTATTCGTATTAGCTTCCAAGCATCTTTCCTGCCAAATTCTCTTCCCTTGGAATCCATTTTATTACAAGGTTGGAGTATCCCCCCATTATGCGCCAGGCTTGTTGTGCTGATTCACGAAGTTTGAGATTGTTTATTGCAAATTCGTGATTTAACTGGTTGACGGTGTTTTTAGAATCGCTGTAAATTACGACTTTATCTTTTGAATCGACATACTTTTTCAATGCGGCAATTATGGCTTGATATTCTGCCTGATTGCTAGTGAGATTTGGTTTCTTTTCATAAAATGAGTCTCCTGTCTCTCTTACAAAGTAACCATATCCGCTATTAGGGCCGCCAGAACCGTCAACGTAGATGCTAGTCTTCATACTTGCACAGTTATTCTTTTGCAACTAAATTTAATGCTATGGATAAAATAAAACACAGTTTCCATATCATTATCACAGACAGCAATGTACTGCAAACAGATTCAAAATCATCGTACATCCAGCATGTGACAAGTCTACATACTGGCATAATCTTAATGACTGTATTTTAGATTGCATAACTCTCTGACATCAACTCGATATGAATCTGATCCATCTAACGTGTTCTTCTAGTACGATACGTTGGAGACTCGATAATAGATCAGATAATATGCATCTGTGACGATGTGTGCTTGTCTTGGGCATATTATCTGCCAATATCTGCACAACTCATGCAAAAATAACCATGTCCTATTCCAACACAGTTGAAACATTCTTGTCAAACTTTCAAATCTAATTTAACATACATTTAACTGATTTTTATTAACTAACAAATCACATCTAGTCTAATGTAATTTTAAGAAATATTATCAATCCTACCAGTTCTGCAATGCCTACCCCTAACATGTACGGGAATATGCCGTGAGAAAAGATCTCCTCCATCGAAAAATAGGTCAGCGCGCCAATAGCGTTATGCAATAGCAGCATTGCTGCAACAACAATCAT
>JAKZUU010000106.1:0-7444 GCA_047516405.1 Candidatus Nitrosopumilus sp. | reverse complement strand
GGACCGTCGACCCGTCAGGGATGGATGTAGACATACGTAACCATCCTGCACAAATGACTCTTGGAACTGCGCTTTGATGACCGTAGCGCGGTTCATCTTGTCAATCAGGATGGCAAAACGTCCAGCCCGATTACATTTGCAGTCGTATACGTCATATATCTGCGGTAAAATCACACACTTGACGGCATCGTGGAACGAAAAAAGCATGCCGAGTGAAATCACGCGAGTTTGCTAGAAGAACCGGCTCGTGGCAATCTTTATAATACTTGCATACAATCATACAATATTCCAGTTACTTCTGAGCTAACTGATAATTATGTGCACAGATCTAATTAGAGATGTCAATAATGTGACGAATTGTGGGATAATAATATGCAGATCCACTGAGATCGGGGCTGATAATGATGCTGACAATAATGCACAGGCACATCCATTAACGTTTTTGTGATCTCAGCTGAATCGCAACTGCCTAAACCGTATCTGGAAATCATAACAAGCACGTCTTCCATATGCCTGTCAATTCCTTTACACTGTCTTAATCCTAACAATAATTGTTGTTTTTTTGAAAAGAGTTAAACTATCTAAACTCATTTTAATATCAAATTGGCAGAAAAAGAACCGTTCCTTGACGCACTAAAAAACAGGATTTTACTTTTTGACGGTGCAATGGGCACAGAAATCCAAAAGTACAATCCAACACCTGAGGATTTTCCCAACAATCAAGACGGTTTTAATGACGGTCTGGCGTTGACACACCCTGAGTGGATCAAGCAAATTCATAGAAATTATCTTGATGCAGGCTCTGACTGCATAGAGACAAACTCTTTTGGTTCAAATAAACTCAAACTAGACGAATACGGTTTTGGCGATCAAACCGTTGATTTTAACAGAAAAATTGCAAAACTTGCATCTGATGTCGCCATGGCGTATTCTGATGGCAGGCCCAGATACGTTATCGGTTCAATGGGGCCTACAGGCTTTCTTCCCAGTTCAGACGATCCTGACTTGGGTGCAAAACCGCTCGATGAGATACGCCAAGCCTTTGAGTTACAGGCAGAAGGGCTGATTATTGGAGGAGTTGATGCGCTGCTCATAGAGACAAGTCAGGATATCCTGGAGGTAAAACTGGTAATTGAGGCATCTCACATTGCCATGAAAAAAACCGGCAAAAAGGTTCCAATCATAGCCAATACAACCTTGGATCCATACGGTAAAATGCTGCTTGGAACCGACATTCAATCTGCATATACGACTGTCTCTGACATGGGAATTGATGTGTTCGGACTCAACTGCTCTACGGGTCCTACTGAGATGATACCAAGTGTCAGATGGCTTGATGAGCAAGATGATCACATCATACTGGTGGTTCCTAATGCGGGCATGCCTGAAAATGACGGAGGACAGGCATCCTACAAGATGACTCCGGCGGATATGGGTGATATCTTGGGCGATTTTCTTAATCAGTATAAAAAAATCAGAATTATTGGCGGATGTTGCGGGACCGATCCTGAACATATCAAAGTTCTAAGAAAAGTGATTGACGGTACGACTGTCTCTGGGGTGCCTGACCATTTACCGAACCGAGCGTGATCTTGTAGCATGAAGATTCCTAGGGTAAGTTCTGCGCTAAATACCGTTGACCTACGGCAGGTTCCTCCGCCACTGCTGATTGGAGAGCGAATCAACACGCAAGGCTCTCGCAAGGCAAAGAACATGGTATTACATGATGACTATGACGGGCTAGTTGATTTGGGAAGAATTCAGGTTGAAGATGATGGTGCCCACTGTCTTGATGTCTGCGTCGCAACTACTGAGCGTTCAGATGAGCGTGAATTTATGCTAAAACTGGTCAAAAAACTGAGCCTGATAATCAAGGCCCCTCTTGTAATTGACTCTACGGATCCCGAGACAATCAAAGCAGCTGTAACCCAGATTCCTGGCAGGCCGATAATAAACTCAATCAATCTTGAAGGGGATGGCAGCAGATTCAAAAAACTGGCTCCCCTGATGGCAAAATACGGGTTGCCTGCAATTGCATTGTGTATTGGGCCTGATGGCATGGCAAAGACCCCTCAGCAGAAACTGGATACTGCCCAGCTCCTTTATGAGACGGGAAAACGATACGGGTTAAGGATTGAACAGTTCATCTTTGATGTCCTTACATTTACTTTAGCCACCGGAGAAGAAGAGTTTCTCAATGCAGGAATAAACACTTTGGAAGGAATCAAGCTTGTCAAGGAAAAGTTCCCAGAATCGTTTACCACGCTTGGCCTCAGCAACATCAGCTTTGGGCTGACTTCACCTGCCAGAAGAATCATCAATTCAGTTTTTTTGCATCACGCAGTCAGATATGGCCTTGACTCGGCCATCGTCAATGCCAAAGAGATAGTTCCCTACATTGAGATCGATGAGAAAGAGAAAAAACTTGCAGAGGATTTGGTCTTTAACACTCACCAGAATGCCCTGTCTGACCTAATTGCATATTTTGAGAATGTGGATACACACAGCAGTGCTGCGTCGAGAAAGACAGATGTTGATCCCGCTTGGCCTGCAGGAAGGCGTGCAAACTTTAGAATTGTACACAGACTCAAAGATGGAATACAAAATGATGTTGTATCTGCCATTGCAGACAAGCTTGAAGAGTCCCTGACCGTTCAGGACGGCGGTGATGGCACGCTATACATCGATGCAAAGCCTGAAGTCACTCATCAGGGCGCGATCAGAACTCTCAATGAAGACTTGCTTCCTGCCATGAAAGAGGTAGGCGACAAATTTGGTGCAGGGGAATTAATTTTGCCGTTTGTTCTCAAATCTGCTGAATGCATGAAGGCAGCAGTCGGCGAGCTGGAGAAATATCTGATAAAAGAGGAGGGTTCAAGCAAAGGCAAGCTTGTTTTAGGAACCGTATCAGGTGACGTGCATGACATTGGAAAGAACCTTGTAAAGACAATATTTCAAAACAACGGCTACACAGTCTATGACTTGGGAAAGCAGGTTCCGCTGCAAAAATTTCTTGACATGATTGATCAAGTCAATCCTGACGCAGTGGGGCTGTCAGCATTGCTGGTTGCAACCTCAAAACAGATGAAACTGTTTGTAGAACATGCACGAAAAAATGACATGACCATTCCCATCCTGTGCGGAGGTGCCGCAATTAACAGCAACTACATCAACAGAATAGCAAAAGAGGGCGGAATATATGCACCGGGCATGTTTTACTGCAATACCATGTTTGAGGGCCTCAAAGTGATGGATGTCCTGCTTTCGGATAAAAAATCCGAGTTTGTGGGTGACTGGAGGCAGAAACTGGAGAACTGGAAAGACAAATCTGCAGCAACAATAAATCCAGACACCCTTCCCAAGAGCGATATCAAGCCGGTTCAAATTCCATCAATACCTAAAGTGATCGGGGAGCCGATTCGCCTGAAACTGGATCAAATCGACATGGACAAGGTCTGGACGCTGATTGATAAAAAATCCCTCTTCAAATTGTCTTGGGGCTTGAGAGGCAAAGCTGGCTCTGAATTTGAGGCAGCACACGAAGAGATCCTCAAGGAATGGAAGTCCAGGATCATCCAAGAAAAACTCTTTGAACCGGAAATTGTCTATGGTTACTTTAAGTGCCATAACAAGGACAGGCAGCTGCTTGTAGAGAATCCCAACGGGGACGATGTAGAGTTGGACTTTCCACGTTCCACAAAACCTGAACATCTGTGCCTGCCTGACTATTTCGGTGATGATGATATCGTTGCATTTCAGGTTGTAACTGTAGGGAACAAGGTGACGGAAATTATCGACCGGTGGAACAAAGAGGACAAGTACACTGATGCATACTATCTGCATGGATTGGCAGTTGAACTGGCAGAGGCCCTGGCCGAATGGATAAATCAGAGGATCAAGTCAGAGATGAGTCTGGAAAGAGGTGGACTGAGGTTCAGTTGGGGCTTTCCCAGCTGTCCTGATGTGGCACAGCACCGCCTGGTGTGGAAACTGCTGCAGCCTGAAAAATCTGGAATGACCCTGACTGAGTCAGGTCAGATAATTCCTGAACAGTCAACTGCCGCAATAGTGGTTCACCATCCTCTGGTAAAATATTTTGTAATCTAGTCATCATCCTCCTCACTAGACAACTCTTCCAAAAATCCATTCACCCCGCCAAAGTCATTCGGTGACGTTATCAGCACATCGCCTGTAATCTCGTGTATCTTCTTCACAAACTCTGGGAATCCGTTACTATACGCTTTTAAATCCAAATTCAAAAATTTTGCCGATTTTTCATTTTTTTCAGACGGGAACAGCACGATTGGAATTACAGAAAATTCCTTTAGGTTCTCTGACAAATTTTTTACCTGCTGTATGTCCTGAACAACCTGGGTCATGAATCCTTTGGGTCTTGCCGTTAATTTCTTCCCAATCTTTGAAAAGTTAGGCTTGTTTGAAACTGAAAGATACAAGTCAATCTTTGAGTCATAGCCTCTCTCCCTGAGTTTTTTGACTACCGCGCTTGGAATCTGGCCTGAATCGGGGTTCCCGGTCTGTGACGGATCGCCCATCAATACCAAAATTCCTGAAAACCCAATGTTTGTACATCTCTCTGCAAATCTTATGATCTCTTCTTCGTCTTTGTCTCTGACCCTCAGACTTACGGTAATCGGCATATTTGGAATCTCTCTTTTAATAATCTCTCCAACTACGATGGGGGAGACTCTCCGGTGTCCCAACACGTTTTCAGTTAGATGTATCGCGTCGCATTTTTTTGAAATAATCTTTATTCTTTCCACAAATTTCAGGATTGATTTGTCCGTATCTGTATCGGATAAAATTTTAGGCGGATTAGCTTCGTATCTGATCGTCATATCCTCATCTCTTTTGTCCGTGGTTAAAACCTTTGAATACTAAAACCAATATGTGATAGACACATCAAGAATTGTAATGCTGTTAAATGATTTAAAATCCGTACTCTCTACCCCTATCAACCCTAAAATCAAAACTGTTGGGACATATCGTCTGGCGTCAGTGCTTGTAATAATTCATGGTAAGGATCCGGTTGTCGTAATGACTGAAAAACCTAAACATCTAAAACTTCATGCAGGCGAGATCTCATTCCCGGGTGGAAAACTGGATCCTAAGGATTCTGACTTGTTACATACTGCATTACGTGAAACTAGCGAAGAGATAGGACTTGTAATCTCTCCGCAACAAGTGATAGGCCAGCTAGAGTCTGTCGTAACTCTGAATTCAAGGTTTCTGATATTGCCTTTTGTTTCAATTGTTGATGAGATTCCGCCACTTTTGGCCAACTGCGAAGTCGAAAAAATTTTTCACATTCCCTTGGAACCCTTTCTGAAGACCGAGGCAAAAGATTTGGATCCTGCACACAATCGCATTGAGGAAATGTACACTTTTGAGTACAATCATCAGATTGTATGGGGCGCTTCTGCCAGAATTCTAAAACAAATTCAAAGATGCTTGAAATCATGAGATTCATTTAAAAAGAGCTCCTAGTGTCTGAAATTTTATGGCCGCACGTAAATCCTCGCCAAGAAAAATACGTCTACTTAAAAAGACGAAACAGGCTTCCCCGGTACCAGCATGGATTATTCTTAAGACAAAGAGAGGTGTTAGAACTAATCCAAAACGTAGGGCTTGGAGATCAACGGACGTGGAGGTAGGTTAGCAATGTCTGAGGATGTTGAAAGAATTTATACGATTAATCTAGGCAAAGCCCTAATCTCACAGTCGCAACACAGGGCCACTCGAGCAATCAACATGATTAAAGAATTTGCCCGTCATCATATGAAGGTTGAAACTATTAAAATTGAAGAAGAACTAGCTCAGGAAATTTGGGCAAGAGGTGCACGCAGTCCTCCAAGAAAAGTTCGAGTTCTAATGAGCAAGACAGATGACGGTTATATTCTTGTTTCCAGATATACTGATGATATAGATGCATCTGATACTGCAGAAGAGACAGCTGCCGATGATGATACTGCAGAAGAGACGACTCTGGCTGAAGAAGAAGAATCAGCCAAAACAGAAGATACGACTGCTGATGACGATACTACAAAAGAGACGACTCCGGTTAAAGAAGAATCAGCTAAAACAGAAGAGACAACCAAATAACAAATATCGCATTCAAAAAAATTCTAGTTTTAAAAATCTGTTTACTCTAATTGGTACAGGCCTAACTCGCAGTCGATGCTACAATCAGGTGTAGACCAATCAAGAGTGTCTTCTTGTGGGATGACTCCCAATGGGTCATAACTGTCAAATTTTGTCGTTCCTTGAATGGTTGAGAGCATTACCACTCTTGACTCCTTTGAAGTTGACGCTGCATCTATCTGTGAATCGCTTTGGGTTAAAACCCCGCTTGTAAGATTACTGATCGAATTCAACACTCTTGTTGGAATGTTGTTCCCTCCTACCACATATAGCATTGAGCGCTTGACTGAATTTGGCAAAGTGTTGCCATACAGCATCTTCAGCGAGTCCCTCAGGGAATCTTCTATGTCCTCCTCATTTTTACCTGTAGTGAGGATATTTGTCTCGTTAGGTATCTTGTCTGACGAACCAAGTGATTTTATCACGTGCAACATTGCAGAATTTGCAATATCATAGCACGTTTTAGGACTAAGATTTGGATTGCTTTCAAGCAGTGAGTCATTGTCTAGTATTATCGTGCACTCGGAGTCTTCTCTGACTCTCTTTAGCGATATCCCGGAGTTGAAGATTCTGTCTTTTTCATACCTGAACGGCATAATTACAAATGAAATTATCTTCTTGCCCTTATCTTTGCATATCTTTGAGACGACAGGGGATATAGCTGATCCCGCCTTGCCTGCAAGATTGCCTAACAGTATCACAGTAGAGTATCCTGAAATCTTTGATTCTATCTTGTCTATAACATTAAAAGTTGAGCCTCTGATTAGTTGAATAGATGGATTGACTACCGGGTTTGTTGAAACGTGAATTGATGGATTATCTGATGCCAAATCCCTTTTGTCATTGCTGATTAACAGACAGTCTGAATTAAGAGAATCTTTTGCCTGAACTGCCAGTCTTGAGCATGCGCCCCCCAAACCTATAACCAGAACCGGTTCTTTTACCTGAAAATTCATTGCCTCTTTTACTACTCATAAATATAGAAAACCCTCTTACGTTTTTTTTATCAAATAGCAGATCTAAAAAATTTAGCTTACAATCTCTCCTAACAGCGTATTTACAGAGATATCTGTAATCTTGATTATGTGCCTCTGGCCTATGGCCACTTTTTGGTTCTTTACAAATACAGGCTTGTATGCAAAGTTTCTTCCCTTGATGCCGTCTTCTGTCCTTTCATCAAACAGGACATCGCCTTGCCAGCCAATCCACCTTTTGTTGTTCTCTGCTGATATCTTGGTAATCTGCTCAAAAATTATCTTGCTTCTTCGCTTTATCTCTGCAGGAC
>JAKZUU010000105.1:0-13155 GCA_047516405.1 Candidatus Nitrosopumilus sp. | reverse complement strand
TATTTATGAAACAACGCTCAATGCCGGTATGTTTTACTGAAAAGCAGTACAAGATGATTGAATCGTTTGCCAAGAGAAATGGCATGCTCAACACAAGTCAGGCCCTTGAAAAGATTCTAGGCGCCTAGATTTATCGTATTTTTGTTTATTTTGTTTACATTTATAGATTAACGCGTACTAGGTAAATAGGAAATGGGACTGTTCAGCAAAAAGCCATCGTATTGTGCCGTCTGTAAAAGAGAGTTGGCCCACAAGCACAAGCCAAAGAGGGAGTGGAACATAAAAGGGGCGTTGTGTGGGGACTGCCATTTTGAAAAGTCAAAAGAATACTACGAGGGAAAGGTAAGGCAGCCGTGCATCATATGTAAAAATACACAGAAGATAAATGATTTGTGGGAACCACGATGGCAGTGGGACATGGAGGGCGGCCTGCTGTGCAAGAAATGCTTTGATGCAAAAGAGAAAGAGCACACCAAAAAGAAGAACTTTTGTTCGCTGTGCGGTACAAAGATTGGGCTGATACGATACAATCCAAAGGAGAACTGGAAGATCACAGGCCAGATGTGCAGGAGATGCTGGGATAAAAAAAAGGCAGAGTCTGGTTAGATGGTATTATTCTCTAAAAAAATCAGATGTGATGTATGCGACAAAAAGTTTTCAAAAGAAGAGCAGGCCATGAACCACAAGCAGATTGTTCACGGCAAGGACCTGCTGTATGACTGCAAGGAGTGTGACAGGTATTTTTCAAATATGGAGGATATGAGAACCCATCTGCAAAGAGAGCACAGTTATAAAAAAGACAGACACGATAAAAAATAGAGGCAGCCCTGTTATACTGCCTTTACAGTCTTGACTACCGGTGGTCTTACCTTGGTAAATACCCTGAATCCACAAATACACTTGATCTCAGGTAATCGTGACAGTTCGGCGTTTGTGACAACAGTTCCGCATCTCAGACAAGAGTAGTTTACATCAAATGCCTCTACAACTGACTCTTCTTGTTCTTCTGCCTCATCAATATATTCGTCAACCATGTTTATCATCAAAACCTCGATAATTTAAGGTATTACCAGATCATGTCAAAGAGAGCTCAATGTAGACATCATCAGGTATCTTCAGCCTCATCAGCTGCCTTATTGCCTTGTCATCGGCGTTGATGTTGATAATTCGCCTGTGCATCTTCATCTCCCATTTTTCATATGTCTCAGTACCGCTGCCACAGGGTGATTTTCTAGTGGCAACATGAAGGCGTTTTACAGGCAACGGGGTCGGACCCTTTACCTTGACTCCGGTTTTTTTGCCAATACCCATGATCTCAGAACATACGCCATCCAACTTTGGCAGACTAGTAGAGGTGAGTTTAACACGGGCAGTTTGAGTCATAAAATCCGCCTATGGTTTGTACACTTCGGTAATTTCCTTGACAATACCTGCTGCAATAGTTGCACCCATGTCTCGTAAAGCAAACCTGCCCATTTCAGGAAAGTCCTTGAAGGTTTCAATGCAGGTTGGCCTCACCGGTCTTATCTTTACAATTGCAGAATCTCCAACTTTGAGGAACTTGGGATTCTCTTCTTCAACTGCGCCAGATGCGGGATTAATCTTTTGGAGGAACTCGGTAACAGTCGCTGCAACTTGGGTGGTGTGAGCGTGCATTACAGGCGTATATCCTGGAGCGATTGCCGTAGGGTGGTGAATTACTATGATTTGGGCTTTGAACTCTTTGGCAACGTTTGGAGGAGAGTCAGGAGTACCTAGAACATCGCCTCTTTTGATGTCCTTCTTTTCAATACCACGAAGGTTAAAGCCAATGTTGTCGCCTGCCTCAGCTGATGTCATTACAGTGTGGTGAGTCTCTATGGATTTGATCTCGCCCAGAGCGCCTGAAGGCATTATAATTATCTTGTCTCCTGTCTTCATCACGCCTGTCTCTACCCTGCCTACTGGCACGGTACCGACACCGGTAATCGTGTAAACGTCTTGAATTGGAACACGCAGTGATTTTCCAAGTGGCTTTTCAGTTATCTTAAAGTCATCAAAGGTTTCTAGCAGTGTCTTGCCTTTGTACCAGTCCATATTCTCTGATCTCTTCACTAAATTGTCGCCTTTCCATCCGGAAAGTGGAATAAATGGTACATTTTCCAGTTTGTAGCCGACAGATTTTACAAGCTTTTCACCCTTCTCTTTGGCTGCGTTGTATGCCTCTTCCTTGTAGTCGACTGCATCCATCTTGTTGATTGCAACGATGATCTGGCTTACGCCCAGCGTCTTTAACAGAAATGCGTGTTCTCTTGCCTGTCCGCCTGCTGCAATTGCAGTATCAGTCTCACCCTCTTTTGCAGAGAGCACCAGGATGGCAGCATCAGCTTCTGAGGCACCGGTGATCATGTTTTTGATAAAGTCTCTATGGCCAGGTGCGTCAATCAAGGTAAAGAAGAACTTTGCAGATTCAAACTTTTGAAAAGCTAGATCTATTGTAATACCCCTCTCTCTTTCGTCTTTAATATTATCCATCACCCATGCATATTTGAAAGTGTCACCTTTTCCGGTCTTTTCGGATTCAACACCATGGGCTGCAATTGTTCTCTCATCGACAACTCCAAGATCCATCAAGAAATGCCCCATTGTTGTTGATTTTCCATTATCTATATGACCTGTAACTATCAGGTTCAAATGTGGTTTATCTGCCATATCAAAAGCCTCTTTGATGGTATTTATTACTGTTATGAATTTTTGATGAAATTGTGGAAAATGATCAATTAATTGCACATGATACAGTCCACTAAAAGCACATAAATCAAAGAGGAAAAAACGATATCTATGAAGATTACAGTCTCAGTTATTAAAGCCGACGTAGGCGGCGTTGGGGGGCATACAAAACCAAGTGATGGACTGATTAAAGTAATTAGGGACACCATCAAAAATTCGGGGGAACTGCTAATTGATCACTACATTGGGTATTGCGGCGATGACACCCACATTGTAATGACTCATACACATGGAGTGAATAATCATAGTATCCACAAGCTTGCCTGGGATGCATTTATGGCAGGAACTGCAGTTGCAAGGCAGGAAGGACTGTATGGCGCAGGACAGGATCTGCTAAAGGACTCGTTTTCAGGCAATGTAAAAGGAATGGGCCCGGGGGTTGCAGAGATGGAATTCGAGGAGAGGCCAAACGAGGCATTTACAGTGTTTGCAGCAGACAAGACAGAACCTGGCGCGTTTAACTATCCGATATACAGAATGTTCGTCGATACGCTCAGCAACACAGGCTTGATTGTAAACAAAAGCCTTGCGGCAGGTGTAAAAATCAACATCATGGATGTTGAAAAAGCTCAGATTGCAGAACTTGAACTGTGGCAGGACAAACCAACAATAGAGGCAGCCCTTATGTATCCGGGCAGATACGTTGTAGATTCAGTATACACCAAAGACGGAGAGCCGATTTTGGATGCATCCACTGACAGGTTGCACAACATTGCAGGAACGTATGTCGGAAAAGATGATCCCATATGTTTGGTCAGGACACAGAAAAATTTTCCCGCAACAGAAGAGGTAGGCAGTGTGTTCAACAATCCGCACTACGTTGCAGGAAATACAAGAGGCAGTCACAACATGCCGCTGATGCCTGTAAAACTAAACTCTGCTGCCAGCATTAACTTTTGCATTCCAATTGTAGAGGCACTGGTGTTCAGCATGCACAATGGAAAACTGACAGGGCCGTTTGACGGATTCTCCACACCGGACTGGGACTACATAAGAGAGATTGCAACAAAGAAGGCAATGGCGATGAGAAGCCAGGGGTTTATCCATCCTGCGACGCTGGTACCATCAGAGTTAGAGTATGCCGAAGGATACAGGGCAAGAATGAGCGTACTGGAAGACAAGATGAAGCCGATGCAAGTCGACCAATCCGCCGGCAGTGAAGAGAAAAAAGAGAATTATGAGGACCCAGACTAGCAGATGTGCGCCCCCAGAGTTATAATCATCAGAAATAGTTAAATCAATTAAGAGTATTAGACTATCAGAGCATGAATGCTTTCCAAAAGATCTTTGATTGGAAGACATATATCTTCACAGCGTTAGCGGTAATATCATTTTCAAGTTTTATCGCAGTGCTGTTTGGCCAGACCATACCCGGAGTCATCATGACGTTTTTCAAGGTTGCAGGCGAGTATGTCATCTTGGGAGCAGTCTTTGTGTTTGCACTTGCATGGCTGATAAGGGCAAAGCCGCACAATCGCCACAAAGAGTACACGATTATTCCATTTGACGTGTTCGGAAAGATGAGCAGTATTGATGGAATAAGAACAAAGTTCAAGACGCACGATGTGGCATGGAGCTTTATGAAACAGTACAAAAAGGCCTATCCATTGTATAATTTTGCGCTGGTCGCAGACGTCTCAGAGTCAGACAAGCCAACCATATTCAGATACATCTAAGGGGTCAGAGACGGCCACGTAGATGCAAAGATGTGATAAATGACATGTGAATTTTATAAAAACCAAAGATCAGGAATTGAATCTTAATTGTGTGTAATGGCAAGTGAAAAATCCAACCGCAAAATGTGTCATGGTACCAGATGCGTGATAGAATCAAATATTGTTGCGGCATCTTAAAACAGATGAGGGCTGCGCTGCGTGGCGTTAAAAAAGAGATGGCATCTAACATGCAGAACAGACTGCGGTAAAAAATAGAAATTTTACATCCATGTAATTTGATTTCAGGAATTGGAATGCAGTGTATTGATGATATTATTATTATGAATGCTTGAAACGGATTGCAAGATAATGAAAATAATTTCAAAGTTTAGCCATATAGCATCATCTGCCAATTTACAAAAAATGCACTCAATTATACACAAGCAAGCTGCCATAAAAAACAATACCAGTTTTGTAATGAATTGTACACTGACAAATGTCACAGGCAATTAAAATAATTCCGTCAAGTAGATGATCTTCAACTGCTATTCAGATGGTGCCTAGAGGACATCAAAGACATAAAAAAAATACAAAAGTGAGAATGATGATGATGATGATGTCAAGATAAACTGCCCCCTGTTTCGGCATTTGCGCCACAGCGTTCACACAATGCTGCAAAAACTTGATCATGTGCGTCTTAAATTATTCAGACACCAAAAACCATGATCCATGCAATAAAAAATCAGGATTCAAACTTTTATTCAAGACATTGCACAGATAATTAGAATGAGATTTTCTATTTTAGCTGATTCGTTTTACAAGATGGAATCAACAAGAAAGAGACTGGAGCTGACGCAACTTTTGGTAGAGCTCTTTGAGAATACGCCTCACGAGATCATCTCAAAGATTGTATATCTCATACAGGGAAAACTAAGGCCTGACTTTGAAGGCATAGAGTTGGGAGTTGCAGAGAGATTAGCCATTAGATCAATCTCAAAGTCTGCAGGAATCCCAATTAAAAAGATAGAAGAAGAGTACAGAAAGAGCGGAGACTTGGGCCATGCAGCCTCGATAATTCTAAAACAAAAGACCCAGACAACGTTTCTTGCAGAAGAGATTACAATTGAAAGAGTGTATGAGACATTATTTAAGATTGCAAGGTTGGAGGGGTCACACTCACAGGACATGAAGATGAAATACATATCGAGTCTGCTAAATGATGCAAATCCGTTGGAGGCAAGCTATATCCTGAAGATACTGCTGGGAACCCTGAGACTGGGAATTGCAGAGAATACCGTAATGGATGCGCTGGCAGTTGCGTTTTCTAAAAGCAAAGAGAACAGAAAAGTGTTACAGTACGCATACAACGTGTCAAGTGATCTAGGAAAGGTTGCAGAAACTATTGCCACAAAGGGGCTACAAGGGGTAAAAGAGTTTGAGATTGTCTTGTTTAACCCCATCAGGCCCATGCTTGCAGACAGGGTAAAAAGCGAGAGAGAGGCAATTGAAAAGATGGGGGAACAGTTTGCAGCAGAGTACAAGCTGGACGGGGAGAGAGTGCAGCTGCACATTGAGGGCAAGAAAGTGATGCTGTTCTCAAGAAGTCTTGAGAACATCTCTAGCTATTATCCGGACATTATAGAGAAAGTTCCCAACAACATTCAAGCAGACAACATAATTTTGGAAGCAGAGGCAGTTGCAATAAATGAAGACACCGGAGAGTTCCTGCCTTTTCAGGAACTGATGCACAGAAGGAGAAAATACAAGATAGAAAAGGCAGTCACAGAGTACCCGATCACTGTAAATTTCTTCGATGTACTGTACTGTAATGGGAAGAGTTGTCTGGAATTGGACTACAAAGGCAGGCGGGAGAGATTAGAGAGATACGTCAAGGAAGATAGTTTTTCAAGATACATTCCAATGAGTGTGCTAAAAGACGAAGGAGGGATTGAGGAGTTCATGGAGAACAGCATCAATTCGGGAAGTGAGGGGCTGATGCTAAAGATGCTGAACAAACCATATCAGGCAGGTTCAAGAGGAAGCCACTGGCTAAAACTAAAACGGGAGTACAGAAACGAGCTAGGCGACAGTCTGGATCTTGTAGTGATAGGAGGATTTTTTGGCAAAGGAAGAAGAACAGGAAATTATGGAACGCTGCTGCTTGCAGCCTATAACGAGGATGAGGATGTGTTTCCAAGCATCTGCAAGGTTGGAACAGGCTTTTCAGACGAGTCCTTGGACCAGCTATACCAGATACTGCATCCAAAAGTCTCAATCAAGAAGAATCCGCGCATAATCAGCGAGATGGAGGCAGATGTGTGGTTTGAGCCAGAACTGGTAATAGAGGTAGTAGCATCAGAGATTACAATCAGTCCCATTCACAAGGCAGCGTGGGACGAGATTAGAAGAGATTCAGGACTGGCGCTGAGATTTCCAAAATTCACCGGAAAGATCAGGGTTGAAAAGACGGTGGAGGATGCATCAACTGATGAGGAGGTTGTTGCACTGTACAAAATGCAGAAAAAAGTCGCCCATGAAAAAAATTTGATGTGATGCCCAAAGCGACTTGCAGCCAGTTAGACTCAAACGGTGGTGTGTGTGTGGGGGGTGTGAGACATTCAGACTGCATCTTTGGAGAGGCGGCCAACATGCCACCTTTCTGAAACCCAAAGTAGTCTGGCACGCCAAAAGCGTGCAAGATGTGAGATCATAAATGATTTAAATTACCATAGGGTTTATCAATTTTATTATGTATAGTGGAGAGCTTGAAGTTCAAGCAAAGAGAAAGGCCATAGCAGTTTTACAAGATGAGATAAACAGAATACTGAATGCATCAAGAGAGCTTGCAACACTGCCCGAACTGATGATGAGGAAGGACAAGACAGGAATCAAAAACACATTGGAACAGATTTCGACCATAGAAGAAGAGGTTGAAAACCTAAGAAGAAAGATTACACGAGAAGTCGCCGACGTGGGAGGATTAATCATGAACAGAGAGAACCTTTTGAATACGGCATATACCATGGATGAGATTGCAGGTTACATCACAGGCATTTCATTTAAACTTGCAAACGTAAAGGTCAGCACACTAAAGCACGCAAATCTGGATAAAGACATTACAAAACTCATTGAACTGGTTGTAGACGAGGTTTACAAACTAAATGAGATCATTCGAAGTCTTACCACCAACACTGCAAATGCCATAGAGCTAGCTCAAGAGACGCAGACAATTGAAAGGGAGATAGATATCAAATACAGACAGGCCACGCTGAAACTTTTGACAGAGATAAGCAACACCAAGGAGCTGTTGTTGTTAAAAGATGTCATCGAAGGCATAGAAGAGATGGCAGACAAATGTCAGAGAGTCTCTGACTCGTTCATACTGCTTGCACTGAGCCTATAGCAGAATCATCAATTACTTTTAATTTATTTAGTTTTTACAAACACCGTGCCGCAATATAGAGTCATATATACAAATGCTGTGTCATAAACATGATGATAAAATGCGAGATAATTGAGAATAGGATCATCGTGTGGAGTATCGAGGACTCGCGCAAACTCTTCGGCCATGGGTATTATGGAAAACCGGTAGGAATACCAAAACCGAAGATTGAAGAGATTGATGCCCCATTAATTTTAGACCTCATTGAGGGGCTATACCTTTTAGAAAACAAAAAGATCACAATCACAAAATCAAAGCAGAAGATTACGGCGCAGCAGCTAGTTGAGATGTGTAAAAAAGAGGTTCACGAGTTTGACAAGAAATACATAGTTTACAAAAATTTCAGAGACAAGGGATACATAATTAATCCAGGGATAAAGTTTGGCTGTGACTTTGCAGTTTATCAGAAAGGCCCGGGCATTGATCATGCGCCCTTCCTGATTCAGGTGTACGCAAGAGGTGAGAGCATTACAACAACGGGCCTGGTTCTTGCAGGCAGACTTGCAACTACAGTCAGAAAGCAGTTCATTTTGGCAATTCCAAAAGGCAGGGACAAGGTAGATTTTTTGGCCCTGGACTGGTGGAAGGCCTAGATGGATTTAATGTGACCTGCTATCGTATTGTAAATCTCATACAGTTCGCTTGTAATTCCAAAGGAGAGATGGTTGTCCCACTTGCCTCTGATCCTGACACCGGTTTCTGTAGGCTCCACATAGATTGTAGCGTTCTTGATGGACTGCTTTGCTATCATTTGGTTTAGTTTGTCATCGCCGTTGAGTCTTGATGCCAAGACATCAGAACCGTTCCACCTGGCCTCAACTATAGCTTTAGAGCCAAAGTGTCCTTTAGTAACAAGTCTGGTTTTTGCAACATAGTTGCTAAATTTGTATCCTGCATCTCGTCTAACAATGAATTGGGCTTGAAACCTATCAAGGGCACCCCATGGAAGTGGATTTGGATCTTGCATGCCAGTCATCAACCTTTTTGAATAATCTGTATAATATCGATGTTAGAGTCCTTGACGGCAAGGCACCCCTTGTTAGTTACCATTCTAGGTGTTTGAGCAAAATATCTACTATAGTAATCATCTTTTTCAACATCAGCAGTCCCAATATCCAGACATTGGGAATCTACGCCTATCTCTTTGAGCATGTCGCTGAATTTTTCGGGCCATGTCTTGTAAACAAACGTGTCAGATTCCGTATCGTGCATAAACAATGTCAACGGTACCCACAAATAAATATATCAAAAATTGATTCTGTAACATTGTAGTGATACGAATTTTCTCAAGATTGAGATAAAGCCAAAGAATGGAATGTGCAACTTTGACTACATGGATACTGTAAACTACACCCCAGAAGGCTCCAGAACGTTTCTGGCCGTTAGGCTGGTTAGACTGGGCGATATAAACGTCAAGGTGGTGTCAGGACTGATATCCAACTGCAAAAAAAGAGAGATACGGATCAAATCCATAAGGATCGACTGAGAGTTTTCTTGGTTGGAATCATGAACCTGTTCAAATCCGAAAGGATTCTGTTCATGGTGCCTACAATCAAGATCAAGGATGTCAAAAAGGTCGCAAAAAAGTTCGAGGCAAGAGAAAGACAGTGTCGCGACATCCCATAGAGTCAGATTACAGCAGAATCGATTTTACGCAGGTAATCCAAAAAAGAGCGAACGGTAACTACGCTTGCCGCCAACGCTACGGTGTCAGAAGTCCTAGTGTTCAAGCCCGGTAGCCTGAAGAACGCCGCGGGATTCGCAGAACGGTACCGCCTCCGCTGAGGGGGAGGAGATTGCGTACAGGTCTTACGAATTCCTCCATCCCCGCACCGCAAACAGGAACGAGTCCGTGCGCGTGCTGTTGCTGTTCTTTCCAACATTCCTCTACAACGCGTGGGCACTAGTCCTGTACCTGCTTCAAGCCTCGTGCCCAAACACACACACGACACGCAAGAGGATGCTCAGACTGTTTCTCAGGTTCACGAGAAATTAGGCTTGGCCAAGCCCCCGACACGGCATGCATCTTTTGACGCATTCGTATGCGAATTCCATTCGAGAGGCTGCGCCAGGATGCGGTAATTGGTAAATGTACATCAGATGGATGTGTATGGGATGCCGACTGACGATCTTCTGGCTTTGTGGGCAGTTAGTTGTTAATCATGGATTCGGTAAATACGGTATTGGACATGTGCAATTAGACACAATTCCGTCTACTGTAGATATAGGAAAAATTTTATCGTCAGAAACACATTAACATGTAAATGATTTCAAGATCTGTAAGAGATTCACATTCCGATTCATCAATGAAAATGAACCTTACACTACACGTAAAGAACTTTGGTCCCGTCTCTGATGCAAATATCCACATGAAACCCTTGACAATATTAGTAGGTCCCGACAGTTCTGGAAAATCATATATAGCCATGTTGATTCATGCACTGATTTCATCACACAACGTAATGCCAGAATTCCACACTTGAGATCATTTTAGTAAATTGTTTTCCAAGTTGTATGAGGAACTTGATTCTGTACTGAATGACATAAAGATAAATGTAGACAGCGAGGATGAGATAAGCATACCGGATTCAGTAGTTGGCACATCACAAATATGTACGCCAGTGTTATCTGTGATGAGATACTAGTAGATGAGCTGCAATATAACTTTGCCACACGTCTTGACGATCTGGTACAATTTGGAAAGAGAACATTTGAGATCCGCCTCGACAATGAAAAAGGAATTAGTATGCGGCGTAATAAAAACAAATCTCGAGCAAAAGTAGATTCCAACTTGATTAAACTAATAATTGAACGCGTAAAAACGAAACAGGAAATATATCCAGATGTTGTTGCAGATAAGAGTAACTTGACACGCAGAGATAAAGAACAGCACATTCGTGTTAGAATCTTACATTTACTGATACGTGAAATCGAGAAGCACGTAAGCCAAACGGTTCCTAGACATTCACATTATCTTCCAGCTGCTAGATCAGGCATCCTGCACGGATTCAGGACAATAACAGCAAACATGATTAGAAATGTAACACACAATGCCATAATGGGAGTTGAAATCCCGCCCCTTCCAGGAACAATATCTAATTTTATGTCAGACATGGTTGAAAATTCTTCTAGAAAAGGATCGTTTGCAGATCTTGGGAAAAATCTGGAAAAAGAATTGCTTGATGGGCATCTCATGCTGCATCCATCTAAGACAGGCATGGTTGAAATAGAATACCGATATAAAAATCACAGCATGCCCCTCCACAGAGCCTCATCTAGTATATCCGAACTAGCACCACTCATAATTTTCTTAGGACACATAATAAGGAAAGGGGACTTGCTGATAATAGAAGAACCAGAAGCTCATTTGCACCCTGCCAACCAGCTGATCCTTGCTAAATATATAGTCAGAATGATACGGGCTGACCTCAACGTATTGATTACAACTCATAGTGTCTATATGCTAGAGCAGATAAGCAACTTTTTGCAGGCCAGTAAAATCAGTAAAAGCGCAAAGAGAAAATTGAATTTTGATGATGATGACTACTTGACAGAGGATGAGATCGCACCTTATCTCTTTGCAGGCGTGCCTGCCGGTAAATACGTGGTAACCCCCATAGAGTTTTCAGCAGAGGATGGAATAGCCCAAGACGAGTTTATAAAAATTGAAGACGCATTAACCAACCAAACGTGGCATATAGAGCGCGATCGGCCTAGACAGAAATGAATCTTGCTTTGATTTTGCAACAACGGGGATACGAACTGTGTTCAGATTGCGAGGAAAACAACTGCGAACTAAATATGAATGGGGTAAAAAACTATGCCATTATAAAAGGAGAGAGCATAACCCAGCACGAAAAAATGGCATATTGCCTGATATTTCACGAGGAGGCGAATTTTAGCATAGTAGTCTGTGAGCTTAAAAGTAACTACTTAAAGCCAGAACGTATCAAGAAGCAGATACAAAACGGTGTAAACCACGCACTGAAAATTTTAGAGTACATGCCACTACATACATCCCCTGAGATTATTCTTGTGGTACTTTCCAAAACGCTAAAAGTAAGTTACGTGAAAAGCCTACGTAGGGCAGGTATTGAAACTTCTGGCAAACAATTCCCCATATTTGCAAGACCATGTGACCGCACGTTTTCAGAGATCTTAAACATTCCTAGACAGTAGATGTAAATGCGTTTTTTAGATCCGCACAATCCTGCCGCATTCTACAACAATTACCAAACGTTCGTCATTACTAGGTGTTAAAAATGGAGCTTGCAAGTCTTACACGGTCAAATGAAAAACAAGTAACCACTCCAAATACAGTCCGCAGAATCTGCATTTAAGATAATTGGTTCCATTAGTTTGAATGCATGTAAAAGCATCCTCGTCTCAGACCTAGTGATAGATCGGCCCCTGTGAAACTGCGCTTCACATACTTTAGTTTGAATAGGGCAACTAAGATACGGCGTTCCTGTACTTTGTGCACTGATAGGTGATTGCAGATTCCGATCCATCAAAAGCAATCTGCAAGGAGGTGAAAAAAAGGATGAGAAATATCAGAATAGATATCAGTAAGAAAAAATACATAGTGGGTGTAATGGATGGCAAGGAAAAGATACTAGAAGAAGTGAGATTCTGGTTGTAAAAACAAGCACATTTGTGCCGCTAGACACGCAGTCTAGTCAAGATGCAGACAAGGCGGCAACATCAGTTCTGTCTTCAGGAAGATCAGCGTTGAGTACAATTGACGCAAAAAGCACTGTCGGGACATCTTGTGCGTATAATTCATCGTTGCCCCTACTGCCAGATGTCTGAAATGCAGATATTCCAGCGAATCAATCAAAATAAATATCACAAAAATTTTGAGTGTTTATCTATGTTAAAATTTCAAGACAAAACTGCGCTAATTACAGGTAGCGGGACAGGCATAGGACAGGCCATAGCTAAAAAGTTCGTTGAAGAGGGCGCAAGCGTGATAATTCTAGGAAGGAGAAGGGAGCCGCTAGAGGAGACATCGACAATGCTAAACGAGATCATCTCAAAGAACGGTAGCGGAGCGTCGGTTCGAATCTTCTCTGGAGTCGATGTCAGCGATGGTGCTGCAGTCAGCGAGATGTTCGATGCGCTAGTCAGAGATAACACTACGGTAGGTTACATGATAAACAATGCAGGGGTCTCAGGTCCTGTCACCTGTTTTGCAAACGCATCCATGGATGATTTTAAGAGTACGGTAGACATACATCTAACAGGAACGTTTTGGGGCTCCGTCCAGGCCTTAAGAGTGATGAAGGC
>JAKZUU010000104.1:0-3268 GCA_047516405.1 Candidatus Nitrosopumilus sp. | reverse complement strand
ATGCACCATCATTGTTGTAATTTTTATCAGGAATTAAGTTTTTTTGTTCTACAACATTATGCTGCAAACCATTTTGCTTTACAAAATATTTACATTCATAATCACATTGAAAAATAACTTCTGCTCCATGTCTGGCGTCTTGTGGTACCGGTAGAACGGAACCTGCATCCAAGCACTGCTACACTAATCAGTACATACATTATACTGGCATCTTTGTTCTCTTGTCTGCTATCAGGTAGGACTCTCCCCTGTTTGTCTTGTAACTTGCAGCAGAGCTGCTACTTTCATATGACACAAGATGCGCCGGGTCAACTCCTGTCTGGCCGTGACTCATGTTGTCGTTTTTTAGTCTTCTATTGCTTATTGCAAACATTACTGCTCCGCCAATCGCCGCCATTCCTGCCATTCCGTATATTATGGCTACAGGAAACTCATCGGTATAATCATCTTGTATGACACGTGATCTTAGACTCGTATGAAATACTTCCTGACCTTCTGCATTGTTTTCAGTATCCACATACCCTTCAAACGCAATACTTGCATCATTGTCTGACTCGACTATCTTTATGGTGTATGTCTTATCAAGGATGATCTCCTCGATGATATCTTCATTATCTGCATCACATAACCCGCGGAATATGTCACATGTTCCCATTGTGTAATGCGTGATGACATATTTTCCAGTATAGTTGTACTCTTTGGCATCTGAAATTATTGCCGTATTGTCAAATAACGAGTGCCACTCATTCAATGGCAACTCTAGTATTCCACTTGCATCAATTATAGGCAACTCCAGTATTGCAACATCGTCTAACTTTTCTGAAACCTCAGGTACCATCACATCAAGGGCCGCCCTTGGACTGTTCACATTAAATGGTCCATAGATGGTCTGAACAATTACGGGCTCGTCAATTGATATCCCGCGCCAGTTCGCATCGACTGTACTTTTTTCAAAGGATCTTGCGACAATATGATCTGTAATTACCGGCTTTATGTTTACTTTGTACTCAAGTACTGCGTATTCTTCATTTCCATGCAGCGTACTCTGGTAGTTTATGGTCGCACTAGTGGCCACTGCGCTACTTGATATCCTGCCTAGACTTTGGTTTACCTGTTCTACGATTCTGTTATCTGTGCCATCACCACTGTCTGCTGTAAATGATATGGTCTGTTCCATGCCTTGTAATATCTCTGAGAGCTCCCCGCCGTCTGGATATTGGATGTAAATTACCTTTAGAAATTGAAACGATGGCTCTATTGAACTCCCATCTGCCAGCACCACTGCGTCAAGCTGCGCTGCAGTTGCAAATGGCGTGCTCATTGACATACAAACAAGCATCATAAAGACAACATTTCTCATACTACTAATATATCCATAAAAATAAATATATTCATTATTATCAAATACATGTAATATGGCGAATATATCCACAGCAGAGCAGACTTCGGTAGATATATTCAAGGCTGTAATGGATTATGGCCCGCTCAGTCTGTACTCTGCAACCGGCAAAACCCGAATATCGATTGGCACCGTTCACAGGCACTTTAAGCAGCTGCAAAAGACAGGAATGATTCGTATCTATAACTCACAAAAGGGGGGCAGAAGAAAGATAGAGTATGGTCCTACAATTTATGGCATGGTAAATGTGTACAGAAAAGATGCGGAATTTGCAAAAAAAATTGAAAATTATTTTTTGATATGGATTGAACGTAAAGAATTTCAGAAAGATCTCGCCATGGAGGGGTTTGATATATCCGTTGGGAATCTAAAGAAATCAAAACACGTGTTTAGAAAATACATGGATTATTTCAGCGCAGTAGAGCGGCAAATAGAGAAGACAAAAAATGGAGATGGCGGAAACTCGTTGTCGCATGAGATGCAGATATTTTTTAGTTCCATGGCGCTCTCTTCTGATCTGTACTATCGAAAACTCTGGATAGATCTGTACAACGAACTTCCCGGCATGCAAAAAAGCCTTGATGAGCAGATGGAGAATATGATAGCCTCGTACAGAGAGTTCAAAAAAAGTTTTAAAAAATGATTCATATTGAAAATGTGTATACTGTGACAGCTATTATGACTGTTACCGGAACAAGATAGAAAAACCTGTTGATGCGCCTTTCCTTATTTTTATGTGTAAGATACAGGATTGCACCTGCCGACACTGCTATAACCACATTTGCGATATCCATTACTCCGTTGAATGCGCCACATTGACGCAGTCCCCACATACAGTAGAACATTAAAAATGCAGTGTTCCATGCAGAGTGAAACAAAATTGCAAACCATCCCTTACGGCTTATCCATGTTCTTATGCTGAAAAATATGTGTGGAATTGTAAAAAAGAATCCGCCATAAGAGAGCGATTCAATTGAGAATGCCCCGGAACTGAACAGGTGCAGCACCGACCAGATTACCCCGGAACCTAGCAGCAAAAGCGGGTTGCCGGCAAGCATGTAATACGGGATTCCAAAAAATATTGCCTCCTCTAGCAGCCCTGAACTTAGCGCAAGGGATATTGACACTGGAAAATGGGGTGCCTCGTAGCCTGGAATGGCACTTGTTGCAAAAAAGGATCCCATATACCAAAGAATCAGACCTAATCCGTGATAGAACAGGCCCATCTTGAAGATGTAAAACGTGCTGTTGCTGCGGAACGGAGTCAGCCATGTTTTTGGGTTGGCATCATAAATTTCGGGGATCATGCGTTATGTGATCGTTGGATTTACATCACATTTAACCTCAATGACGTCTACTGGCAGTCTTTATTGCAAGTCTCCCAAACTTGTTTCTTTATTTGGTTTACGTGCCTTGACAGTTTAATGCGCGCAAGGCAGCCACCTGATCCTTGTATCTGTCATCCTGACAGTCATCTCTTGTGTCATGCCATTGCCTTACGCGCATCTTCACTGGATTTTGGGGCATCCTGTTTTGAATCTTGGCGCACCACAAGATAGGTCCTGATGTCTTTTTACGCAAGATTTTCTGGCCGCATACTCAACGTAGCGACCTGTTGTACGTGTTGCCAAATCGTCCCTTGAACCGCTTTTTGTAGATGCGTCCACTTACATTTATCTGATGGCATCATTGATTCACCTGATGTACAGCTGTAACTGGCAACATTTCGTGGTAAATACATCTGTTTTTGCCAAAAATACGCTGGATCTCCTTATTTGTCCTTAATCTTTTTTTCTTTTCTTGTCAACTGTATGTAACTAGAGTAATTTAAGAAAAGTCAATTACTGGTAAACTTATGGCAAGAAGATA
>JAKZUU010000103.1:0-2715 GCA_047516405.1 Candidatus Nitrosopumilus sp. | reverse complement strand
CGGTACAAGGCCTGCTGAAAATCATTGCGCGTCTTTAGCCCCAACCTGTGACCGATTCTGATGGCCTCATTTACCATGAACCTGAATTCCTTATACATAAAATATAGATACTCATCGAATTCGTGTTTCTGCCAGACGGTCTTTACCTGAACTAAAGTCATACCGTATATTACGGTACAATTGCCATTAAAGCTACCGAATCCCTACATATCCAAGATGTTTTGGGGCCAACACGCGCGATACGCCGATATTGCTTCGGATAATACATCTTGTGTACAGAGAGATTGCACAAACCAGAATATGTGTAGGAATGGGATGTAATCGTCTATTTCTGGCAGTAAAGTCGATTACGCATAATCTCTTTTGTAAATATTAACTGCTAGTAAGCGTTCACATGATTTGACACATTTTTAGAGGCATTTTATAATCTCTGCTTAGTTCAGTTTCATGTTTTTCATGTCATTGTATATGAAACGAAGTTTGGTCATCGTCTATCTTTTTGAAATATTTAGATGCTCTAGCATACTCAAAAAAGATTTCATCTTGCATCCTACGTACTTGATATACTCATTAATGTTCTGTGATCTAGCGTACTAGTCATCGAATTGCTATATGTAATCTTTCGTAGAACCATGCTTGGCCAAATTAGGTGTTCTTTGTTTGTTGTACCTGTCCTTTGTCTTGCATTTTTTGATTAGTAGAATTCATCCATGATGCCTTCTTCTTCTTCTTCTGAATGCGTTGTTTTATTCCACTATAGTTAATTTTTGTTAGTTCTTACGATAGGCTTAATTTGAATCGGATTTCATCTATCTTGTTGTCTGTCTCTCATATCGCGTATCTGGCAGAAAAGGTGCACGTGCACAGGTGGCCTCAGGACAGCCCTGTTTGGGATGACTCTACCACACATTTGATAGACAAGTCCATCAACAAGAATTCTGAAAACAAGCGTATTGTAATAACTGATACCGTGCTACAAATCGAGGATCTCAAATTCCACTCCCTTTGCAAAATTGGGGTCTCTGTCCCCTTCTTCAAAGACGAGTGCACCATGATTTTAGAGTCGCAGTTTGGCAGCTCTTTGTGCGCGCACATTCACATCACTACAAGGTCTGAAAACTATATTGATATCTTCAACCATCTGACTGCTTGGAAGAAAAAGATGCCCTCACTGTCCTGAATCTACTGCACTCTCAAAGTTCTCTGATGCTAAAATAATCTCTTTGATATCCTTTTTTGTATGCGCATCAGATATTGCCCCTAATTTTCCTGGCAGAAAGAATATCCCGTCACTTGCTATCATCTTGAAATGATATTTTTGCAACATCACCTGATCACATCTTGCTGCCTGTGTAGCATTTGTTATCTCTGAAATGCCGTCTCTTTTAAAGTGGGTCATAAACAACGATCCCTTTCCTGTAACTATGACCCTGCCATCAAATGCTTTGGTCACTCCCTTGCGTGCAGACTCGCCCAACTCGTTAATCTTTGAATAGATTGACCTGTTCTCTCCAAGTCTGCAAAGTGTACTATACCCTGCAGTCATTGTTGCAGGGTTTGCAGAAAACGTTCCTCCTCCAATGTATGCGCGTTCGGATTTTCTCTTTCCGGTCGTGTCTGCATACTCCAAAATCTCATCCTTTCCACATATGACACCGATCGCCATTCCTCCCCCGACAATCTTTCCCAGGGTGACAATGTCAGGATCAAGTTTCATGGTAGGGTATAGGCAGCCATACCTGAACCTGAACCCTGTAACAATCTCATCCAAAATAAACAGCGCCCCGTTTTTGTGGGCAAACTCTTCTATTCCTTTCAGATATTCTTTGGTTGCAGGTATACATCCGCCCCCTCCTAACACAGGCTCAATTATGACTCCTGCCAAATTCCCTGCACATCTTTTTAGAATTCTCAACGACTCCTCTAAATCATTGTATGGGATGGACACAATCTCCTCCTCGTTTACCATTCCTCTGCTCTCTGATTCTGCAAACGGCCAGTTTACACTCTTCAGCAAATCCGATGTATATCCGTGCCATCCCCCGTCAATCTTTGCAATTATCCTTCTGCCTGTAACGCTGCGTGCAAGCCTGACTGCATACATTGTGGCCTCTGTCCCTGATGTGACATACCGAATCTTTTCTGCAACCGGAACCGCTTTTGATATTAATTCTGATAGTCTTACCGTCTGCTCGTTTACCGTCCCATACATCCAGCTTTTTTCCATCTGCCTTTTCAGAGACTCCTTGACGGCTTTTGGACCGTGTCCCAGTATCAGGCTCCAGTGCCCTGACCAGTAGTCAGTATACCTGTTGTCATCTACATCTACAAGCTTTGAACCCTTTGAGCTCCTCACCACAAATGGGTACGGCTCATAGAACCGTATGTTGTGGCTTACGCCGTTGACATGCAGTCTTTGGGACCTTGCAAACATTCTTGCGGACATTTTTGTCTTTTTTCTGTATTCTTTGATGCAATCCAAAACCACTTTTCAGAGCAAAACCTGCAATTTTAACTATTAAATTGTTGGCCTGCATTTCCAACGCGCCCGGGGCCGGCTCCGACCGCAGCATCTTTTCGTCCTTGATCTATAGGTTCGCGTATAGTTTATATGGATTCTGAGAGTTCTGATTTCTGCATACGTAACGCAATAGGCGGCGCTTGTGATGAAGTATGGCAATATGCCATTTTGTGATTCATGGGCCTCCAGTTACG
>JAKZUU010000102.1:0-3351 GCA_047516405.1 Candidatus Nitrosopumilus sp. | reverse complement strand
GCAAAACAGGCCACCAAACCAAAAAAGTTCAAACAGTCAGTCGAGTTGATTATGAACTTTAAAGACATTGATGTAAAAAAGGGATTTGCCATAAATGAGATAGTGCAGCTGCCAAAGACCAGCTCTCCTGCAACTGTCTGTGTGATGGCGACAGGGGACATGAATCAAAAGGCAAAGCAGGCAGATGCCGATACCGTGATAGGGACAGAGGAGCTGGAGCGATTTGCAAACAACAAAAGGGAGTCACGAAAATTCATCAACAAGCACGACTTTTTTTTGGCAGATACCAAGGTAATGCCCATGGTCGGCAAGACGATGGGACAGCTGCTCGGACCGAGGGGAAAGATGCCAACACCCGTACCCTTTGATGCCTCAATAGAGGCGTTTCTGCAGAGGTTCAGAACATCGATAAAGGTCAGGGCAAGGGCATCGCTTTCGATATCGTGCAAGATTGGAGATGAGACCATGAGTGATGCAGACCTGGCAGTCAATGCGCATGCGGTGCTAGGGGCAATTGAGAAAAAACTGCCAAACGGCGAGAATAACATGAAAAAGATAATGATAAAGACTACAATGGGCAAGCCGGTAAAACAGGTGCAAGAGGTTAAGAAAAAGTATGCATGAGAGCAGAACTAGCTACCCCAAGAAAAATACTGCCATGTACCAGCAGCTGCAGGAGATTCCAAAAAAATACAGGGTTTTAGCCGTAATCAAGATGGACAAGGTCAGATCAATTCAGATACTGCCGCTAAGAAAGACACTGAAGGGCCAGGCAGAGTTTGTAAGCATCAAGAACAGGATTGCCAAAAAGGCATTCGGCGCACTGCTTGACGTACCGGGAATAAAAGAGATGACACCGGAGTTTGAGGGACAGTGCATGTGTATCTTTACTGACATGTCGCCGTTCAAACTAAACGTGCTGCTGGCTAAAAACAAGATAATGATGGCAGCACGTGGAGGGGATATTGCAAGTGTAGATATCGTGGTTCCTGCAAAAAATACAGGAATTGCACCGGGGCCCATGCTGACAGAGTTCAAGGAGGCAGGAATACCTACAAAGATTGATCAGGGTACAATATGGATAGCGAAGGACAGCAAGCCAGTACTAAAGGGGGAGGCAGTCAATGAGAAACTGGCGATAATTTTGGGCAAGCTGGACATCAAGCCGGTAGAGGCAGGAATTGCACTGTATTGCGCGCTCGAAGACGGCGTGAAATATTCAGAATCAGAGATGGTCGTGGATATAGACAAAATTAGAGAGAGCATTATATCGGCACACCAAGAGTCTGTAACGCTGTCTGTGGAGGCAGGATACGTTACTGATGATAACGTACTGCAGATTATCGGCAAGGCCGCACAGAGCGCAATGTCAGTGGCCGTGGAGGCAGGGTATATGACAGAGCAGACAAGAGAACAGGTGTTGCAAAGGGCACATGCACACGCAAAGGCAGTGGCAGACAGGGCAGAGAACTATACTGCCAACTAGTTTCATATTGTTAAGATTCAGGCCGCTGCATGATTTTTGTGGCATGCATGCAGGATGCTTGTTTGAATGTCATCTAAAGAAGATCTAGTTTTTATAAAATAGGATGTTCCAGACATATGTGAAAAAGAAAGATAATGAGGGTGAGGGCCAAGACGCTTATGCAACTGATGACCCTACGGTGCAGACAACAGCCAAAGAGCAAGAAGAGATGGCAAGGGAGGCCATCAAGAAATTCAAGGCGCTAAGAGGATAAGCCAAACTTTCATTAGCAATAACATTACAGGGCAGTTATGGGATTGTTTGGCTCAAAGATGGATGCGGAGGATTTGCTGTATTCTGCAGCAGTGTCGCTAATGGATAAGAACCGGCCCAATGGAGCCACACACACCTCGCTGCTCAACAGAGTTCCAAAATAGATTTTAGAAGATAATTTTTAAAAAACAGAAAATCTAAATATGATAACACGTATCATATTTTAAAATTGAAATAAGATGGATAAATTGAATAATGGTTCAATAAACAAAGAAGCGTTTACGTTAGGACTTGTTTTGAAAAATTTAGATAATTTTGAGATGTCCACATTTCAGGGTAGGTTGATTTTACAAAAATCAGTCTATCTTATGCAAGCCCATGGCATCTATATCGGATATGATTTCTCATGGTATTTGCGCGGCCCATACTCGTCACATTTGGCAAATATAGGTTTCCAGCTAGAAGAAAACTATGGTAAGATTCCAAAAGGCATGTTTGAGAAAAGCGCGCAAAAGAAATTTCAGATTTTTCTCAAGTTTATGGAAGATAAAAAAAATAATTCAGACAGATTAGAGATTCTAGCTTCGATACATTTTTTAAAAAAAATATATCCCAACATGTTAAAAACTAAGATTACCAAGACTGTCAAGAATAAACAAAAGTACTTTACAAAAAAAGAATGTGAAAATGCATGGAACGAACTTGAAGAGAGGAATTTGATATAATGTTGGTAGAAACTAAAGGAACTGTTTTCCCACAACAAAAAGTAACAAGAAACTTCTCAAAGGACTTTTCTGCGATACGCAAGATGCTAAACAATAACGATGTAGCACTTTTTTTTATGTTTGCAGATGCAACATGTACTACACAGCCAACGGTAAATATAGAGAGAATCCATACCAATGTTTTTAAAAATAAAAAAATCGTAATTCCAAAAATAGATAAAGAAAGTTTAGAAACACTGGAAATTCTTAGCGATTCAGAATTGCTAAAAGAGATCAAAATGAGTCAGAAAGCAGTAGAGAAGAATGAGGCAGTACCGTGGGAAAAAGTAAGGATTCAAGTATAGAGAATATAGTGCGACTGTCTAGCAGATGTGAAAAATCATATAAAAAACTGAGAAAAAAAGGCGACAGAAAGTTACTAGAACTAGTCAATGAAAGTATTGACAAGTTAAAAACAGATGAAAAGGCAGGACAGGAACTGTGTCAGGATTTGAAAGGACTATACTCTATGCATGTCAGTCAATTTAGCTATAGAATAGTTTATGAGGTTAAAGAAGACAACTTTGAAGGTATCATTATTACTGTGTACGCTATTTCGCATAGGAAGAGCGTTTACTCTGATCTTTCAGCATATTTGAAACAGCAAAAATATGATTTGGATTAATTTTTAAGTTTTTTTTTACCGCAAGTACTACAAAAGAGAAAGCCGTCTTTATGCCTGACCCAATAGTGTAACATGTGATTAACCGTATTTTGTAAAGACCGTCCAGCCTTAAAAATACTTGATTGCAGATTAGCTTCTGGGACAGAGCTGCAGTTTGAGGTGATCGGCTTGCCATATTGTTGAAATTAAGATCATCATCACCGTCTTTTGATCCATATAGTGGT
>JAKZUU010000101.1:0-3652 GCA_047516405.1 Candidatus Nitrosopumilus sp. | reverse complement strand
CTTCTGGGCATGACTACCCTGCGGCGTATTATTTTTTCGCAGTCGTTGTTATGTGGAGGCATTCCGGGATATTTGATGAATGTAAAGAGTTCAGGTGCTGCATTGGATATGATGGTGGCAATATCCCCGTTGTTGCAGGCGGCCACTATCTTTTCTAACACGATATTGAATTTTGCTATGCGTGCATCAGAGTACTGTTGTACATGTGGCATTTGAGATACAAGGTAAGTATTTCGCTTTTTGAAGTGTTTTTCTCATAAAAATATACACAGACATGGGCATCTGGTCACGTGACAGGTGATCAAAAAGTCATGCACAGCCTCCCTGCCGCGATACTTGTTTTTCACATGGTGGCAGTTCTGATGTGCGCGTGCATCTATCTGTCACCTGAGGCAGATGCTGCACGTATCATGCGGTCATAAAAACTCCTCATGTTTATCTTGTCAGTCAGTTTTATTGTAAACAGGATTGGTATCTGTTCACGTAGTTGGAGAAAATTTCCGGATTTAGGCACAGATTTGACATACTTTGAGAACATTTCTTATTTTTCTAGGCACGACGTGAACAGATACCGGGATTGAATTGGCCTTCATTCGTAACTGTTCGGGCTCATGAAGCTAAATAGCACACCCCGCATGTTTTGTCAAGGAAAATTGTCTGTACCTGCGGCGAAGAATTCTGTGTGTCGTGTATTTTACATGTCGTGTGCTGTAGATGCCAGTCACACATGCCGTGCAGGATTTGTAGCATCATCGCTGCCCTGCAAGGTCAGGCGGCAGCTGTCATTTGGACCGGCGTGTGGCCTGATGGAATTGTCTTTATCCTGCCTGCCAGAGTCCTGTACAAACTGGTAAAAATTCACGCCGCGCTGCTCGCATGTGGCGTAGACACTCATAAGGATCTTGGTTCGCCGGGCACCGTCCTCAGACCTGTTCCCGTAGAGGATCTTTCTGGCCTCTGCGAGTGTCCTTGGCGCCCGCTCACTTACGTTGTTATGATAATCGACATTGTTGATAATAAAGGTGAATAGGCTTTCCCCCTCGTTTTAGCCGCTTTACGTATCTCAGAGAATCCTTGTCCTCATACTCTGGATATGATGCACTGTATCCTGTATTTGAGGCTCTCCACGGCCCCCTCTGACCCGTACCCTCTGGTGGCGATGGCCTCCTTGAGGATGCCGTACAGTTCCATAAAGAACAGGTTAAACTCACTGCTCACATTTTTTTCGGCCGTGCGGTACATGTCTTGAAAGTAGTAGAGCAGACACTTTTGGTGCATCGTGCCGAACATGATTCCAAGATCCGTCCGAGTCAGAACCCACTATGCCTTAAGTCTTCGAGCACGGCCATCGGAACCTTCTTTCCGGCAGACTCGTCTATCTCAAAGAGCACACTTGCATTGCCGTCTGTGTCCTTTCCTACAGACCCGCACATGCCAGTCTTGGCCGTTGATGAACCAGCCCGTGGCATCCCCGTTGACCGACCTGCCTGTGTTCAGATCCCTTTTGATCTCCTGATACAGGGGATCCAGTTCAGAGGCCACCTTGTCGCAAAAGTGGTTCAGTGTAGATTTTGGAATGCGTACACCGTGGAACATGCAGAACAGCTTGCGGATTTTTCCAAATGAATCTACCATGCACCGCAATGTCGCTGTCTGGGCCATGATGTTTATCCTGTAATGCTAGTTTGGCAGGATGCCCTCAGTCAGTGCTGCCTGCTGCCTGCGGCACTTTTTGCAGTACCTCCGCGTGATCTCACAGACTGTCTCTTGCCACTGGTAGTTTATCAGATACTCTGTGGTCTTTGAGTATGTGGCTGTGGGCCTTGAGAGTGTAGAGCCACACGTGCGGCACACAAGCTCGTCTGCTGTCATCATTTCGTGCACCATGTGGTCTCTTCGTGGCAGGTTATCCTCGCTTCTTGCAGGACTTGGGCCGTGGATACCCTGTGAATTTCCTCACATTGTAGCTGCTCCTCCTGCTGTCTCTTGAGTGTTGCTTGGCCGTAGTCCCGGATCCGGCATCCAAATCCTTTGGAGTATTCCCAGAGACGGCACCACTACCTGCACCGTCACGAAGTTTGTTGTACATCTCAATGAGTTTGTCGTATTTTGTCTCAAGGTGCAAGGCACCTTTCTTCCAGTTCCATGTTCTTGGATGCCATCTGTTCTTTTTAGGATGCCATCTGATTGTTTGATTTTGTTAGTAATACAATCTCATCACGGCGATCTGCCATCGCCCTCTCAAAATTCTTCATCAGGTATTCTACATCAGGGTTGTTCCAATCCACTTGAGTTGGATCAAACCCTGGGGTCATGTCTTGCTCTAAAACACTTCCCAGCTAAATATGTTTCTGAGGAGATGTGTATGTAATTGAACAATTTTGAATGGTATCGCTAATTTTCGCTTCATGAGCCCGAACTGTTACCTTGGACTGCTTTCCAGAATACAGGTCGACATTGCCATAGACATACATCTGATACGACGCTGGGATCACAAGCATGGGGCCTAACTGGTGCGCTCAAAGAGCAAGGGCAAGACGGGTAGTTTTGAGCGGTATATTGCATCGCAGTGTATCAAGTCCGGCATGCAGATGGCATTTGCGTTATTGCACATGCCAGCACTTGAGGATACGGCATGCGATGTGCGTAAGGCCGTTGCAATGTGCAGGAGAACAGGTGCCAAAATCGGAACAGTCATGCCTGACTGCGAGTTCTTCTCTACTGATATCATCAGTGTTGGAGGATCTGGGTGGGGACTACCTGATTCCATGCATCAACACGGCCAATGTTGCAAGGGCCATTGAAGAGTTTTCCATAAGAGAGCGCCCTGCGGTATCTGTGTTCCGTATAGCAAAATCCAAGAACGATTACGTAGAGTATACAATGCACATAACGGGGCGCAAGAAGAAGAGCAGGAAGAAGAGCAAGAGTGAGTCTTGTGTGGAAAAACCAGAAGAGAAATACATTGCGTTTGCCACAAACAGGCCGGACATCGATCTCAAACGCTACTCTGAGAGATGGATGATAGAGACCGGTTTTAGAATGGTGGAAAACCAGAGAGTAAGAACGCGCAGCAGGAGTGTCACGGTCCGGACGCTGTGTTTTCTGTATTCTCTTGTCTTATTCAACTCTTGGGTTCTTGCAAACGCCGAGCTGACAAACAATCCATCTGTATTTGGCGGCGTCTATTCTAAAATCACACAGACTGACATGAAGATAATCATAATGATGCAGGTTCTTCCATGGAACGGCAGGTATGAAGAACCGCCGCCTGGGTTGTCTACTGCCTGTTCCACAGATGCCACCTGTCGTGATATCGCCACTGCCATGTCACTTTCGCAGTAACTTCCACGAGACTGCCTGCTGCAGCAACGAATTCAAACACTGCATTTGATTTCTGCCGTCGCTTCCTGAGGCGCACCTACAGATCTACTGCAATATCTCCTAACCTGCAATCCACATCTGCACGCCTTGAATTTTGATTTTATTGCGTTATCTAACACTACTGCAATATCTCCTAGCCTGTAATCCACATCTGTGCGCTTTTTTGCACCTTGTGAGGATCGTATGTGACACATTACACTGTCCTGACATTCAGATGGCAATGATCATATAGAATGATCTGCATTTTAGTTTTAAACATGTGATCTGC
>JAKZUU010000100.1:0-5509 GCA_047516405.1 Candidatus Nitrosopumilus sp. | reverse complement strand
ATTGTTCAGGCATAAAATTGCACATAATTCTGTAAAATTACGCCTAGTCGCAGAAGGGACCTGAGTATGTACCTTTCACTTCAGTTAACCCAAATGTGAAGTAAGAGGCTGAGTTCCGTCCCTCATACTCATAAAAAATTCAATTTGGCATGAGTCAAACTCTCACGCTATGTCGAATTCGTCATTATTTGTGTCTAAACCTGCATGAAACGACCAAAAACATCTGGGTGGATCCAATTTCCTGTTCAATCAATAATGGCGACATAACCTCTTACAATGCAAAGCATTCACATTTGGGTTAACTGCACTTGCACTTAACTTTAATATCTGGAATCGCCTTGTACTCGAATTTTGTCTCTAAAAGTCAGAATCTGTGATAAACAAGCACAACTAATACCCGCACTGAAAAGACTGTTATATCATTGACAGTTTACAGCAAGCATGCCTTTGACTAACGACGTGATAATAAAGTTAAACGAGATTACCACCATAGTTGAGGACAAATCAAATCTCTCAGAATCCGACATTGATGAGATCAAAGTCATATTTCGAGACCTTGTAAAGAAAAATCAGAGATATGACATCGGCGAGATAGAATTTTGGTTTGAGAATGAGGGCAGTTGGACTGCAAGGATGCCTAGAGTCAGAATTGCAAACCTTGCAAATTACGTTCAAGACAAATATCAGCAGACTGCCCATCTGAGAGTCATCTCAGATGGCGATAACAACGATGACTGCTGCAGCACCTAGGTCTCCAACTGTTCTAGCAGCCTATTGACGATCTTTGCATTCTCTATTCTTTGTTCCTGTATCTCTTTGATACGTGCAGCGTCCTTGTCCGTCTTTGAGACTATCTGAAAATATTCGTCATCTAGGTCATTGTTTGCCTGCAGTCTTTTAACCACTTCAAACAAGATTCCAATCACCTGTTTTTGTGCTTCAATTAACTCATCTTTGCTGTTATCTGACATGTTTTTTGGATTGTGTATAGAGATATAATCTAATCGCAGTGTTTTAGATTCTGGCTGTATCTGATCTCTGAAATTGGCAATTTGTTGGAGATGTGAATCACTATGATATTTTTATGGATGATGAATGTATATCATCATTGTATCATCATCATCATCATCATCATTTTATTATCATTTTAATTATTATCTTACCCCACACAATTCAAGTCACTCTTTCTCTAAAACAGCAAGCATGTCTACTAGTTTTGGATTTGTGATGCTGTTTTTTGCAGATTCTAGAAAAGGTCTGATGTCTTCAAAACCTGTTTTTTGTTCCTTTTGGTATGTTTTTGCCTGAAGTGCCATCTCTAACTTGTCAATCTGGTGTAAAATCCTCGCTTCATCTGAATTGTTTGCCTGGTACTCTTGCCAGATCTCCAGATACTCTGTTTTTATGCTGTCAGGCAGATGGCTCATTATCTTGATGAACGCATCGTTTTCTAACTTTGTTTTTTCTTCTTTGGGGATATCTAATGGCGTATAATCCCCAATCTCTGATTCTGCCAAGTCATGCAAAAGCGCCATCTTGATCACTTTTCCAGAATCATATTTTGCCAGATCTGATATAACCATGCTGAAGAGTGCCACAGAGTACGAGTGGTCAGCCACTGACTCGGGATCTTTGATGTCTAATTTTTTTATCCATCCCTGTCTTGGAACATTCTTGAGATTCGATGCAATTTTGAAAAATTCAAGTATCATTGATACATTGCTTGAAAACTTTTCATATTATTGTTTTTGGAATGGTTTTTTGCGTTTTTTATTCCTTTTATACTCATGGGGTACTGAAGATATGACCACATACTACAAAGTATTGCGCCCCGTGGGGCCTGCAGATCTAAACACGAGTCCCATGTTAGTTGAAGTGTTAAGGATGATCCCCTCTGAGGGGTACGTAAAGCGCGATCACTTCGAGAATATGGGGGCAGGCCGTGCCAGCAAGGGCTTGGCGCATGCATGCTCCAAGGGAATACTCAGGAGGGTATCACCACATGAGTGCGTCATGAAGATGGAATCGGTCAGGTTTTGGTGCACGCAATTTCACGAGTCTGGCCATAAGAACACGGTGCCGACACACGGTACTAGAGAGCTGTACCTGAGGACGATCACCAAATTGAACAAATGGCTGCCTGGCAGAACATTCCAATCGTATGAGACTGTAATATCAGACGGACAGATAACGCGGCAGTCAATTACCAAGTCGTTTGCCAACGTGGAGGAGCTGATGGAATACTGCAACACGCCAGATTATGGCACAAAGACTGCGCAGCGCGCCATACGGGAATATCTGGCAAATCAGCATACACACAATATATCCGACAGCCTGTATGCAAGCATGCGTTCTGCCATAAAGTCGTATTTCAATGCCAATGACATAGTGTTGGATCTTCCTAGGTCCAGAAAAAAGCGGGCAGATAGCACGACAAGTGATGACTCCATGACGCTTGAGGACTTTTACAGGATGCTGCAAACTGGAAATCCAGGAATAAAAATGAAGACGATCATGCTGATAAAGCTCCAGTCGGGCATGGACTCCAGCACATTTACTGACCGCTTCAACTATGAAGGGTATCTGCAGATAGTAAAATATTTCAAGACAGGGGATCACACCATGTGGAATCTTGATCTGTGCCCGGTTCCAATCAAACTTGTCAGGGTCAAGACCAACGTGCCGTATACAACGTTTCTGGAACACGATGCCATCGCGCAATTGCAGGAATATCTCACGTGGAAAGAGACAAAGTACGGCAAGCAGGACATCTCAAAGCCGTTATTCCTGACACAGAGAGCCATGCCGATATACTCTGCATGGCTGTCAAGACACTTTTCAGAGGTAGCTGTCCGTGCCGGAATGCAGAAAAAAATCTCCTACAATACGTATAAACTAAGGGCACACAAGGTCAGACACCTTCTTAAGAGTACGCTGACTGCGTACGGCTGTGCGCCATACGCAGCAGAGCATGTGCTCGGACATGCGCCAAGGGATTCGTATGAGGAACAGGCCATATTATATCCGGAGAAGTTGCGCGCCGAATATGCCAAGGCATCATCGCGCATCAACATATTCTCAAAAGTAGAGAGCAATCTGAACAGTCCAAATAATGCAGATAAACTGAACGCGCGAGTGAAAGAACTGGAGGCGCAGGTTGCAGGGACCAGTACCGTTAACGCCGAGATTGCGCTCCTTGAAAGGAGACACCGGGAATCCATGCAAAAGATGTACAATGCGATAGAATCCCTCAATGAAAAAATCAATTCGCTCCAACAACAACATGATACAGTAAAAGATGACTGATTGCATGTCGCCCATCAGGTGCAAAAAAGTGCCTTTTAAGCAAATCTGTTTCATTATATCATGTCACAAGAGGAACTATACGATAGTATCAAGATGTGCGAACACGACAGCGACTATTCGGTCCTGTATGATTTTGTAGGCATGAGGCACGTCATGTGCAATTCCTGTTGGCACGAGGAAGAACACGTGCGCACGAGCAAGGACACGGTAAGCATACTTTGGAAATGGCAGTTGCGTGCGGTGAACGTGGTGTGCCTTCGCTGCGACACGGACGTCACGGCGCAAAAGGGTTGCACTGGGTGCTTTCAGGCTTTATAGAAAGGAACTACAGGGATGCCATAGAAGAGACACAGAAAACTACAAGCACATTGCCCGCATGTCGGGCTCGTTGCCTGGCAACATCAAGGAAAAGATTGCAGGCAATCTTGCAGACAGAAACTGGTTTTTGTAGGAAATGCATTACATTACATCATCTGGAAGAAGCTTTTCACAAAAGTAGAGACTTTTTAATGAGGATTCAAGACATCGTGCAACCTTTCTACTAATATGAAAAGCTTCTTCGGTTTGATGATGCACATGATTCTGAAGTCGCACCATGATTACAATGAGGCTTTATGGAAACCCTACCTGTACTGCGTGTTATCAAGCATGTTCCAAAACGTACTACATGAAACCCGTACGACTCTCAAGATGTGCAAACATGAAAGTGATTATGTGGTACTATACAATTACATGAAAATGGAACACCTGCTGTGCCATTCCTGCTGGAATGAAGAAAAACCGGTGCGCATAAATGAAGATACTGTGAAAATATTTAGACCTTGACAAATGCATGTAGTACGGATGCTGTGCCTGCACTTTAACATGGATGTCACGTCACAGAAAAATTGCGCTAGGTGCTTTGCAACACCGAATTGATATTTTAACGATATGTATGACAAAGTCCGTGTCAATGCGTAGCGAACGACCAAATTAAGCAATCTTTACTAGTAGTTTAATTGTTTTCAACTTTACAAACGTGTCGCAAAAAAACGTGGAACCTCCAAGGTCATAGTTGCAACTGCTGCCAAAATGTTGCGCATTATATTCTGGATGCTAAAAAACAGATTACCTTTGCAGAGTACCAGAGACAGCGCACAGAATCACGTAGAAATGCGGAGGCAAAGCGTATGAAGAATGTAAAGGATGGGAAAGGTGTAAAGGATGAGAAAAGTGTAAAGGATGAAAACGAGCTTGCAAAAAAATGATTTACACATAACTGAATGTCAGGAGATCATGATTAGGGACTTACGCGATAACAGGAGTGAGTTTTCATGCTCTAAATCTAACTGCGATTAACCCTAATGAATGGATGAAGAATGGTGCTGAGTGATAGAGCTCGTATAGATATGTATCCGCCCATCTTCTAAGTGAAACATTATTCCTAGTCGATGCTGTACTCAAACGCATACAAATTCAGAAAATCTTTAAAAAGAGCGCACATAGATAATTTTCATATAATACATCCTTGCGGACCCCGTTAGAGTATATCTGGATGGAATTCATGGTTTCACTGATTTTGTATCTGGCCACTGTGTAGTATTTCACTTTCTGCCCATCTTCTTTTCCTGTTCCCGTCGTGGGACATCATTGTAAGTTCGGGTCTTTTATTCAGGGGTCTTTGGGGTTGTTCCTCGTCCATGATGATGGATCTGGCGTGGACGTATTAATCGGTTCTTGTGGATGGCTGTATGCTTGAGGACAAGGATTCAGTTTCACGGTCGTAACTAAAAGTCGCTTTCTTGGTTGAAATAATCCTTGACATGGGGTCGAGTCAGGTAGTAGATAATCACTATGCCCAGAATGTCGCCAAACACAAGGTTCACAATGCTGAATATGATGGCGATCTTCCGTATCAACGGCCTGCCCCTGAGCATTCCGACTGCCATAACGAAAGATATGACGCCAAAGGCAACAAAAATACCGCCTAACACGCCCGCTAACCACGCCAGGCCCAAAGACCAGGCCAGCCCGCCAAATAACGCAGAAAAGCCCAAGCCGAACACTAGGTAAATTACGCCGTTGATGGCGAACAGTATGGCGAGTATGGTGATTCCGGTGGGACGCGACTCATTTAACGCCATTCAGACACACGCCTCCGATGCAATTGGAATTAGAAAAAAGATCATATCTCCTGGATTCGCCGTGGCTTGATTACGCCCAA
>JAKZUU010000099.1:0-8873 GCA_047516405.1 Candidatus Nitrosopumilus sp. | reverse complement strand
TGTTGCTGGTAAAGGCCATGCATCTGAAAACACAACAGCCTCTCAAACCCGGTTTGACCATCCCCTCTCCCACGAGCAAGAGTAATCACAGCTAAAAAAATCCTCTTTTTACCGTCAGTTGCCATTTTGGCATCTGCTGCGCATCCTGTGGTGTATCCTGCGGCGTACCATGCCTTGCACAGCAAGCAGGAAGAATCATCTCTTATATCTGAGGAATAGCGGTTTTGCCCCCTGGCCCAATTCTGCCCACCACGCGTGAAAACCTACATATATTAAATCACAGCACAGACTCTAAACATTGCACCGTTTCGACGAACTGGACATGAAACTGTTATTTGAGTTGACCAAAAATGGCTCCATATCTGTCCCTGCCCTCTCAAAAAAGCTTGACATCAACGCATCTGTCCTGTACAGCAGGATAAAACGCCTGGTAAGAAAAAAACTGATAAAAAAATTCACGATAGAGATCGACGAGCTGCTGCTAGGCATCAACGTAAAGGCGACAATCGGAATCAATCGGAATCCCAAATGCAAAGATCAGATTCACAAGGCACTCCTTGGAACCGCGGAGGTCATATCAATCTCAGAGGTTACAGGAAGGTTCGATATCATGATAGATGTTTATGCCCGTGACCTGGAGGCCCTGCACTCGATAGTCATTGAGAAGGTTGGCAAGATTGAAGGCATTCAAAATACTGAGACGTTTGTAGAGTTACAAAAGACATACAAGGACCCCGTCTACCTGACCGACGTCAAATAAACAGCTCGTCGTGCTTGCCGTCATTAATCTCTGCAGTCATCTCTCTTGGGGTCTTTCCATCTATCTTTATACCTAGCACCATGCATGTACCGATGATGCTTTTTGCGACTGATTTCAACGATGATGCGTACGACATCTCCAACTTTGTCTTTGCAACTTTGAGGATAGAGTTGATGGTCACATCGCCTACCCATTCTGTTCCTGCAGCCCCTGATCCCTTTTTAATGTCTGCCTCTTTCATAATCAGTGTAGCAGTTGATGGTACACCTATCTCGATGTCATACTGTTTCGTTGCAGTATCGACTATTACAGTCACCGGAATCTTCATTCCCTCAAAGTCCTGGGTCTTTTCATTGATTGTCTTTATTACCTGCATGATGTTTACACCTAACGGTCCCAGTGCAGGCCCTAACGGCGGGCCAGCTGATGCTGCCCCTCCTGTTACCAGTGATGATATTCTTTGTTCTCCCATAAAATTAATCCTGCACGAAAATTATTTAATCCTTTGCTATTCTCGTTTTTATTTTTATTATTATTATTATGCCCCGCTTACCAGCTTTAGATAGTTTGCATCAACTGTGACTGGCAGCTGGTACGCCGCATCAAGCAGCACGACAGTTGCCTCTTCCTTCTCAACGTCTATCCTTGTAATTGTAGCTTTCATGCCCTTAAACGGCCCCCCTGTAATCTCAACAATGTTGTCTACTGCCAATTGCGATACAGTAGACCTCTTGATCAGGTATCCCTCAATGTCCTTGAATTCAAGTTCGCCTCTTAGCTGGCCCCTGATATGCCTGACACCGTCTACTGCCATGTACGCATCACTTGGGTTTATCGCCTCAATGACTATGTACCCCTTGAGGTTGTCAACTAGCAGCACCGATTGAATGTTGATCTTTTTTGAATTGGCCTTTGCCTCCAACAGCCTCATCACCACTTTTTCCTGCCCGCCTGTAGTCCTAATTGCAAACAGGTGTGATTTTATCTCTTCTGCTGCCATCATGCATTACCTACCAATTGTAACTACTGAAAAGACAAACTGTATGGTAAATCCGATGGCCCCGACACCTGCTATGCCCAACAGCACCAATCTCAGATGTTGTTGGTACTCGTCTCTGTCTGGCTTTTTTGCCATCTTCATAGTGTTTGCCATATTTCTGAAAGTCTGTTTAGGATTCAATGCTGAGAATTAATATGATGTCCTTATATCTCTTATCTCATGGTCCTGTTAGTTGCCTACAAAGACGATCCTGCAGGCTACAATATGGCGCACTATCTGGCAGAAGATATGGCGTATGATGATGATGATCATAACAATAATAACAACAACAACAACGACACTGCACAAGTATTCCGTGGAAAGCACTACGATATTGCAATCATTGACACGCCTGCTATATCTGCTGACTGGCTAGAGTCTGCGTACGACCACGACTCTTTTGTATTTCTCTCAAAGCATGCAGCACAGTCAGGCAGACTGGCATTGACGTGTCACAGCACAGGCAATTTTTCTGATGCACAGTTTGGCGGCAGTCCTTCACAGGTATCCATTCCCATGCCTGACTTTCAAAAAGCGTATCTTCAGGAGTTAAAGCGGCATCAAGAGAACTTTGCTGATTTCCAGATCACAATCGAGGCGACACACCACGGCCCTACGGCACTGAACAAACCCTGCATATTCGTCGAGGTTGGAACCACATCTGAGCAGTGGAACAACAAGAACCTGTGCAGCGCAGTATCCAAAATAGTCGACTCTGTGCTCTCCTCCCCAATCTGTAGGCATCCGACTGCCATCGCCTTTGGCGGCACCCACTATCATGACAAATTCACAGACGAGTTGTTGTATGGCGTGCACGCTCTGGGGACAGTGGTCCCAAAACACGCGTTACAATACATCGATGATACCCTGTTCTCACACATCATATCAAGAAACAGTACGGCAGGCACCGCACTAGTTGACTCGAAGAGTCTTGGAGCAAGCAAGCAAAAAATTTTAAATCTGTTGTCTGGCACAGATCTAGAGGTGATAAAACTCTGAATCTGCAGGCACGCGTCTACAAAAAATTATTAGAGGTTCCAAAGGGCCAGATAACTACATATGGCCAACTAGCAAAGGCTGTCGGATTAAAGGACGGCCAGCGCGCAATCGGCAGAATCATGAGCCAGAATCCCTATCCTGGAATAGTTCCGTGCCACAGGGTCGTCATGTCAACAGGCGATGTCGGGGGGTATGCATACGGCGGCAGAGACGTAAAAATCAACATGCTAAATGGCGAGGGCCTGAACATCAAAAACAACAAGGTTACAGACCTGAAACATGTCATGCATCGCTTTAGCTGAAACCTGCCATCCAAAACAGCATTCAAGTTTACACACTTCTAAACACTGCGCATCTGGCTAAGACTAGTCCTTTCTCTTCTCTTTAATCTCTTCCATCAGGCCCCGAAGGTGCGCCTTGCTCCTTACCGTGTTGCCGCCCACCTTTTTGTACAGCGTCCAAAACTCCGGGTTTGTAATGTCCTCTCTGTCCTTTGCAATCTTCAGCAGACGCCTTAACGCCCTGACCTTTGCAACATACACCTGTTTTGTTCCTCCTACCCTTGCGCCCTTTCTTCCCTGCTTTGATCCCTGCTTTGTGCCCCTCTTGTTTCTCTGCTCCTTCTTTGCGTGCGCCCTGCCCTTTGAGGTTCCTGTAATCGACTTTATCTTGATCGTATTGGCAGTAATCAAGCTGCGTATGTTTGCCCGCGTGATCGCATCCTCTATGTCATCGAGGTGGTCTGCATCAAACTTTATCCTGTGCACGCCGACGTGTGCAACCCGTGCTGCCAGTCTCTTTTTTGCCTTGAGGTTAACTACCATTCCTATCACTTGCTACCCTTGCATTAAAAATCTTGTACTTTCTTTGTATCGCAATCTCTGCTAATTCCTTTCTCTTCTTTGTCCCAACACTGTGTCCGAACCTCACGCCGTCCTTTTTTGGATCCAGCTTTGAGAGATCATCTGCGTTAAATACCAAATTATCTGTAAATCCTGATGGGTGCAACCCCCTTGACTCCTTTGGTCCTCCATAACCGACCTTGACCAGACCTGGCCTGCCCCTGCTCTTCTGCTTTCTCTGGTGGTTGTCAATTCCTTTGGGCTTTCTCCAGTTGGTCTGCAGCCTGACATATCTCCAGCTCTCAGGCCTTACAAACTCTGGGTTGTTCTGCTTTACCTCTTGCCTCTTTGCAATCTTTTCTTTGTTGATGGGCATTGCTAATCAAATGGAATTTTGAAATAAATACGTTCCTAGAGAAAAAAATTTTTGATGGGAAAAGATAATAAGGAAACCCTGAGGGATTTAATATCTCATGAACCTACTTGGGATTGAATCTGCAGTGTGTGTGTGGGGGGCCCTATCCATATCTTGACCCGCGTAACTGGTGTTGTGACCGGCAACACTCAAAAATTTTTGATGCAGCTGGCCGATTTTGGAATATCACCCTCAACTGTACACCGTAATCTTGATGTCGTAAATCTGATAAATCTGGCAGTCCGGCACAACGAGGGTGTGATCAACTCTACGGGCTCGCTGTCAGTGAGCACCGGCAAGTACACTGGCAGGTCCCCTGATGACAGGTTTATAGTATCTGATGGCAACACGCGTGATACCGTCGACTGGGGCAAGATTAACCACCCGTTCTCCGGCGAGAAGTTTGATGCTCTGCTTGAAAAACTCAAAAAATTTGTAGAGGACAAAGAACTGTTCGTCTTTGACGGCTTTGTAGGGGCCGACCCTGAAAACCAGCTGGCCATCCGTGTCATCAACGACCATGTCTGGCAGAGTCTCTTTGCACGAAACCTGTTTATCAGGCCCACTGCACAGCAGTTAGAAAAGCACACACCCGAGTTTACCATTCTGTGTATCAACGACTTTCATGCCGTTCCCTCCATCGACGGGACGCGCTCTGATGTCTTTATCCTGATTGACCTTACAAAAAAAATCGTCCTCATTGGCGGCACAGAGTACGCAGGCGAGATGAAAAAGTCAATGTTCAGTGTCATGAACTACTTGTTGCCGCAGCGCGGGGTATTCCCGATGCACTGCTCTGCAAACATCGGCAAGTCCGGCGACACCGCCTTGTTTTTTGGGCTGTCAGGGACCGGCAAGACCACGCTGTCTGCTGACTCGAACAGAAAACTGATCGGTGATGACGAGCACGGCTGGTCAGATTCCGGGACGTTCAACTTTGAGGGCGGCTGTTACGCCAAGTGCATAAATCTTGACGAGTCATCAGAGCCTGAGATATGGAATGCCATAAAACCCGGTGCCGTGTTGGAGAACGTGGTGCTGCAACCGGGCATCAACACACCTGACTACTCTGACAGCATCCTCACTGAGAACACCCGCGTCGCATATCCGCTTGACTACATACCAAACGCTGTGATACCGAGTCTGGGCGGAAACCCAAAGGCCATAATATTTCTGACAGCAGATGCCTTGGGCGTGCTGCCACCGGTATCGCGCCTCACAAAGGAGGGGGCCATGTACCACTTTATGTCCGGATACACAAGCAAGTTGGCAGGAACTGAGCGCGGCATAAAAGAACCAAAATCAGTCTTCTCAGAGTGCTTTGGTGCGCCGTTTATGCCACGTCGTGCATCTGTGTATGCTAAGATGTTAGGAGAGAAGATCAACCGGTACAACACCGTAGTATACCTTGTAAATACCGGCTGGTCTGGCGGTCCATACGGCGTAGGGCAGAGAATAAAGATAAAGCACAGCCGTGCAATAGTTACTGCCGCCCTGTCAGGGGCATTGGATAACGTCGCATATGAGCACGACTCGCTTTTCAACCTTGATATTCCAGTCGAGGTGCCTGATGTGCCCTCTGATATCTTGAATCCTAGGGACACCTGGACTGACAAGGAAGGGTACGATGAGGTTGCCAAAAAGTTGTCTTGCATGTTCATTGAGAACTTTGAAAAGTTTGAGAATGCCCCATCAAGCATTATAGGTGCCGGTCCTTCCGGACGATAATCTGTAAATATCTCCATCGCTGCCATCCTCCTCATCTTCATCATCGTGGTTATAGCTGCCGTTGTTGTTGTTGTCGTTGCTACCGCTGCCATCGCCCTCACCGCTACCACTCCTTTTAATCACCACTCCGACCAGCGCTATTCCTGCCAGCATTACAACAATTATGGTCAGCGGCCTTTGCGGGATGACATCCAATATGCTGTCATCCTGTATCGTATAGTCCTCTGCCAGCGATGTGACATCAACGATGTCATACGCATTGTACGTCGCATCCCCCACCCTGATCTTTGCATCTATCCAGTATACGGAATTTTTGTGTATCTGCACTGAGGCCGTATCTTTTGCATCCGTGGCAGTCGCAGTTGCGTACACGCTGTTGTCCGTCCCGTCAATGACTGTAATCTTTGCAAAGTCCCATCCTTCCGGGTGCAGAATTTCAAAGTAAAGCCTCTGGTCCTGCACCATTGTGGATATGGCTCCCTTTGTGTAATGTAGCAAAAACGGCACTGTGTATGAGATGCCGTCGTGTTGTATGACTATCCTGCCCTGGTGCTCCCCCACGTCTTCCTGTGTCGCCTGCATTGTTGCATGCAAGGTGTTGTTGATGATAACATGTGTAAACTCTATGAACTGCGGGCCTTCAAACCTGACGTCTATGTCCCCAAATGCATTATCATTTAGTGTATTGTTATCGCCATCGTTGTCACTATTATCATCCTCATTATTATTATTATTATTATTATTATTATTCTGCGCATCATCATCATCACCATCATCGAGCAGCTTTAACCTGAACTCTTTTTGCACAACCTGCTTGTCCTGCGACATGCTGTCTACAAAGCTTGGAGGCAGCACGATCAGGTTTGCATTGTATGCATCCCTTATGTTCAACCTGCCTGCCCCTGCATCGTGCAATGAGAACTCTGTCCCGTACGCATCAGAGACTGGCTTTACCGTAGTTAGTAGCAAGGCACCTATCTCGTGTGGCTGCAACTGTGGATTCTTCTCCATCAGCAGCGCAGCTGCCCCGCTGACGTGGGGGGCAGCATAGCTTGTACCGCTTGTAAAGTTGTATCCTCCGCCGCTCTGTGTCGTGTTGATATATGCACCCGGCGCCACAATGTCAGGCTTTATGTAAAACGGGGATACAGGCCCCCTGGAACTGAAATGTACCACAAAATCCGGGTTGTAAAACAGGTTCATTGCAGCCTCGTTATCATCATTGTTGCTAATTGCCCGTATGATGTCAAGTCCGTCCTCCATGTCAATTGATACCACCGGAATGTGCGGCATGTACCCCTCTCTTATGAACTCGTGAATCAGCTCGCCCAGAAATATCCCCTGCTTGTCGTTGTACACAATCAGTGCCTTTGCGCCTGCATTGTAGGCATTCTCCTCCTTGATTGAGAAATATAACAGTTCGTCTGCAACGTCACTGCCGCGCTGCACGATCAGTATTGTATCTGTACCCTCAAGCTGCAGCTGTTCTGTGTCTGTGACCTTCCCGTACCCTGCCTGCACTATGTTGCCTGTAATCGGCTTGTCAATACTTGCAGTTCCCACCATCGGGATTGCAATGTACGATGTGCCGTCGACCTCCAGCGTTGCGATCAGACTTGTTGTCAAATTGTTATACGTGGCACCGACTGTCACCGACCCAAAATTTCTTCCCGGACTGCCTATCGTCTCTGTGTCCGGTCCGTCGTTGCCTGCAGCCGTCACCACAAATATCTTCTCCTGCAGTGCCTGATTCACTGCATGGTCGATGCGTGTGTTTGTCTTGTTGACGCCCAGACTTATGTTTATGATGTCTGCCCCGTCCTTTATTGCCATCTGTATTGCCCTTACGATCAGGTCAGAGGACACTCCTTCCCCGTCTTTTGAGACCTTGTATGCCAGTATCTTTGCCTTCGGTGCAATGCCTGTAATGTGGCCGTCTGCTGCAATTATTCCTGCAACCTGCGTGCCGTGGCCGCTTGTATCCACTGGCGGCTGCGTCTCGTCTATGAAGTTGTATCCTCCGATGACTTTTGCGTTGTTGTTACCGCTGTCACCATTTGGCGCCCACCCAAACAGGTCCGGATGGTTAAAGTCCACTCCCGTATCAATTACTGCAACTGTTATCCCTTCTCCTGTAACTCCGTCAACTCTTGGTATGTCAGTTCCAAGGTAGGGGCCGCTGTCCTTGAGCAGGGCCTTGAGATCCCTGTCATCGCCATCCTGTTGCAGTCCCTCAAAAACGATCATTCCAATTGCAGTCAGTGATATCCCAACTGTTGCCGTAATTAACAGCAGCAGCAGCAACGGCCTCATTGGTTTTTTTGCACCTGTCAAAAAAATTGGATTCACAGACTTTTTTTTAGCTCTACAAGTAAAAATGAATTGCTAACTAAAGCAATAAATTGATTGAATTTTTACTGGATTCATGGGAAAATATACTCTTCCTGAAATGCCATACGCCTATGATGCGCTGGAACCCCACATTGATGCACAAACAATGGAGATTCACCACACAAAACACCATCAGGCATACACTGACAAGTTAAATGCGGCCATTGAGGCATGCCCATCAGAGATCCAGGACAAAGACATCCTGGACATCCTTGCAGACATCAACTCTGTACCGGAGGCTCAAAGGGGTGCAATTAACTTTAATGGTGGCGGTTTTGACAACCACAGGTTATTTTGGGGCAATATGAAACCAAATGGAGGCGGAGAACCTGGAGGCTCGATTGCAGATGCAATTAACAGCTCTTTTGGAAGCTTCTCTGATTTTCAGACAAAATTTTCATCAGTTACAGCCGTTCATCAAGGCAGCGGATGGGGATGGCTTGTGTACAATCCCTCCTCAAGTGCGGTAGAATACACGGCAATGCCAAACCAGACAAGCCCTAGAACACAGGGGCTGGTACCGCTACTTGGATGTGATGTATGGGAGCACGCATACTATCTCAAATACCAAAACAAGAGGCCTGCATACATTGAGGCATGGTGGAACACAGTTAACTGGGATGCAGTCGAAGACAGATTCTCCAAAGCAAAGTGATAACTAATTTTTTTTATTTTTTTTGTTTTAATTATTTTTTTGTG
>JAKZUU010000098.1:0-15360 GCA_047516405.1 Candidatus Nitrosopumilus sp. | reverse complement strand
ATTGTGCCATATCAAGTAAATACATCATTGCTAACGATTTTGTAGTGCTATTATTAGATTTTATTGCATGTCTAGTTTCAGTAATTTCGGTTTGTAGATATTGTCTAACATACTTGTGATAACCAAACACATAATCACGATGTTTTAATCCTTGTCTGTGTAGTTCTCTGATTTCAAATGGTATAGATGTAAAAAATTCTTCCACACCATTTGAATTTGTCATGCACTGCTATTACATATAGATCATAAATATATGTACATATTTTTTAGTTTTATAGTGGATCGGATCTCATGCATCCTGACCCTTTGTAATGACCCATCGCACACATTTCTTTCCGGGATGTCGTCACCTTTCAACGGTTCAAGTCATGCAGGACGGTGCATCACGTGGCCTGTAGGGACACACCAGCTTGAGAGGGATTCTGCGTCATCTATGCATGCTCTAATACGTACTGCAGTGCCAGCATAAACTCGTCCACGGTGACATCGCCCTTTGCGACCAGTACGCCCAAGTCTGCCATCATCCAGCCAAATATGCCTGTGCCCGGATGGACATCAAGACCAAAAAGCTCAATCACCTGTTCGTCTGTGATCATTTCAGGCTCAAGGCCCAACCACACGCGTATGAATGTCAGGACCTGCGCCTCGTCGTAATCGTCGGGTCCCGGCGTGTCGGTCGGCACTGGTTCGGGGTCTGCGGGGAGTTCGGAATCAGGTGCCACAGGTTCCGGGTCTGCTGCCTGCACTTCAGGCCCCTGTGGCGGAGGTAGTGCCGCCACCTCAAGTGCGTCAATTACCCTGACGAACGCTGCCTTTCTGTCGGTATTCCACAGGTAGACAACCATGTTAGTAGATACTGTGGCAAGATATGCCTGAAACAACAATGAGAGTTGTCACGTGAAAACATGCGCCTGGCATGCAGAACGAATACAGCAAACGTAAATGTGACAGACGGTGCGTTGCCTGCAATGAGAAAAGCATATGGGGTCATTTGTGCGGTGGAGACGATGGTTTGTCAGGTACTGGTTATCCTGGAATAGATTGATAGTCAAAATATGCCTTATGGAATCAATATACTGATTTGTTTTTTTTTGTTTTGATGACAATTAATTTATGAAAAATAACGAGCTGTTTTGTGCGCCAAAATCTACACAATAGTAATAAGACCCTTGTTTTCATATACACCAAAGTATGAAAGTCAGTTCAACGCCAAACCTGCATCGTTACGCAAATATACAAAACAGTGCAAAAAGCAGTCTTACATGCCCTCATAACATGCACATCCCAAGAATCGGAATCGGCGGACCTGTAGGTTCAGGAAAGAGCATGCTGATTGAACGCCTAGTGCCAATACTTGCAGCGCAGGGATACCGCATCAGCATAATATCAAATGATGTCATCTCCAAAGAAGATGCAGACAGGATGAGAAGAAATCTGGCTACAGACAAAGGAATCCTGCCTGAAAATATGGTTATCGGTCTTGCAACAGGCGGATGCCCTCATACGGCAATCAGGGAAGACCCTTCAATGAATTTGGCAGTGATTGAAGAACTAGAAACAGAACACCCCGACTTGGACCTTATCATCATTGAAAGCGGCGGGGACAACATTACAACCACATTCAGCCCAATTCTGGCAGATTATTCTATCTATATCATAGACGTTGCAGGGGGAGACAAGTACCCAAGAAAAGGAGGTTTGGGAATCCAGAGCTGTGATCTGCTTGTAATCAACAAAATTGATCTTGCAGCGCTAGTCGGCGCCGACATCCAGACGATGAGGCAGGATGCAGAGAAGATCAGAGACGGCAAGCCATACGAATGCATCAACTGCAAGACAGACCAAGGGGTTCCAAATGTTGCCGATCATATAATACACGATGTTTTGTTCGATTCACCTCCAAAATCCGGGTGTAAAAATGGCTAACTTGTTGCATGAAAGCGCATCACATGACATACCAGACGTGATGGAATCGTACCGTACTGCACAACACCTGCAGACAGATTCTACAGGCAGAGCAGGCGTTCTCAATGTAGAGCTGCAAGCAGATTCTACAGGCAGAACCATCATTACAAGACAGCGCTGTCAGGCACCACTGCAAATCCAGCGCGTATTGTATCCTGAAACCCTTCTGCCAAACATGGCATACCTGTATTTGTTGTCCTCCTCAGGCGGCATCTTGCAAGGAGACAGATATCGCACAGAGATCGCATTAAAGAACAACGCTGTTGCACACATAACCACCCAAGGCGCCACAAGGATATACGGCATGAACAACAACTATGCATCACAGACTGTCAACATCACCGTACAACAGGGCAGTTATCTGGAATACATTCCTGATCAAATGATACCATACAAAAATTCCAGATATCACCAAAGGGTAAACATTCAGCTTGACGAACAATCCACACTAATCTACTCTGAAATCTTGACTCCAGGAAGGGTGGCCATGAACGAGTCATTCCAATACGACATCTGTTATCTCCAGACATACTGTCTGGATGAGGACAAAAAGATCAAGTTTTTAGAGAACGCAAAGATTCAACCAAACACCCGGGGCATAGACACATTTGGAATACTCGGATCCCACAAGACGACAGGAACCGTCTATCTGTTAACTGCAAAGAGACACCTGATACAATTAGAGGAGGCAGTCAATAAAGTCGTAAGTGATGTCATCGATGAGATTGCAAAGACCTCGAACAGTACAGTAGTTTTTGGCACATCCACACTTCCAAACCAGGCAGGAATCATAGTCAGGATACTAGGTGACAAAACTGACGATGTAACACATGTAATATTTAAAATTCTGCAAGTCAGCCGAAAAAAAATTCTCGGGGTCTCTTGCAGCAAGATAAGAAAGAGCTGACCTGTGACCTGCAAAACCATTTTCTGCATGCTATATATACATACACACACATAAATGTCTGTTTTTTCACACGAATGCAAAATGATGTTCGGAGAACTGCCAGACCAAGATTTGTTGCAGATTGCCGATAACAGATGGCTGCAACACATCTCTGAATGCATGCCTTTACCTGCATAAAGAACACATCATCCTAAATTTCAAGAGTATATTTTGCCGCACAAGCAGATATCTGCAAACAGTCAGATCACTGGCTTGTTGCAAAAACTGCCTCTATTTTTTGTTAATAAACAGCTTTAACGCAAAAAACGTTATCTGTTACATGCCAATACGTATACCATGATTCAGATTAGGTTTTGCATCAAGACAGGCAGCACTACAAAGGTGAAAACGATCCAGTTCTCAAAACACCATGAAAAAGACTTTCATGCCCTTTACGGACGGATAAGGGAGTCAATAGAGCGCAAAGGGAACGGCAACCTAGAACAGATGATGCTGGTATGCTGCTTTTACATTGTACAGGGGATAAGGCAAAAAACCATTACAAACAGCATAAGGGACAAGATACTAACAGAGTTCCCAAGGTACGACACAAAGCAACTCTTCAAGGATATCAAAAACATCTCAATTGAGGCAAGGATTGACCGATTTCCAAAAAAGATCCTGCATCTTGCGCCCTAATCGAGCAGCACGACCGGCTTTGAGCACAGTTTGAGTACCTTGCGTGTAGTGTGGCCAAGATCAGAGGTCGTTTTTCCAATGCCTTTCTTGCCCATTATCACCATATCGACTCGGAGTTTCTCTGCCAGCTCTGAGATCATTTCAGGCGGATTGCCCAGCTTTACAATACGCTTATAGTCGTTGATCTGCTTTGGCACAACCACACTCCGCAGTATCATCCTCCCCTCCTCCTGAATCTGGGAGACCATCTCCTCATCAATGTTCTCCTCATCCTCCTCGGTGCTCCACTCTATGACGTGCACAAGGTATATTCGCACGCGGGCAGCGCCCCTGAACAGGTAATTTGCCTGGTATAACGCCTTCAGAGACCTTGCCGAACCGTCAATCGGTACCAGAATTCTCATTATCGGTCTCTCTTCTCCTGCATCCCTGTCATCCACATCCCCGTATTGGCGCATCTCAGAATTAATTGATGCCCTGTGAAATATCTCGCCGATACTCTTTCTTGCCTCAATCAGTGGCAAAAATATGATCACCCCTGCAGCTCCGAATGCCCAGATGACTGCAAGCCATATCCAGAGATGAAATGACTGCTCATCGAAGACAAACTCTGTAAGATAAAATGATGCAGGCCACACGACTACCAGGAATATGGATATTGAAAATCCCGCACGCTTGCAGAATCTCAGCGAGCGCAGCAGAAACTCCTCGTTGGTATCGTGCTTTAGCATGGAGCGGACCTTGTCATCTACCAGCAGAATCTTCTGGCTCATAATTGCAAAATCAAAGTTCTCAGGCTTGATGATGCTGCCAACCAACGTAATGCCCAAGCCTGTAAGAATCGACGTAAGATTTCCGATTAAAAGGGGTATGATGTTGCCAGTGGATGCAAGGCTCACCTCGCCGTACATGTAGTTTGCAGACCAAATCCACGATGTGACACCGCAAGCCAACCCGACGACTGCCGCACCGGTTGCAGCATATCTGTTGGTCTTTTTCCACAGGATGGCAAAAGATATCGGTGCGACAGCAGATCCTATAAGAATGCCCATCATAAGATACACATACTGCAGGCTGAAACCGGAATGGAACAGCAGTGATCCCAGCAGCCCCATCCCTATCCCGAACGCAAGAATTGTAAACCGTGAAATTTTTATCAGCTGTCTGCCGCTAGATGACGGCTTTAAATACGTATGAAATACGTCGTATGTAACAAGTGAGGAGACGCTGATTAACTGGGAAGAGCCTGCAGCGGTAACTGCTGTAAATATTATGGTTATCAGCAGTATTGCGCCAAGATCCCCCATAAGATTTGATGCGGCAGTGGGGGCAACCAGCCCCAACCCGATCTCATTTTCAGTCAATGTGACCCCTGTTGCTATGGCTGCCAATCCCAGCGTTGTGGCAAGTGTAAACGGAATTGCAAACCATGCAAGTCCTCCCATGATGAATCCGCCGGTGGCAGCCTTTGGCCTTGATGCAATGGCCCTCTGCCAGTACGACTGATCAACGAATACCGTGCCAAAGTTGCCGACAATGTTTATGATGCCAAATATCAACGCGCCAATTGATGCCAGTGTCAGATACGTTCCAAACGCGTTTCCCTCCACCGGATTCAGAATCGAGGCCTGTGCCAGTTTTTCATACATTCCGGATATCCCCCCAATCTCTGGTGTCGCAAAATAAATCACAGTTACAAAGACTAGCACCACCAAAAATATCAAAGTGGCATTAAGATAATCTGCAAAAAATGTGGCCTTTAGTCCCCCAAATATCGTGTACACTATGATGCCTACGGGAATCAGAAATGCCGCAAGTGTGAGGTTGACTCCCGTAAGCATGTTTATCACCACTGCGCCGCCCAGCACAAGCATTGCAGTCACGATGGTGTTAGTCATCAGCGCAAAAAACAGAAATACCTTGTGAGAGTGCTTGCCGTATCTGACGTTGATTATCTCAGGGAACGTGTGTGTCATTGGAACCTTTCTTTTTATCTCAATTGCAAGAACGGAGAACAGGATTACCTGTATGCTAGCACCTGCGGCATACCAAAAAGACCCCCCCAGCCCGTACTCAAAAGTTACCGTGGATGATTGCAGCAAGGTTGCAGCCCATGTCCACGATGACACTATGGAGGAGGCAATCAATCCGGTCTTTATCGTGCGCCCCGCGGTGTAAAACCACTCCGAGGTCTTTTTTGTCAGCAACCACTTTGTTTCTGCCTTTACCATCAGTGTGACAGATAGTGCCATGACTAGCCCCACTCCAATTAATACAAAGTATCCGATATTTTCAGATAGAATAGAGCTCAAACAATGAGTCTTTGATGACAAACTATTAAAATTCGATCAGCATCTTCTGCAGTATATAACCGTCTTATCCAGGCTAATTACAGATGACGCTGTAATTTGAAGAGGCTGATTGTATCGTGCACAACCATCTTTTGTTTTATCCGTACAGGCTGACACTTTTTTGTAAGATGTGTAAAGGCATTCGGGCTGCACGTGCAGTAATGGCAGGTATCTTTTTGTGCACGGCATTCCTTGGTCGCCATTTATCTGAGTTGCGATAATTGCATCTTGGCTAATTTTTTTTAAATAACCAAACACTGTACATCCTGCTGTTTTTAACCACACCGTACTTGTAGCTGTCTTTGCAGTGCACTTTACAAGTTAGACGCATTTTTTTATTCAACTGTTCTTAAAACCTACAAAAATTTTTTTAGAGACCATTCCATTACCTTGTTTCTGTCTGCAAATTTGCACCCATAAACATCCAGATGCAATCGGATTAATTTTATAAAAATTGCCGTCCCTTGTCTTGTGCCAATCGGCGACATAGCGCGCTGCAGTATAACGGTCTGGTACCTGTACTGCTGATTAGTTGAGGCATTGGCTGACAAATACATCCATCATACACATCATACTCGTTGATGCAGATTCCAGAATCAGAGAAATCTTCATTGAAATATGTTTGGATTACCAAACAAGATTTAGAACGCTCAATCACATGATCTGCCACATCCATGTTTGCAGGTTCTATTCTAAAAATGTGTAAGATAAGAGACAGTCGCAAAATTTGTAAATTCAAATAAACGTGTTTTGGCAAAGGATAGTGTTCTGTCAAACTGTGTAAACTGGTTACTCGCTCAAACCAATACAATTTGATGTAAAGCAAAACTCAAGATAATTCCAGATTGCGTTGCATGGATATATAGACAAACATTAAACGGCAACTGCCACGGTTTTGCATCAGTGCTGTCGCAGTGATGTGCATATATCCAAACCAGTCGTACAGTTATCATCATCATCTTCATTTTTTGGAATCGGGTCCCATATGATAATAAAGAGAGATCTTATCGCATACTCTTTGATGGGGAATAACCCGAATGCATCAATCCTAACCATGGAACCGGTCCTGTACCATCCTATGTTCGGTGTCCTGGGCAAGGCAGTCAATGGTGCCCCTGTGACCTTTACGTCCCAGCTGGCAATAGAGAACGGCATATCATCGGAGGTCGCATCCAAAAAAAGATTAGTTCCTGTAAGAGATTGCCGCAACATTGGCAAAAAAGACATGCTGTACAATGACGGCACTCCTGACATTACAGTCAACCCTGAGACGTATGAGGTAAGAGTCGACGGCAAACTAGCAACTGTGAACCCTGCAAAGACTGTGTCTCTTGCAAGGCTGTACAATCTGTTTTAACGGTTTGCAGGCATAATTGTCTTGATTTGCATGGCTGCCGCACAGACTTGACTCATTGTTTGCAGAATTCCATGTTACTGCACAATCTGTCGCTCCAATCATGCATACTGCCGACATCGGCTAAATATTCTACAAGGACGCCAGCCGACGATTATTTTCACTATATAAATGGGCATATCCCACCAAACGATAAGTAATTTTGCGATAATCGTATCTGTGGAAAAGAGAAAATCCATCCCTTTTGTACTTGTCATCTTCTTTATCATCTCAACTGCGTTAACACTGACCCCCCAGCCTGCCTTTGCTGCAGGTGAAATCTCTGAAGGATTTGCAGTAGGGGAGGCCTTACCTGAATGGATAGGCTGGGCAATAGTCGTAGGACTCGGTGCAGTATTTGCAGTCATAATTACAGCAGAGGTAAAGATCGAGGAAAAGTATCTTGGTGTCCACCAGACATCTGAGATGTTCAACACCGCAGGACGTACGATAAAGACAGGATTGACGGCAGCTGCCATAGTCTCTGCATGGACTTGGGCTGCAACCCTTCTGCAGTCATCTACTGTAGCCTACCAGTACGGCATCAGCGGTCCGTTTTGGTATGCGGCAGGCGCATCCATCCAGGTTCTGCTGTTTGGAATTTTAGCTATTGAATTGAAACGCAAGGCGCCAAACGCGCACACCTTCCTTGAAATTATCAGGGCAAGGTTTGGCAACGGCTCTCACAAGGTGTTTCTGGTATTTGCACTGATGACAAACATGATAGTCACTGCAATGCTGCTGTTGGGAGGCTCTGCAGTGGTAAACGGCCTTACAGGCATGGACATATCGATTGCCGCATTTCTGATTCCGATAGGCGTCATGATATACACGCTAGTTGGCGGGCTAAAGGCAACGTTTGTTGCAGATTACATGCACACCATAGTAATATTTGTAGTCATACTAACCTTTGTTGCCGCAGTATACATCAACACCGACATCACCGGAGGTGTGGAGGGAATGTACGAAAAGCTGGTAGCAGCTGCCGAACTGCGACCCGTAGAAGGTAACGCCGCAGGGGCATTCCTGACGATGGCCTCTATCGGCGGTCTGATGTTCGGTATCATCAACATCGTAGGCAACTTTGGCACCGTCTTCGTTGATCAGGCCTACTGGCAGAGGGCAATTGCTGCAAAACCATCATCGACTGTAAAGGGCTTTCTGCTTGGGGGTGCGTGCTGGTTTGCAATTCCGTTTACGCTTGCAACGACGATGGGACTTACCGCAATAGCACTTGATGTGGATTTGACGCCGGCACAGGCCCAGATGGGGTTGGTAGTACCAGCTGCTGCCACCGCACTGATGGGTGAGGTAGGTGCCATCATGGTGCTCACTATGCTGTTCATGGCAGTAACCTCTGCCGGATCCGCAGAACTGATCGCAGTCTCCTCGCTAATTACATATGATATTTACCGTACATACAAAAATCCAAACGCCACAGGCAAACAACTAGTCAAGGTCTCGCGCATCACCATAGTCGGATTCGGGCTTGGGATGGGAGGCCTTGCAGTGATACTGCTGCACATGGGTCTGAGCCTGGGATTTGTCTATCTTGCAATGGGAATCCTGATAGGATCGGCAGTCATACCAATCGCTTTGACTATACTGTGGAAGAGGACAAACAGGGTGGCAGCCACTGCCGGTGCAGTAATTGGCCTCTTGGTAGCTGTCACTACATGGGTCTCAGTTGCAGCATCCCTGCCAGAGTACAACGGTGTAGTCGACCTGACAAGCCTTGGACACAATTACTCTATGCTCTTTGGAAACGTTGCAGGCATTCTTACTGGAGGCGCAGTTGCAATAATCGGCAGCCTTGCATCAAAGACGTCATTTGACTGGAAGGATCTCAAAGAAAAGATCACGCTTGTGGAGATCAGTGCCGCACAGTCAGCACAGGTCACAGAGAACGAGGAGACCCTCAAGAGGGCATTCAAGTTCAGCCTCAAGGGCGGCGGTCTGATGACATTGATTCTGATCATCGCATGGCCTATGCCATTAATCGCATCAAACTTTGTATTTGACCAGTTCGCATACGGCGTATGGGTTGCAATATCGGTGGTCTGGGTCAGCGTGGCTGCAGGATTCATCATATTACTGCCAGTCATCGAGGCACGACACGGAATATCACAGGTGTTACGCGGAAGCAGCAGCGCTGAAAAGGCTGGAAAGACTGCAAAATGACATCGTGTTCTGGGTGCAACCTTACACTGGGATGGAAAAAGTACAACTTTCAAAAACAGTGGCGCGTGCCCGGATACTACTGCAAGAACTGCATGACAAAGATTGGGACAGACTTTGATGCCCACGGCAAAGTTACGCTGCCAAAAAGAAAGTGCGACTCGTGCAGGCAGGATTTCTTCTTTCTTACCACCACCTGGAGCAACAAGCAGCGCCATCGCTGCTGCAACATATGCAAAGACATTGATTTTTCACAGAGGCCTACCCCATCTGGCAATGATGATGATGGTAACGGCATAACGGCAGGACTGCCACCTGTCCCATCAAGGGTACCGATAATGATGGCAGCCTTTGCAGGATTCGGTGTCATTTTGATGCTGACAGGGTTCACATACGTGATTTTGGTGGCCCCCCAACAGGACTCTAGCATACTGCACGTAATCATTGGAAGCTGCATGTCAGGTGCGGGGTTTATGCTTGCGCGAAAGATGGTAAAGGTGAGAAACATGATACTTGGCAAGGAAACGATCAAAGGCGGGAATAATGATAACAACGACGACGACTCTGACTCAAAGAGATACTCCAACCCAAACTTGTTGTAAAATCTTAATCTTTTAAATTACAATTCAAATTTCTTAAAATTTTAATTGGTTAATTTTTTAACATCATTTGATTTCTTATAATTTTTTGGCAAGATCTGTTTATTTTGAAAATTTTCTGTTTTATTTTTTTTAATACACATTTATCGCTCGTTACATATTGTCTGTCTGGTTTTAAAGTTCTTCTTATCTCTTATCTGAGCAGATTGCAAAAAACAACTAAAGCTTATCTCCTAGCCACAAAATAAACAGCTCGTGAATACGGCCTCTGTTTAGTCTGGAACATAATAATTACATGTGCAATTAAAGCCAATACTAATAAAAACAGCTGGATTGCATGATGATTGTATGAAGATATATCTTGCAAGTCCATATGGTTTTACAACTGCTGGAAGAGATTACCTTCAAAAAACAATGCTTCCTTCTTTAAAAAAATCTAAAATCTTAGTATTAGATCCGTGGTCTCAACTAAAAACCATTGACAATTAAATAAAAGAGATCGAAAAAATCAAAAATAAAAAATCACAGCTGCTAAAATTCAAGAAGATCAACAAAAAAATTGCTCAAGAAAATACAAACATGATCGATCAATCCGGATGTGTTTTAGCTATTCTAGACGGATCTGACGTTGATAGCGGGGTATCTGCTGAAATAGGATATGCTTACAGTCAAAACAAAAAAATTTTTGGGTTGAGAACTGATTTTCGTCAAACAGGAGACAATATAGGCTCAATTGTAAATTTACAAGTTGAATTCTTTATTACTGACTCTGGCGGAAAAATTTTTGATAATTTACAGGATGCGCAAGATGCAATAAAAGATTTATAATTTTTACAAAAAAATCTTAATTTACACATACTTTCTAAAGACATGACAGTCTTGGTGTCAGGAGAATCTATAATGACAGAGCCAATAACAGACACACCTAGTATACAGGAAACGATACTTGAATACGATCTAGTCAGAATTAATCCTCACGCCATCAACTAATGGTATCTATCATGCACAAATTGCAATTATTTGCTCTGAGAATCATTCCTATTTTAGACATGCGTGGCAGATACTGATTTTAATATCATATCGTTACATACTCACATTTTTTTAAAATTTGTGATTAGAAACATAGACACTGCAAATTCTTTTTCAAACAGGATCCAGTTTTACTCTACGAACCATTTTACCTCTGGATTGCATATCTACTGTGCACCAGGATTAATTTTTAACACACCATTTTATTTTATCTGCTTTTAAGATACTAAATACAGAATGTTTACAGAGAGTAGATAAGATTTAGATCGCAAATACAGTGTTTTTAACGATTATTTGCACAAAATTTACGAAAAATAATATCTCATCTAGTTATTTATTCGGGTATGTTATAACGGTAATCAATGGGACTACTATACACTAAATTTTACATTGATTTTGAGGACGATCAGTGGAGACAGATATCAAACGATCCCATTGTCTTTGAAACTATTAAAGATGATGTGAGTCTGGAAATAACTGACACATCTCACAAATCTTACACATTACGTTTCAAGCAAGGCGGACAACTCCAAATGTTTCGGGTTACGGGCAAATTTCGTCTTACTTGGAATAATGACGATGCTGTTGTTTCATAGCTGGTTCAAATAATAATAATAATGATAATAACGGGGCACATGCTGCACAATTACATGTCTTTAGAGATACAAATCAAAGATGTCTTAAATAACTTTGAACACGCTTCATCAGAAGAAATTCTTGAAATTTTAAATCAGGTAAAACCATGTTTTAAAAGCAAGACGGTCTCTGATTACCTTCAGACAAAGATCCAAAAAATCCAGGATGCCGACAGCGATGCAGAAAAAAAGAAGCAATGCAAAGCGCTGACACCATATCTGGATTGGTATCTGCAAGGTCTGTAAATTATTAGCAATACTGGTTTATTTTTTCTAACGCGATCTTGATGTCTGTCAGATCTCTTCTTGCTTTTACTCCGTCTCCAACTAGGTTTACAAAATACTCATATCCTGTATCTTCTGCCTTGTGGATATCTGATTGGTAACATGTCAGAGCTTTTTCTAAAAACGAAACGTCGTCTTTTTGTATCATGTTAATTGATTCGCTATCTGTCAGACCGTCTTGAATTTTTTTAATCATCTCATCAATTTGTGGAACAACCCTTCTTGCCTGTTGATTTAGTACAGATGCAAACATTGCAGCAGAATCTCTCAGTTCTGGGCTATTGTCGAGCGTCTTTAATCTATTCTTATAATGATTCAACGATTTTAGAACTATCTTGTATCCTCCCTCATCTTTTAAATAAATTCCGCCTGTCCAAATTTTATCACCCATGTTTTTATCTAATTTTAGTATGTTATTATAATTTGTTTTTTTGACAATGCAGTTGATTTCAAACTAGCTATGAATCTTGAAGATTACTGCTGTCAACACATGCCACAAAAAATAAATTCTTAAAACGAGAATCTGTCAAGTGTTTGTCAAAAAATCAGAATGGTTTTTGCTAAAACACACAATGGGGGTTGTTGTGCATTCTTTTAGTATTAAAATTCCAATCAGACTTGATACTAGATATCGAATTTATCCTGTATTGGAGGCACATTTCTGTTAAACAAATACAACATGATCCCTGCCAAAGTAACACCTATTCCACTAAGACCGATAAACGTGCCTGTATTTTTAACAAATCGCAATAATGAATCTGTCTGACCTAGTTTTATAGAATAGAACATGACCAGTCCCATCACAAACATGGTGATACCTGTAATTATTATGCCTGTTCCTATTTTCATACCTAAAATTGTTTTTTATGATTAATAAATAACAAGTGCTACAATAATGTCACTTGAGGGTAAACTCTTTTAGTTGTTTAAAAATCAAAGTCAGCGTGAGCTGCCTGTTCATTTTCTTGGCATCTGTCTTTTTACCTACAATTATGACCTCTACTCGCACATTTGCCCAAACTGATCACACTGTAAACATACCTAGCGGTGCTGCAAATTATAACGCTCCATTCTTCTGGCAAAATGAAAGAGACGGCTCAACTACTGGTACTATAGAAGTTTTACCCGGTGACACTGTTGTTTGGAAAAATGCTGACTCTGCAGTACATACAATTACTTTAGGTACAGAATCTGGCGGATTCAATGGCCTGTTTGACAGCAGATTGTTCGGTCCCTGAAAATCATTTTCGCGCACACTTGAGCAATCGGGAGTCTATCCCTACTATTGCCTAACTCATACTTGGATGGAAGGTACGGTAATAGCAGCTGGCAGCTATTCGATCATCCCAAATGTAGGAAAACATGTTGGGGACGGTCCTACATTCTTTGATGTAGAGTATGTCTTTAACCGTGTGCACTTTCTGTTGTAACAATCAATGAGGAAGAAAAATCAATAACCTTTGAAATAACAGGTAATGCCCAGCCTGCAGATGATATCAATAACGACCTGACTTTGTGATTCCCTTCCGGACTGCTTGGCGGGGATTTTGTAATTTTTGTTGACGGGCAGGTACTTTCAGATTATGATAAATTTTATGACGGGGGTATGCACATTTTACACATTACACTGACTGAAGACTCAAAGCTCTTGAGGATTGTAGGAACATCCGTTGTTCCAGAGTTTGGCGGAATGATAATAGTTCTTTTTGGCGCATCTTTGGTGTTTATGATTATCATGCATCATAGATTTACGCCTGGACTGAGGCTGTAATCTTATGTTTATCTTGCATCTGCAAGGCAGTTGAAATCTCTACTAGTGGATTTATTAGAGATACTTCTTTGATACTTTTGTTATAATTTGCGTACCGCCAATCCAGCAAGGAAAGAGTTCATCTCTAAATTATCAGAAAAGACACTCTTGCAAAAACAATTCTGGTGTTTTTAACCACCAAAAACAAGGTCATTTTGTCATCAATGCCCAACTTGCAAAAAATCAAGAACAAGTAAACCGGCAGTTATCTTATTTTCACTGTCGTCTCTAACCCGTTGCCTAACGGCAGTGTTACGGTTTCAACTCTTGGGTCTTCTCTCAAGTACGCTGAGAATTTTTTCATGTCTTGCTTGTATTTTTCAGGATATAACATGTTGTCAGTAACAACCACCCCTCTTACTGCCAGCATCGGAAAGATTAGATCAAAATACTCGATTACATTCTCTTTGTCTGCATCAATCAAAACAAAGTCAAAAAAACACTCATTTTCTTTTTGTAGACTCATCTCTGAGAGTATATCCATTGCCAGTCCTCTTTTGATTGTAATGATGTCACTGACTCCCGCTTTGGAAAAATTTCTTTCTGCACGTTTTATTTTTTTTAGATTTTGTTCAATCGTTATAATCTTGCCTGACTGCCCCCTGACTGCCTCTGCGCACCATAATGTAGAGTATCCTGTCGACATTCCAATCTCCAATACATTCTTGGCACTTCTAAGGCGCAACACTATGTTCAGATATCTGCCACTCTCTTTTGTAATTGCAAGCATTCTCTCTTCTGGCATTACATCTGCTTTTCTTGATCTCTCAAGGTCTGACTGCACCTCTAACTCTTTTAGTACATTCAAAATAGCATCTTTCATTTTATTAGTCGATCTTTAAAAAATTTAAATCTTTTTTGCTCACCGTGCGCTCAAAATTTAATAGCTTATATTTAGCAAATATTCTTCTAAAACTAATGGCAACACAAAAAGTTGATCTAATTGACATAATTCAGAAAATCCTTGCTTTAGATCCTAAAATGAGATTTGCAGCAATAATTGACAAGAAAGGTAAAATTAGAGAGGCAATCATCAATACCGGCAAGACTGTTCTTAAAACTCAGCAGGAAGAAGCACACTTTTGTGAGCAAGTTGCAGAAAGACGAGCAATGAGACACGAGTTTGACAGGTCTCTTGGCAAAGTAAGATATGTTCATGTCGAACGTGAAAAAGTCTCTCAGATGGTGATATATACAAAGAAAAACACCGTATATTTTACAATGGAGCCTGAAATGCCAATTAACACAAAACTCAGAATAATCACAAAGGTAAAAAAACTCACATCTGAGATCTGATCTCTTTCAAAAAATCTTTTAGACTATGACATTTCACAAATATCTTGGCGACTCAAAGATGTTTGAGTATGACAAGCATTATCGTATGTGCAAGCAACAGGCAAAACCGTTTATCAAGGCAAGAACAAATCCTGTACACAAGAATTATTTTGTTCAAATTGATCTGACAACCTGTAACTATGACCTATCAAAACCAGAACAAGACCTTATGCATGAACTGATCCAAAAAGAGGC
>JAKZUU010000097.1:0-14074 GCA_047516405.1 Candidatus Nitrosopumilus sp. | reverse complement strand
GTAAACGCTCCATAATATGCGTTAGCTGGAACCTTGACTTTTCCAAGTGAGTCTTGATCTGATCTAAATTTCATCATAATTTGTTCTTTATCTCCCACTATTCACTCTTTTGTAGAAATTTTTACAACATTATGCCTACGTTAATAGCAATTATTATATAGGAATCGTAAATCATTTTGGATTATGAATAAGCGTATTAGTATGCTCTTTACAGTTATGGCCGTAGCTGTAATGGGTGCAACCTTATTCGGAAGCACATATACACAAACCCAAATTAGTGGACAATCCCTCACTATCACTGAAAACGATATTGATGTACTAGACCAAATCCACCAAATGGGAGGTTTACAGCTTGTAATGCCTCAGGCATTCGCAGAGACTGATTGTGGTGTATTGGAACAAAGCGGACGCACAGTACACGAGTTCGATTTAGTTGGCACAACCGTCACTCTTCCAATAATGGGAGGCAAGACTTTCAACGCCATGACTTTTAATGAACAGGTCCCAGGACCAACATTAAGAGTTACACAAGGCGATGTTGTAAAGATGACACTGTCAATTCCAGAAGGTGAAGCTACCGCGCACGGTAACGACATGCATGCATCACAAATTTCATCAACCGCCTTTGAATCGGTTAACCCTGGTGAAACAAGTCAGTACTGTTATATCGCTGAATCTGCTGGTGTCTTCAAATACCATTGTTCTGGTGTCAAGCTAGTTGGAATGGATGAGCATGTATTTTCCGGCATGTACGGAATTGCAATCGTCGATCCAGCAAACGGATACAAGAAACTAATGGTTGAGAAGACAAGCGGAAGCGGCGAATTAGACAGAGTATTCTACGATGCAGACGCGTTAGAGTTCCAAATCCAGTACAACCAGTTGTACCTAACACCTGAAGGCACCTACAATGCAGTTGCAATGTTCGAACATCACAACACTGCAACAGTTGTTAACGGCATGTCATTTGGTTATGTACCAAACATGGCTCACAACTTACTTGTCAACGGCGATGTAAATAGAAACATCTTTGTTGCACAACCATGGAATGGACTTGATCTCAAGCAGTACCAGTCACAGCTCTTGTTTGTTGAAAACGGTCAACACGTGAGAATCTTTGCTGAAAACCACGGTAACGAACCAGTCTACTTCCACATTGTTGGAGAAATTCTGGACAGAGTTACACAAGGTAACAGAGTACAATCTGCAGCAACAGAGACCTGGCTACTTGGCGGTTCACAGAACATGATAGTTGATCTGATATTTGACGAACCTGGTGCATATGCGTTGGTAAACCATGATTATGCAGCACTTTACACTGGTGCAGCTACAGTATTTGTAGCAGGTGATCCATTTGGCCTGAACCCAGTTCTAGTCGAAAAAGGAATCATCGAAGAACCAGTGGCATCGTATGCATATGTTTTAGGCAATCCAAGTGATGCTGTTCCACCAATGGGTGCTGACAGTATTGCTCATCCTGCAATAAACATTCACGGTTTGTTCACTGACGCTGTAGCTTCTGAAATGCAAGCAAGTGGCGATTATCTCGCGTTATGGGAAATAATTCCTGTAGTAGCAGAAATCCTTACTTCTTGATCTCTACTTCTTTTTTTCTTTTTATTTTCTTAATGAATTATATTATTCCGTATCGTGCCTTCTTTTATCATGGGATTTGAAGACTCTGTACTGATATGTGATCAGGTCGATCCACTGCTAAACAAGATTCTCTCAGAGAACGGGTTAAAGGTGTCATACCGGCCTGAAATTACCGCAGAACAGGTTTTGGAGACCATATCCTCATTCAATATTGTTATAGTCCGCAGCAGGACCACCATTACCCAGGAGATGATCGCAAGGGCCGACAACTGCAAGATTATTGCCCGTGTTGGGGTTGGACTCGATAACATAGACCAAAAAGCGGCCGCTGCAAGAAACATTCGTGTAATCAATGCAGTTGAGGGGGCAATGAACGCCGTCGCAGAACTGGTTTTAGGCCTGATGCTCTCCCTTGCAAGGCAGACTGCAAGAGGCGACAGGGCAATAAGGAACCGGCAATGGCTCAAAAAAGAACTAAAGGGAACCGAACTGCGTGGAAAGTATCTTGGAATTATCGGTCTGGGAAACATTGGAAAGAGGCTGGCAAGGCTTGCACGCGGACTGAACATGAATATTATTGGCTATGATGTAATTCCAATTGACACTGAATTCTCGCAAGAGGTCGGTCTAATGAAGGCAGACCTTGATACACTCTTGCAAAGTTCTGACTATATCTCTGTCCATGTGCCTTTGTTGGACTCTACATATCATCTTCTTAACGCACAAAAAATGTCTCTGATGAAAGACACTGCAAAGATCATCAATACCTCTAGAGGAGGTGTTGTAGATGAGGACGCTCTGTATGATGCGCTCAAAAACGGCACTCTGGGCGGCGCGGCCCTTGATGTATTTGAAAAAGAGCCTGCAGTTGGAACCAAGCTGGCACAACTTGACAATGTAATCCTTACACCTCATATCGGTGCCCAGACAAAAGAGGCCCAGTCTTTGGCTGCAAACGTCATCGGCGAGAAGATTATTCAGATACTGCGTGGCATTATCTAGCTTTTTTTTGTTGTATTGCCATTCTCTGAATCTAAAACCAAGTGAAAAAATTTGACTTTTATGTAATCTATTATATGCACCTCATTTTTAAAACATGTTCAAAGTTTAAAGTATGGCAAGTAATATTCACAATCACATCATGCCTGTATTGCAATTCAGACGGTCACGGCTTCCCTTTGATGCTGACTTTATATTAAAAATTTCTCTTGGTTTGGTTCTACTCATGATAGTCCCCTTTACGCTGGCATATGCCGAAACAATCTCAGTTGATGCTGGTGACAGTTCATTTGATGTCGAGTATACTGTATTTGGAATGACTGTAACTGGCGTCGAGTCTGATGTGGACTTTGATGCTGGATATCTATTCATAATCTTAGGAGTTGACGTATTTGATTCTGAAGGCATGCTTACCATCACGTTTGACCGTTCTTTCTTTGACACATCTGAATCAGACCAATCCTTCTTTGTTTTGTCTGACGGTGACGAACTGTCTTATCAGGAGGATGTCACTTTAAAAAGCAGGTCTCTGACCATCAGCTTGCCTCTTGGCACAGAAGAGGTAGAGATTATCGGTTCTACACCACTCATCGATGATCCTGTCCTGACTCCGCCTCCAGAGCCTGTTGACAGGGAGGAAGAGCTAGATGTATTCTCCGAACCGCCGCTAAAAGACGAAAGGGAAGAAGAGCCCCCGGCACCAGGCAGCCAAGAAGAGCTTGAGCCAATTGACAAAGACACTGAATCAGAAGAACCTGAAGTGATGGCGGAAAAAGATGATGACGATGGCAGACTAACTACTCCAGCACTAATAAAAAACCCCTGCGGACCAGGAACGGTTCTTAAAGACGGTATTTGTGTACTCGATGAAACATGCGGACCTGGCACCATCTTGCAAGATGACACCTGCATTGTTGATCCGACACCACAACAGCCTGCTGCCTCTAAAACTGGATTAACTAAAGAACTGATCTTTGGCGCTGTTGCAGGATTTGTAGTTGCTGGAACTGTCGGAGTCTTCCTTGCAATAATGTCCAAAGCAAGTAAAAATAAAACTAAAAACTAAACGATTGTTCAGATGCCCAAAATGGGAATAGCTTGCAACAGTATCTGATTCAACCTTTACAGCAGCTAACTACAAGACAGGTTCTCTGCATTCATAATGCCATCGAATTCAAATCCTGACATCGTAGTACTAGACGAGTATGGAATTACCCCCATTATGGGAGTCTCTGCATGCACTACAACGATCATCTTGTTGGGATCAAGCCTGATATCTCCACCATCAAACTCAAAATCCAGTGTCATGAAGACGTGCTGTGCGGCCAAAAATTCGTCTGTCGTGAAAGTTCCTTTATGGATCGTCGATGAATACGGGTCAACCGTAAGCGGGGCTACTACAAATGAGCCTAGATGCCTTGAGTCGTAAAATGTTGCAATTTCAAACTTCTGAAAGCTTGTCCAGTACGGCATTGGATTGCAAAATTCCATCTTGCCGTTATTGGACAATGCAAAAAATGAAAAATTGCCCGGACCGTCCCATCTATACTCTAACTGCGATACTGCAAAAATATTCCATCCTGCATGTGCGAACACAACTGCAATAACTATGATTGATACGGCAGTGATAATTGAATGTCTGTTCATGTCATGTCTTCTGTTTCTATTGGAAATGAGATGATGTTTTCATCTATTAAATAACTCACTGCTTGTGCAAACACATCATCTGATATCTCGTCTATTATCCACCAATATGCAATGTATTTTACCCATTTTGGTATGTCTATCTCGTAGATATTATCTTCGTTAATCTCGATTGGTATGTCCACTAGTTGGACGCTGACATATTTTTGAAACGCACTCATCAGAAATCCGTCTGAAATTTTTTCTGACAGCCAGTTTGCTATTATAGGCTTCATCAGTTCCGAAATGCATACTGCATCGGATTCTACTAGATCAAACTCCGCAGTAGTTGTTACGCCTGAATACTGCAAATCTATGAAATACTTTCCTGGTTGGAAAATCTGTGCGTCAAAAGCAACCTGTGAGGGTACCGGAGTTTCCAAACCTATTATCTGGATTGGAATTGCACTGCTCCTGTTATCTGCCTGGTCTCTAATGTGGATAATTGCAGAATCCGCCGTAACTTCGGAGACTTTGATGGTGTAAAACAACTTCTCACAATAACTGTATGTTGTCTTCTCCATTACAATTGAGACTGACGGCTCTGCATAGACTTGCGGAACAGACATCATGATTACAAACGCTAAAAATATTCCAAATATTTTGCCCTTCATTCATTTAACTACAAGTATCGGTTCAATAAAAATCCCAAACTTGATCCTTATTGACATTATTATTACTTGTATGTGATAATTGCAAAGCTCCTCAAGTTGCCAAACTTACAAGGCATATGATCGTCTGTTTATGCTGTGCCTGAAAATTGTCATTGCCCTCAAAGTCATCAAGCCTTAATTGCAAAATCTTCTCAAAAAATGGACTGTTTCAGACACTTGGATACTTTAGTACGGCTCGATGAGTCTGTCTCATGCTTTGAGCGTTATCTCTGACACACAGTTGCGACTTTTTTACATGATCTGTTCTTTCTGTCCGGCATTCTTTGTCTGTCTAGGCTCTTTTTTCTTGTCTGTCTAGGCTTAAACGAGTCACAACGCCGGGAAATCTTTTTTAACAGCCATGTCTTAGCAACTGTATCGTGTTTTCTGCGGAGACGACCTTCTTTGAGTGTGTAAACTACATCTCACACTCAAAGAAATCTTATTAATTAGATGTCCATATTCTTCGATTTACAGTTATTAATGGGAATTTTTCTAATTTATGGTATGCCTAGTTATCAAGATCAGACATGGATTAGATTGTGGAAGGAGAACTCTGTTGAGATACGTCAACGTGTAATTGGATGGCGCAAACAGGCTGCAGTTACCCGCATTGTCAAGCCCAGCAGATTGCAGAGGGCTAGAAGACTTGGGTACAAGGCCAAACAAGGTATTATTGTAGTCCGAATGAGAGTTGGTACAGGCGGTATGAGAAAACAGAGGCCTACCGGTGGCAGGAGACCTAAACATCTAGGTGTCACACGAATCAAGGCAGACGACAGCATGAAGACTGTTGCAGACAGAAGGGTTCTTCAGAGGTATCCTAACATGCAGTTATTAGGTTCTTATTTTGTTTATAAAGACGGAAAACATTACTGGTTTGAGGTTATTTTAGCTGATCCTGCTCATCCAAGAATCGCCCAAGACAAAGAGCTAAACAAAAGAATCACAAGAACTGTATAAATTGAAGACAGTATTCTTGACCTTGCTTGTAGTAGTAGTAGCAACAACAACAGCCATGTCAACTCCGGTGTATGGACAATCTTTCTCTGATGCAACTGGCATACTGAACCGTCTGGATGTATCGGCAAGCGGATATACATTTCAGGTAGAAATCGTCTCCAACTTTAACATCGCAGATTTCAGATTCGATGAAGACGAAAAAAAGTTGACTCTGTCTATCTCCAGCGGACTGGAAAATAATCTGGGCGAAGTTATTATCCCCAACGATCTCTTGGGTGGAGATCTGACGTTTTATCTAAATGATCAACAGTATTTTCCAACAGTCAATACCAACCAGCAGATCTCTTTTGTGACGCTAAAGTTTGAGGGTTCTGGTGAGAACAAGTTGGAGATTGTTGGAACGACCCATCTCTCTGGCTTGGTTCCCAAAGACGGTGCAGAGTCAGATGATGTGCTTGAGCCAGAAGCATCATCACTGTTCTTACTGCAAGAAAGTGATGCCTCTGATGGCTCTCTGGAATGGCAGATTCTTGTCAGTATCCTAGTCACTATAGCCGTTGTAGTGTTGATTGTAGTGAAATTAAGAAAGAGAAGATAGATTTAGACGTATTTTTTACAGGTATACTCTAGATTTATTTTTATTGTGCTTTGGTAAACCAACAACATGGATAACGCAAAGGTTGCCCTTGTAGGCGGATTTGTTGTTGTTGTACTGCTTTCACTGGTTCTTTTCTTGGTGCGATAGTCTACTACTACTACTACTACTACTAACCTTCATCAATCAATCTCTGAATTGCAGGCTCCATATACCCAGTTCTTCCAAAGGACACGTACCTTAGAATTCCTTTTCTGTCAACCAATATGGTTGACGGTGTACCCTGCAGTGAATATCTCTCAAATGTCTCAGCTGAATACTCTCTTGAAGCCAGATGCTGCTTTACTCTTTGTATGATCTGATCTCTGTGTTCGCCATGATACGAGTCAAACTCTGGAATCTGCTGATAGACGATCTCCATGACCTTCTCCTGATTCTCAGTCTCCGAGGCCTTTATCAGATTGTCCATTCCCAACGGAAATGGAATCTTGTAAGTTAGCTTGTCCCCGTCCCGCAGTTGCCCGTATGTTGAAAGTGCATTCTTTGTGTCTCCGACCACCTGTCCTGTCTGTGTAAGCATCTTTAGGTTCTCCAGTGTATTTTTGTCAAAATCCTCAAAAGCAGTGGCAAGTCCCAAAACACGAACGCCGTCATCTTTGTACTTGTTGTAAACGTTAATTGCTTCTGGAATTGCATGCATAAAACATCCCGGGCAGTTAACCTGAAAGACTTCCAACAACACTATGTGATCATTTTCTTTGTCAAAATTTGTCGGGGATCCTTGAACCCACTCTGACACTCCAAAATTTGGCGCTTTTTGACCTATTACCACACTCATAGCGTGGATTATATTTTTTCCATTAAATACATAACTCTGTTAATCCTCATCCTGCCTCTTTCTGTTTCAAACAACCTATATAGGATACAGCTTGCCTTAAAACAAATTGCAGGCCGTAACTGATGACAGGTTGATCCTCTTTACCGAGATGGAATCGCAATATGAACAAAACAATGCGGATTATTTTATCTCACTTTTGAATCATCACGACTACGTGGTAAGGACTAGGGCCATTTGCATCCTAGTTGATTTTGGCGGGGAGGACAAGATTGCCCATATCGCAAACGTCCTAAAAAATGATGAAAATGAACTGGTGCGTCATGAGGCTGCATTCTCACTGGGTCAAATGTCGTACTCTGGTGCAGTTCCTCCATTAACTGACGCAACACTCAACGATCCCAGCATGTTTGTGCGTCATGAGGCAGCCATTGCCTTGGGAGTAGTTGGCTCTTCTGCAGAGGCAAAAGAGGCACTAGAAAAAGCGTTAAACGATCCTGAAAAACCTGTTGTGGAATCTGCAGTCGTTGCCCTGTCTAATATCGAGTTTATGGAAAGATTAAGTAAGAACGAAAAGTTTGCAAAGTTGACAGGTGGATGAGATGAATTTTGCATACGGTATAATAGGCATAGTCGGTGTTCTGGCTGCCATATCGCTTGGATTCATCGTTGCAGATCCTCAGAGTGTAATTGAGCCAAGGACGACGATGATGGATGACGATAATGCAATGCCTATGCCGTCGGATTCATCTGCACAGGCTGCAATCTCACTTGCAAAAGATTCCGGAATTTCTGGATGTGAGGTAAACGATACCTGCCTTGTACCCTCTGCCCTCACTGTGGCGGCAGGCACAACCGTATCTTGGAGCAACGACGACACTGTTGCACATACTGTAACTAGCGGAAATCTTAATGATGGCACAGATGGCATCTTTGATTCTGCCCTGTTTATACAGGAAACGACATTTGAGTTTACATTTGAGGAGCCTGGAACCTTTGATTATTTCTGCGTGCTTCATCCTTGGGTGTCCGGTACCGTCACTGTTACCTAGAGCACTGCAACTTTGCTGCCTTGGGCAGTTGACTCGAATTTGTAAATTCTCTCAACTGCAGAATCCTCAAAGATCTCTGCATCGTGGGTAATGATCAAAAACTGCATCTGCGTCTCTGGGTTGGCTATATCTGACAGCTGGGAGAGCACTCCTACAAGCAATTTTTTTCTCTCGGCATCAAGATGCGCTGTAGGCTCATCTAGTATCATTAAATTGAGATTTGATGCCCCAAGAAGGTTTGCCATGCCCAACCGCAATGCCAGTGCAACACTGACCTTCTCACCGCCGCTAAGGGACTCCAACTCTAAGATCTCGTCTCTTGAGTGGCAGGTAATTGAAACATCTCTGTTTTTTTCTGTCAGCATAATTCTCTGAATCTTTGTGTTCAGTAACACCAGATACTCTGATGCTTTGGCAGAGATTGCCTCTAATGCCCATGACCTAAGACTTGTTGCAACAGGCCCGTCCCTGCTGAAGACATTTTTTTGAATGTCGTCTAGTCCTTTTACATACTCTTTTACAATTTTTAACTCAGATACGGCCCTCTCAAAATCGCCTATCCGTTTTTCATTCTCAGATATCTTCTGAGTCATTGCGCCAATCTTTTGGTCTATCTGGGAGAGGCTGTTCTGTTTTTGCTCTGCCAATCCTTTGAGACTGTTAAATTCCTGTTCGTTGAATCCCTTGGTTGCACTCTCCAAGTCTGAGATGTTCTCATAAAGCATTCTTGCATGAGAATCCATTGATGCAATGTCTGAGAAACTCCCGCTTGCCATCAACGACATCTTGTCTCTCTTTGTCTTTATCTCCTCTTGAATCTCTACCAACTCCTCTTTGCTGCCAACGGCGTGCAGGCTCAATGCTGTCTCTGCCCTTGTTGCCCTGTCCAACTTTGCAGAAAACTCTCTTCTCTTTTGACTGTACGCGCTCTTTTCTCTCTCTTTTGCAACCAGCTGTTCTCTTAGCTGCACGATCTCTGCTTGAAGGTGCTCCTCTTGGAACAACGGATTCAGTCTCTCTACCTTTGAATCGCACACCGGACACCTGTTATCCTTTAGTTGGAGTTTTGATGCAAGTGCCTGTTTCTCTTTTAGTGCAGATATCTGGTTGTGCATCTCTTGCATCTTCTTGGCCGTATCCTCAACTGCCTGTTCTACCCTCTCCATCTTGGATTCCAAGTCGCCTCTTGTTGATGCATACTCAAAACATCCCTGGCAGTCGCGTACCTTGCGCTCATCGCTATCAATTTCGCGTCGTATCTTCTGCACTGCCTGGTTTCCATAAGATGTGATCTCTCTCTTCTTCTGTTCGAGCTGTTTTAGCATGCCAATTTTTGGCGCCTCAACATCCACCTCTATCCTCAACTGCCGAATCTCTTCTTTCAGTTTTGATTGCTGTGACTCTAGCTGTTCCTGCTGCGGCCTTGACTCCTCAATCTCCTCTCTGCACCTCTTGATGCTTAACACTAAAACCTCGATGTCCGTATCGTCATACCCTACATCCTTTTTTATCCTCTGACGAAATTCCCGGTTAACTATCTTCATTGACTCTGATGCCACATCGAGCTTGTCAATCCTTATTATCGCGTTTAGCAGTTCTTTGAACTCTCTTGGCTTTGCATTGATTATCGCATTTAACTCTCCCTGCTGAACAATTGATGCGACCTTTAGCTTTTGAAAGTCCAGACCTATCACCCTTTCAACCTGTTCTGTCATTGACTCTCCGAACTGCCTTCTCTCACCTGCTGCAACCTCGATGCGTCTTCCGTCTGTTATCCTTGTAAATTTTGCAGACAGCGTTCCCTTGCTGTCAATCTTTCTTATTGCCTCAAACTCATTATTATCGTCTATGGAAAAACATACCTTTGCAAAACACATGTCTGCCCCGCGCCTTATCAGCCCCTTGTTTGTATTTCTTGTATGCTTGCCAAACAACGCAAATGTAATTGCATCAATGATGCTTGACTTTCCTGCCCCGTTATCACCCACAAAGACTGTAACTCCGGGCTCAAATTCCAGTATCGTGGCAGAATGGGCAAGAAAATCCCCGACCTCGATCAAGGTGATCACAGCTTCTTCTCCTTTTTGAACTGCTCAAAGTTCTCCCAGACCATCTGCAGCGCCTCATCTGTCTTTTCTGCTGCCAGAACCGGAAGCAGCTCGTTGATGACAAATTCTGCGGACTGTTTTGAGTTTAGCACATCAGTTGACAGTCTATACATCTCCTCATCGATCACATTTGGCCTGTCAAGCAACACAGTCGAATCCGATGTCTGTTTTGTAACTATCTTCCAAAAGCATCTCAAAACCATAGAGTTGAGTCTTGCAACCTGTGCCTGAATGTGGTCAGTCTTTATGTCATGACCTTGAATCTTTATCTCAATTATCGGGGGTTTTCCACCCATTGCTATCTTTTCAGTTATCTCTCCGACAGTCTTTGCTAACTCTTGATACTCTGTCTTAAATGACATCTGGGGCCTTGAATCCAGCTTGATCCAAGCAGGGGATGCATCGGCACTTGAGATATCCACTTGAAAGAACCCCTTCTCCGTCTCTCTTATCCCCTCATTTGTCGTAAGCTCAGTGGAGCCGGGGTATGCGACAGGGCCATTCAGATGAGTGAATCTTCTGACTGCCTTGTCGTGCAGGTGTCCCATCGCATAATATGTAAAGTTCCCTGGCAGGTCAGTTGACAGTATCTCCCCTGCAAACTTGTTGAACTCTGTGATTCCCTGGTGTAAAACCAGAATCCTGTGCCCTGAATGCTCTTGGGCATTCCTGTTTACTGCTGCAAACTTTTCTTGGTACTGCGGCATCTCTGCCTTTCTTATCTTGTCAAACCCTGCCAGCAGCACTCCCTTGTAGCTGATGGGCTTTCCTTGGCCGATATACTTTGAGAATCCCAAGTTATGATACACATACGGGATTGGCGTTGCCCTGATTCTGCTAATGTCGTGCTCCCCTAAAATGAAGAACGAATCAATGCTGTTCTGCTTTAGTCTCTTCAACCCGTTGCCCATCTGGACGACTGCCGTTCCGTTTGGGGTTGGTACCTGAAAGATATCTCCTGCAAAAATTACAAAATCCACATGATCTTTTATCGAGATGTCTATGGACTGGTTGAAGACATCATAAACGTCCTGCTCGCGTTCCTCTGATCCGTGTTGCACAAGTCCCAAGTGGGTGTCTGAAATATGTGAAAACAGCATTGCTACTCTAACAACAAGTCCTTTTGAATTAACTCTTGCGTCGACTCCACTGCAACCTTGCCCATCCTCTCTCTGTTTGCCCACTCGTTGATTGCGCTTTGGTCGCTTCCCATCGTCTTGTCTTTGACCTCTTCAATGTGCACAAGAGACGGAAGGTTTGTCCACTGCCCTACAAGCACTGCATCTCCCACGTTCAATGATGTGAGCTGGCTGATCAATTCACGGCTGGTCGACTCAGTCGCAGACGCTATCTGGCGCTGGTCGTCTTCCTGAATTATCTTCATGATTGCAAATGATCCCATCTGGCTCAATACGTTCAGGTCCACGCTTCGCGGCCTTTGGGAGACTATGCCCAAGCCCAGCCCGAACTTTCTTCCCTCCCTTGCAATCTTTGCAGTCCAGTACTTTGCGCCTGTGTCATGGTCCTTTGGGATAAACACGTGTGCCTCTTCAATGATTACAAATATGGGCGAGCTGAATCGGTATTCTCTTACTCTCTTTGACCTTCCATGGCGTGTAATGGTTGCATCCTTTCTGTCCTTGAGAAGCTGCTGCAGATAAAATGCAACTGCCACGTTTGCCTGCTTTTCTGAGAGCTCAGAGATGTTCAGAACGTTTGCACACCCTTCCTTGATGAAGCTTAGCGGATCCCCTATGTCAGGATCCAAAATGTCCTCAAATCTTTTCTGGGCCTCCTCTACTATATCCTGAACCCTGTATGCCGAGGATTTGATCTCCTTTAGCTTGTTGTCAGTAGACGCTATGATCTTTTTTATCTCCTCTTCTAGTTCTGCCCAAAACTCTTTTGCAGTCCTCACCTGTCTTGTAAACGCCATTCTCAAAACCCGCTGCTGTACACTTGCCCCGTCTCGAATCTCCAGGACTTCTGAGAACTGGTCTGCATCGAGCAGTCTGGGGTTTATCTTTGCATCAATTATGTTGATTTGGGGGATGTTGAGGCCCACGTAATCGTTGTGATAGTCAAATATTATCACTGTCCCCTTTAACTCTGAAATCTGTTTTGCAATCAGTGATACCAGGTTGCTCTTTCCCATTCCTGTCATGGCCAGAATCCCCACGTGCCTTGAGACAATCTTTTCCAAGTTTATCTTCACATCAACTGACTTGTCACGCAAAAGATTCCCTACACTTATCCATCCTTTCTTTTTGGGACTGAAAACATTCTCTAGTTCTGACTTGTCTGGCAGGACGACTGCAGTGCCAGGAGTTGGCGGGATTGCAGGAATGATTGAGATACCCATGCTCAAATTCTCCAAAAATCCTAAAATACCGATATGCGCCGTAAACGTCTTGTCCCTCTTGTTTAACTCTGCGATCTCTGTACTCTCTGATGCCTCATCAAAATTCTTCACGTCCTCAAATGCCGCACTCGTTATAGACGATCTCTCAACTAGTCCGAGTATCTCTCCGTTCTCAGAGCTTATCTTGACATACTCTCCTACAGACAGGGCCCTTGATGTTATTGCAGTTACAAATGTGGGCTTTGATTCACCTATGACAAAACCCAGATTCAATTCAGCACCTCGCGTGAGCCTATCTCGTTGCTTAATCCGAGCAGGCTGACCATCTTTGAGAGTTCCTTGTATGATATTTTGCAGTTGTTGTGTGCAAGTTTGAGCGCATATGGATATCCTCCCACGCTGGTTTTATACAATTTGTTGATCACAGACTTGATGTCTTCTTTGTCATGCTGCTCTCCGATGAACTCCAATTTGAGTATCGGGGTTGACTCGCTTAGCCTTACAAACGTTGAGGTAATGGTCTTTTCTGCACCGTAATTTTTTTCTACCTGCATCTTGCTGAATCCTGGCTTGGCCGTCACATGGTTGTAATAAAAGATGTCCCCTGCAAGTGATCCCATCTCTTCGAACTGTTTCTTTGTGTTTGACGTCTTTGAGACGAATACGACGTTGTCTCTTTTTTTCATTATATCGATAATCTGCTTGTCAAGTGATGACTGCCGTGTCATGAACTGTGAGTGCAGGGATCCGTCCATCAAAACCAGGTCTACCCTGTCTACTGTCTGCTGACACGCATCAATCTCCATCTTGCTTGCAATCTGTGAAAGGTCTCTGTCTGAGCCGAGCTTTGTCTTGTGCAGATCTACCAGTATCTGCCCGTCTGATCTGACTGACACTGCAGTAACTGCGCAGAGCTGGATTCCTTGAAATTTAATGCTGTTAAAGCTGCTGTCAATTCCTGCTGTAAGCACTTCCTGTTTTACCGGCGTGTACTCTGTCCAATTCTCTCTTGCCTTCTGTAAAATTTGCTCATATCTTGGACCGCTCAGGATTGACACCATCTTTTCCCTGTTGATTATGGCGTCCTTGTATACCGTGTTTAGCATAATCATCTTGCCTTGCCGGTTTAAATAAAACCTTTAGGTTAAGGAGATAATATACGAAAACGATGATGCGGATTTTAAAAAATTCTATAAAGAACTTCAATTGGCTGTAACTGCATGAATAG
>JAKZUU010000096.1:0-4301 GCA_047516405.1 Candidatus Nitrosopumilus sp. | reverse complement strand
AGCCATGCATGAATCTGAATTTTAATTTTCCATGCATTTTGTTTTGTGCTTTTGGTATATTCCCCAGACAAGAGGCATTATGCCTATGATGGTCCTAAAATATCATGTACAGAAACTTATGCACGTTGCTATATTCCAATCAACCTTGGTGGGATCCAAGCTGGAGATCATATGTGTCTATTAATTCTTAAACCTAAATCAGTTTTTGTTAATAAAAAAACAAAATGAAGCTAAAACAATCACACACAATATCTTGAAAAATCACTTCAGAAGCGCGAGCTGTTACGTATTCACCAGGATGGTACAATCCAGTATATTGCAATAGATATAGACGAAACTTTGCGGTTGAACAACATAATGGTGGGCATGTAGATGACACGTAACTGTACAGAGTGCATGTCCTCCCTTGCATATGAGTGCTGTCCGCCGTGCGGGTGCATACACTGTTCATGTGGCCATCATTTCCGCAGATGTGCAGAACATGACATTAAAAAAGAAAGAAAATGCTAGTCACTGCAATACCATACATACCACCAGGAATTATAAAGTGCAAAAGATGCAAGCATGTGCTGTCGGCACACGAATTTTTTGTCAGCACTGTTGCAGGAATACAATACGCAAAATGTCATCATGGCAAATGCACATGTTTCGGGCCGCTGTCACTGCTGCCGGACCCGAATAAACCAGTAACTGTCAAACAGGCCGCCAAGTGCCGCACATCGTCTACGTACCCAGACATAAGGGCTGGAAGGAAAACTCCGCAGTTGTGGATGGTAATCAATCTGTCTAGGGGGCTGTGCTGGTGCGGAAAGCCGAAAAAACTGTGGGACAAATACCGCAGAAAGTTTTGCAGTAAAAGACATGCCGATATACGACACTATCATGTGATACCGTGGTGGCCTACAATGAGGAGTGTAATTATTCAGCGTGATGACGGAAAATGTGCCGTATGCGGCCGCAGGAGCTTGGACAACGAGGTCGACCACATTGTACCGATGGCAGTAAATCCTGATCTGTTCTGGGATGAAAACAACCTACGTGTGTTGTGCGAGAAATGCCACCACAGGAAGACAGCCGGGGACATGCGCACCATTGCCATCAGGAAAAGGGGCGCAAGACATGTGCCGCTTTCCAGCTTCTTTTCCGGCGGATCATCAGTAAATATATAACAAAATACAGTATGGTAAATATGATGATCCAGAACTACGATAATGTTAAAGACATAAGATTCGTTAACAATGAAAGAATAGAAATTATCGCTACATATCCTGACGTGGAAAGTGTGATAAATACGTTGAACAAATCATGCAGATGGTCTGATAGAAGACCACCGGGGGGAAAATTATGACTTTAGATGTGAAAAAAATAGACGACCTGACGGTACGTTTGACCGACACCGGTAGCATTCCAGAACAGGCAGCCAGAATCATTGAACAACACCGTGCAAAGCAGATGCCTTTGAAAACATTTTCCGATCTGTCCTTTGAACTTGTGTGCGATATGATCGAACGCAAACAGCATATTGCCGATGCAAATCTGGCAGATGCCACAAAAAATAGAGACGCCTGTATTATTACCAACGACAGTGATGGTGAAAGGTTCTGGTCTTTAAAGGCTGATGAGTATTATGACGAGTGGCTTGGCTGCACGACAAGAATTGCTGATGCCGTCAATCAGCAAAAATCAATGCAATGATGAAAATATTATTTTGAAATTTCCTAATTATTTAATAAGTTATTGTTTAATTTTTTTGTGTATTTAGTGGTTTCACGGTTTGTATTTACAGGCAATTTGTCATCACGCTTCTCTTTAGATAATTTTACAATCCAATAGAACAGATATTAAAAATATCACCGATCTCATAATAAAAGCCTTTTTATATAAATTAATTTATAGCTACCACAATGTCAGGTGTAGAGAAAAAATTTTGTGAACATTGTAGCCATGTGTCAATATATCCTGATTATAGATTGTGTGAAAAATGTGCTAGAAATGCTGAAATGTGTGCCAAATGTTGTCGACCTGATAAAGATACAGGTAAAGGCTTGGATGACCTAATTTGTAAGAATTGCATGTGATGGAATTAGATGTGGAAAAACTATTAAAAACATCTGCGCGTTTAATCGATGCAGGCGATATTCCCAAATAAACTGCCGAAATTTTAGAACGCAGTCGTTTAAACCATATCCGTTCAAATATCATAGGTGTAAGTTTTGTAATAATGTTAGTTGCTTTTTGAATATAGACAGCGTTCTGCAGAAGATAACATGGTACAGGCAATTAAAAAAAAGATGCGTGTGCTGTTGCAGATGATGTGGATGGTGAAAAGTTTTGGTTAGAAAAAGATGATGAGCGTTACGGTGAACGATTTGGATGTGTTGAAAATATAGTCAAAACAGTAAACCAGTAAAAATCAATACGTTAACCAAAAAATTATTTTAAAATTCCCTTTCTTATACGGTCTGCCAGCAATACAACATCCTTGTCGTTTGCCACACGCGGGCGTGGCAGATCATTTTGTATATTTTCAGCTATCGTTCCAGGACGGGCGGTAAACCTGATTATTCTAGTGGACAATACTGCTGCCTCTACAGGATCATGTGTTACGAACAGTATTGTCTTGCGTGTTTTTTCCCAGATTAACTGCAGTTCAAACATCAGATCTTCCTTGGTTTTCGCATCAAGTGCCGAAAACGGCTCGTCCATCAGCAGAATGTCAGGATCAATTGCAAGTGCCCTTGCGATTGCAGCCCTTTGTTGCATGCCTACAGACAGCTGGTGTACAGGCATATCGGCCCACTCTGTCAGTGACATTATTTCAAGAAAATTTGTCGCTATTACGCCTCTTTTCTCCTTGTCTACCTTTGCCATTTTCAATCCGAATTCTATATTGTCCCTTGTTGTGAGCCATGGAAATAGTTCCCCGGTCTGGAACACCATCACACGTGCAGGGGACGGTTCATCGACAACCGTTCCATATGATGTTATGGTGCCGTTATCTGGTTTTGCAAAGCCACACATCATTCTCAACAGTGTGGATTTTCCACAACCGCTGGGGCCGGTAAGGCACACAAACTCACCGCTGGATATTTTGAGATTTATATTCCTGAGTGTGATGGAACCTCCACCCTTGTCAAAGGCTGTGGTTACATTGTTAATCTCTATTGCCTGCATGTATTTTTTCCCGACGTGTTTGTTAAAAAGGTTCTTTTGTGTAACGTCAACACAAGTGCTTTTTTAACATTTATTATTTAAAAAGATTCTGTTGGTCAGGTTCTTCTGCAAAATCGGTTGATGCTCAAAAACGCCCTCTGAAGCCTCAGTCATGGCTTTAACATGTCGTGATCGGGCGCATGTGTCTGTTCTTTCTGATTTGGACTGCAGGCCATTGCTAGATCATACCTGCGGGACAGGCCTTGCCGTTGCCGTGTCTTGCATGCTGCCATGCTACGTCACATGGATGGCGGCATTACATATGAATGTCATCCACTTGTCGTTGCCCTGTATTCTGATCCCAGCCTTTTCTGCAGGTGTGATGTCGCCGATACCGGAGTGGGAACGGAAAAAAGTTATGATGTATGATCATCAGATGTACAAGGGCCGGATCCTCGCTCTTGAACCCCCTGGCAGTCTTGATGTGGTCCTTGAACTTGCCGTTCAGTCTCTCGTGCAGGTTGCAGTTATTATTGAACTTCTTTTGCAGGTGAATGTCCCGGACATGGGTAAACCTAAAGCCCTTTCTGCACCAGAACGCTCTTGTGGCGGCCGTGCAAAACACCTGCAGGCCGTCAGTTACCAGTACCCATGGGGATACTCCTGCCTGGGTTCTTGCAGCTGCAAACATCGGATAGGGATCAAAGTTCATCTTTGTGTGAGATATGCCATAGGCAAGTACGGTCCTGCTAAAGCTGTCCATCACTGCAAAGCCATAGTTTCTGGCCCCTGATTCTCAGATAGATCTCATCGCAGTGCCACCTGTATCCTGTCCACGGACGTATGGATTTGGAGTACTCGCTCATCATATCCACAGTCCTTGCTCCATCTGTGTATCGTGTACTGATGCACCCTGATCCCGTCCCCTGCCATGACTGACTGCACGCCCTTAGGTGACAGACCGTGCGCAACCTCCCGTAATGCCCGTGTTATGACATTTGGGGCCATGATGTCTTCCCCTGAATCCTGCCAGTCCGGAGAATGTCCTTTTGCAATCCCGACCTGTACCGCTGGACATTCAGGTTCTGGTTTATACGATTCCCGTTGCGCACGTATCTCTTGGATCTGCAGTGACGGCATGCAACATC
>JAKZUU010000095.1:0-3358 GCA_047516405.1 Candidatus Nitrosopumilus sp. | reverse complement strand
TTCGGATTAAAGATTCGGACACATTCTCCAAAAAATTACTGCTGGCAGTCAAAAAAACTGTCCGGATCTTTAATCAAATTATTATGCGTTAGGGATCATGGCTGCTGTTAAAGCTGATAACGCTATCTGCAATATAGGTATCTGTTCACGTAGTTGGAGAAAATTTCCGGATTTAGGCACAGATTTGACATACTTTGAGAACATTTCTTATTTTTCTAGGCACGACGTGAACAGATACCAATATAGTTTTCATGTTCTATTCCCAATCAATTCCAATAATTCCTCAGGCAGGCCGCCGTATTGTTCTTCATATTGTCTAATCATATCTTGTGTATCCTGTTCATCAAATTCACCTTGAACTATCTTCCACACAATGTTTCCCAAATCTTCGTGCCTGCTCATCTCTGAAAAAAATTTCATATGAGACTCTGAATCAACAAGCTCGGGCATTGATTCTGTTTCTAACTGCATGCGTTTTTCACGCAATGTTTGAGAATAGTCATATAGGGATTGACGCCACGAATCCAGTTCTATCTTGCAGAAATGGGAGCTTGAAATACTAGAAACAATATCGTCATAGTTAAAGGTGGTAAACCTATAGTTGTCATTCTCATTGAAACAATGCAAAAAGTATAGTTCCTTGTCAGTTACACCATTGGCGCACGAATCAAGATGAAAGTATGTTGACGCGTACTGGTTTTCAGCACCGGCACTCAACCCATAGTGGATATTAGACAAGTACTTTCGTTCATCCATAATATACAGTTCAATTTTGTACGGGGAGTATTTTTTTTGCAAACAGCTGAAAGTTTTCTGTCTGTGAGATTGTGTACATGTGCAGGGGAATGTTTTGTTCAAAATCGCAAATTAGTGATGAATTCAAACCAAATTTTTCTATCACGGCTTGTGAATCTTGAAACGGGTAATACCCGTCAATCAAATCCACATCTGAAATCTCAAGTCCCATATAATAAAGAGAGATCTCTTTTAGCTTTTCCTCCATCAATTTTTTTGAGTCATTGAATTTCTACATATCTCCAATCAGTTGATAGTCTTTTGATTTTTCATTAATTTGAGCTATTTCACGAGAATGTTTCTCAAGTGACCGTGATTTTGGAATTTCGTCAGGATTTTGATATATTAGAAACAGCGTGGCAGATGTCAGCAGCGCCATGATGAGGATCACACTAAACGTGGCGTTCATGTTCTCCTCGAAGTATAAATCCAGTTGCCATCAATGATGGAATGATGGCTAAAAAGTATGCAAATCCAATACTGTTGTTAAAGACGTTCTCAAACCCGGATTCCTCAATTCCTTCTGCAGTACCGCTCCATGCACCAATGCCGCTGCCGGTATCCCAGGCGTGTGAACTCTGGTTTGCTGCTAAAACTACGAGGATCAGGACCAGATACGCAGCTGCAAGTGTAATGACGGCAATTACAACGGGGCGGTTCTTTGTCGGGTCTGTCACCCTTTTTTGAAGCATGAAAGCTGAAAATCCGGCTACAACCCCAACAAAAATTCCCGCCATGGGCCCCAGAACCTGAATAAACGGAATTACCAAGGATGCGCCAGTAATTATACTCAGCAAAATTCCTGCGGGTTTGATGCTTTTAGATGCCCATGAAAGCGCTGACCATGACACTATGGAAAAAAAGACAGCCAATGTCATGACGATAATGGCACTTGTGCGGATTCCATCTACCTGGACATTACCTCTGTCAAAGTCCAGCATGCCAATCCAAGGAATCAATAAAAGAAATATTGCAATTATTGCCAAAGCTCTAATTCTCATTTTTCCAGACACCTGCACATCATACCATAAACTGCTCCATAAACTGTCCATATCTTGAAACAACAACCAGTCCTACAATCATTGGACTCAGATTCATTTACATCTCCTAGTACAGGCCAATCCTAATCTCAAACGGGATGATGCTTTGTGCTGCATCAAGATAGTACTGTCTTGATTCTGGCAGCAGTGTGTCAATTGCCGGATCTAAGTCAATGTATATTGTGCCGTCTTGTTCACCTTGTCCCATCCTGAAAATTGGCAGACCGCTTGTGGACAGTATCATCTTTGAAATTTCCATTTTAACAGACATTGGCAGATTACTCATGTCCTCAGACAGCACCACTATGACGCCACCCGTGTCTAGCCAATACCGGTTACCGTTGATATTTTTTAGAACCTCTACGTTAAATGAATAAACTCCTGGACTGTTAAATGGAATTGTCATACCTGAACTGCTTTTTGTTGAGAGTTCTTGTACAATGTCGTCATTGGTTTCTTCTTGGTCCAAGTATACAGTAAGAGTTTCTGTGGCATAATTGAAAAACTCTATCTTGCCGCGCTCTGCTAAAACAACATAGGATGGTTTTGCAAGCAAATCGTTGCCATCTTCAGTAATTGAGACTCTGGGAAGACCTTTTGATATTATCGAATCAATCTTTGGATACATGGTCTCATCTGGATACTGCAGCTGTGTTGTCTTGTAGTAACTCACCTTGTTTGAATGAGTGCCTCCTTACAGCCAGTAATAGTGACCATCTGTTGCATGTATTACGGAGCTGAATCCAATGTGGGGAGGCAGTGATGCCAACGCCATTCCACTTGCTACCTCAAAGTCGTCTTCTACGTTGACAATGCCAAGGGCATTCATCTGGTTTTGCATCTCGTTTTTAATCAACAGTGCGTCAAGCTTGGAGAAAAACTCGTCTCCATACTGATTGTACGATGATTCCAGATCAAAATCCCATGAATCTTGCCATTGCTTGACATTTTTTCCAAGATACGTATCATCAATTACCTGTGTTGTTTTGTGATATGTCAGTGACCTGTGATTTGGGTTTATGATCTCAGTTACTCCGCCTGTAAATACCGTCTGTTTTGTTTGGGCGAATTCTTGACAATGCATGTCACAGTCTTGAACTGTATCCTGCGATGGCCACAAAAATACTTTAACAGCTTCTATCTTACACGGTTCTAGATCCCCGTTTTCTTTTTGTACATAGCACTCGTTTGGGTTTCCTGTAGGTTCGAAATACGACCGCCACGTTACTCCCAGTGACGGCATGAGAATCACCACAAGGAAAAAAGTGGATATTGCTGCCATTATTGGAATCTTTTTCATTTACGACGTCTTCTCTTGCATGTTATTTTAATCTCCAAATCTGCCTACCAATCAAATCTAGTGCTAATAAAAAATCTATCAATTCTTTAAAATCATAATAGTTGGCCCACGGTATGTCTGTACCAAAGATAAAAAATCAGTGTAATATCTCCCCGCAACAATCTGGCTTTGGCGCGCCTGTCTATCTGTCCAATCCCCAGCTGACTATGTTGTTTGGAACTAT
>JAKZUU010000094.1:0-23073 GCA_047516405.1 Candidatus Nitrosopumilus sp. | reverse complement strand
ACTATCCCTAGCTAATGCTGTACATAAACACACAGAAAGCCCGAAAACCTTTAAAAAGAGCGCACATAGATAAGTATTTTGCTTTTTGAAGCGATTTTTGGCAGGTTTGGACACAATTCAGGTTGTCAGTACATGCATGTAAAAGCAGATTGAATGTTTAGACAAACAGGTCACGTTCCAACCAAAACCGTTCTGTCTGTGCTCAACAATTTTTTTATCTGTCGTTCAACCATATTGTTTCTGTGTATTTAATTGAGTGGTGTGTAATATCAATTCAGGTAATCACAAATGAATGGACATACATACCAAACACATTTTGCAAAACTCGCGCATCAGCATTTACTGTGAAACGTATATCTTCGGGGATCCAAAATCCATTGCAAATCTTTTCTAGCGTCGCTATAAGATCCTCATCTAATCCTGAAAAATCATATTTTGTGACATCAGATACGTGCGAATGTCCGGGGTTTAAAAATTTCTATAAATTTCATCATGGAAAGGGACTAAAAGCGAATTGTTCTCATTTGGAGGCAGTGCGGCTATTCAAAGAAAGAATGCTGTGACGAGGATGTAAAGTGATGGTAGTAACTGATGCTAGATCGTTATTTCGGATCAATTTTTTTGATGAATGCTTTGTTGTTTGACAGTATGATGGGACGTACGATTAATCCCGGATGCTGAACCATCAGTTGGATTATTTGTGCATCAGTCTTGTTGTTGTCTCCTAAATTTAGCTCTTTGTACATTTTGTCCCGCTTCCGAAGCAGTTGTGAAGGATTTTTACCGGTCATCTTGATTATTTTTTCAAGTTCTGCCTCTGAAAATGGATCCTTAAAAAAATCTCTCGTTTCAATATCTTTGTTCATTCGTTGAATCTCTGTGATCGTCTTTTTGCACGTAATGCAGGCAGTTTTATGAAATATTTTCAACTCACAGTATGTTTTTAATTCATACTAAAAATTGTTTATGCGGCGTCATTATAATAGACACACTTCAAACACGCCACAGACCGCACTAGTTGCAGATACACAAGATATCAGAGGGTGCCTGTTGTTGTTGTGTTAGATGACATAGATGTTGTCATTATTGTAGTCATCATCATTGCAAAAGAGATGGCCGCTACACGGCAACTCATGCAACGCCCCTAAACATAACGCAGTAACAGTACAATGTGCTTTCCAATACCGTCCATACCTGCAATCTGTTTGGGCAACTAATTGACCAGACAGATAAACGATACGGCACGTCTTTGCACGTAAGATTGCTGTAATGTGACAGGCAGATTAAAAGAAGGCAGTATTGTTCTGGAGCGTCAGCGTTCTAGATGTGCAGCCAAAAGACGGCGGTAAGGCAACATGCTGCAATACCAAGCACCAATTCTGCCTGAAAACCTCCCTTAAAATAAACAAAAACCCCCAAATTGTACAGCAGTATAGAAAAAGCTCAAATTCTTCTATTGTATAACAAAAGTATAATGATTTGTGCTGCATGCGAAACAAGAAAACATTTTGAATGTATTGATTGTTTAAACAACCACACTACCCACCTGTGCAGCTGTGACTGCCATGATCAGAACACAGAGGCTCACAAGATAGGAAAAATACATTAGATTAATTCTTGAATTTTCTTTCAACATCCAGAGCCATCAACTCTAGATGGTCAGTATTGCCTAACTTTCGATAAGTTAATTTTTCAAGGGTTCTGATGATACTGATGGCTGATCTGTATTGAGGTATTCCAGGATCGTTTAATTCCCCATACATGCCAATTCCTTGAATGTTATTTTTCTTCGCAAATCCCAAAATCAATCCGTTGAATCCTGTAATTATCGACTTGTGGGGTGTTGTTTGAACATCAAGTCCCTCCATCTGGTTTGCCAAGTCTATGGATGTCGCAGTAACAAATGTTTTGGGTTTGTTTGCAAGAGGCCGACTTGTGTGAAAGCCTCCCAAGGTATAGATGAATTTTGCAGAATGTTTCTTTGCGACATCAATTACATCTTGACACAAAGTGTGTAGATCGCCGTTGTTTTGCGGCTGTCCCTTGCCTCCTCCAAAAACTATCAGATCATCTGTGTATCTATACTCCCAACTCTCATCAGGAAGATCAATGTATCCGCCCCTATCTAAAACATATGTTGGGAATAGTGTCTTTGCAGTTCTGAATGTTTTTGTTTGCAGAGAGTCATTAATGAAATTTATCACTATACTGCCAACATTGCCCATGTCTTGCATCGCTGCAATGATTATCGGTCTTTGCACAGTTGGTTCTGCATTTTGTATAAACTCCATATATCATCATCTAGTATTTGATCAAGTTTAAACTTATGTTGTGATAATTTTTGCAGGTTTTCGGTATGACCCAAGCAAACGGCCTACAGGTAAAATTTGCGTATAGCTTTCGTTTCTGCGGCAATAAACAAAGACAGAATACGCAATAACTGTGCAGGGATCTGTAGGCCCTGATAACATCTTGCCACGTATCAATTAATCTGGTTTTTTATTTGTGCAATATTGTACCGTCAAAGTACGCAGACAGACAAATCCATAGAATCAGACACCCGTCCACGAGTATGCCTGATTTGGTGTCTTAAAACAATATCAAAATACTTTGCAGTATGCATACAGACGAATCCGCAAAAAACATGCCAGATATCACAGTACGGTAGAAGATTCAAGAGTTCGATTATTTGTATGCAGTCAGATAAGATGTCTTTGTAGCATTTTTGAATATTTAAAGACAAAGACGCTTGAACCCGTATGCCAAACATGATTAATGTTAGCGTCACCATTGTTACCCCATAGCATAAAATAGTAATCATATTTAACTCTTGTAGTAGTTTGGCCCTGAATCAGTGGATGTCTTTCAAATATGAAGATTCATAAGGCAAAAAAAACTTTCTAACGACAATTTATGGAGATACACGCGGAAAATATAGGCACATTGGAGTATGCTCTAGATAGATATTCAAAGATTTGGAGCTGGAAAGTTACAGGCGAGCGTGCAGTTAGCATGATATCAAGACTTGTACCAGAGGCCTGGTACGGTGAGAATATCAACGAGGTGATAATCCCGGACACTATAGAGAGTGTAAAGCAGTTAAAGCTCATCATGGAGAGGTATCCACTGAAAATTTTATCGAAATCAGCGTGGCAGAGAAAGATCGTAAAGACCTATGCTCCAAAACCCACATTGCCGCTGATCAAACTAAAGCTAAAGCGTGCAAAAGCAGGCGAGCAATTTAGAGGAAAGCTCTTGAATTTTCAGAAAGAGGGACTGGACTTTTTACTAAAATCCTCAGGCAATGCACTGCTTGCAGACGAGATGGGGCTAGGAAAGACAGTACAGACGTTATCTTATGCTGCAACAGAAAAGCAGACGTTTCCCATCCTAGTTATCGCACCACTAGTTACACTGAACAACTGGGAGCGAGAGATTGAAAAATTCCTAAAAAGGAAGAGCAGAAACGGAAGAATTGTAGAGTCAGAATCCCCTAGCGTGGAGATTATACGAACAGGAAAATCCCAGAATCTTGCAAAAGCAGACATTTACATTGTCAATTACGAGCTGCTCTTCAAGAGAAAAGGCGATCTAGCAAAGATTGGATTAAAGACGATAGTGTGTGACGAGGTACATAATTTACGATCAAAGACCACCCAGAAATACAAGGCAGTAAAAAAATTAGCGGCACACCCGTCAATTCGATATAGAATAGGTCTTTCAGGCACCCCGATTTACAATCGTGGCTCAGAGATATGGCCAATCATTGACATAATAAAACCAGGTCTGCTGGGAAGTTTCAAGGAATTTTGCGAGTACTTTTGTTATGTCAATGAAAAGGGTAAAGCGATTGTTTTGGAGAACAAACGCGCATCACTTAGAAACGAGCTGCAAAAACATGTTATGCTCAGAAGAAAAAAGTCAGATGTTCTAAAGGAACTCAAAGACAAAGTCCGCTACAAAGAGATCATAGCAGCCGACACAGAGTACTATCTTGAGGAGCTAGACAAAATTTGGAAAAAGGTAGAGATTGAACAAAAGGATGCAGACAGTGAATTCTCAAAATCTGCGTCATACTATAGAGCGATTCAAAGCGAGAGACAGATAGCAGGCATTGCAAAACTACCGCATGTAATCAATTTTGTCAAGAATATTATGGAGATTGAAGAGAGTGTTGTAGTGTTTTGCCATCACAAGATGATTCACAGGCTACTCCATGAGAGCCTTCATGAATTTGCCCCGGTCTCAATTATCGGAGGGCAGTCAGATGTGCGAAGACAGGACAACATTGACAGGTTTCAGAAAGGCGAATCAAAGCTAATGATTGCAGGTATTCGTGCAGGAAACGTAGGAATTAATCTGACTCGGGCAAAATATGTCATATTTGCAGAACTTGACTGGAGTCCTGCCATTCACCGACAGGCAGAAGACAGACTGCACAGAATCGGTCAAAAAAATACAGTGTTTGCATATTACTTGATTGGAAACGGGACGCTGGACGACCATGTTGCAGACATACTAGTAGACAAGAGTTACGAGATCGATGAGATTATGGATGAGACAGTAGACACATACGAGAACAAAGACAAAGCAGAACTCATACTGGCGCAGATACAGGACAAAATTCGTGCAAAATAATCAGATCTCCAACCTGTCTTTTAGCTGATAGAGTTTTGCAAGAATTGAGTCTTTTTGTGACTGTTGCAGCTGTGCGTCTTGGATCTCTTTTACTATCTCGTCTATTTTGGATATAGCCTCTATCTGCGGTCTTGGTTCTCCAAACACGGCACTGTCAAATCCATCCACATCTGTCTTGTCAATGTACTGTACACCTTCAGGTAAAATTTCAAATATTTTGAGCAGTTTTTCCCCCTGTCTTTGCGGTGACATCAGTACAAGCTGATTCTTTCTCAACTCTTCGATATCCCCAGCTAGTTGTTCCCGAGGTATTTTTAGGACATCTATAATTTCATCCATACCGCATGACTTTATCTGTAATAGCCTTAGCACTTTTGCCCATGTTGGCACGTCTTTGCCCCACAGAATCTCTTTTGCAAGATCGGTTATGGAAAATGATCCGTCAGTATTGTTCAATGACAGCATCTTTCTGTCTTTTAATGTGGCAAGACAGTCCAAAAGTTTTCCAACTCCCAGCCGCTTTAACTCGGAATTCTCCAGATGACTTTCGTTAAATGTGCCATTTTGGTTAATTGCCAAATGTAAGATTTCCAGGTCTACGGTTCCCAACCTTCTCATATTATTATCATAATGACAGCAGGATTTATCATTCTTTCCACAGATCCTGCATCGATTCCTGAGAAACGCCTCCAAAAAGGAACCGCAGGCAATGCTTTTGCCCAAGTATGTGATGGGAGATGTTTTACTTGTTAGATGTCCGTCTTTTAGACTGGAGAAGGCAGATTTTGCTGGCCATCTTTGCACAAGCTCTAATATGTTGATTATGGCAACCTAAACTATGGTGCGATACGAGCTTCCAAGATTACCATACGAGTACGACGAGTTAGAGCCATTCATAGATGAGGAGACAATGAGGATTCATCATCAGATGCATCATCGAGGATATGTTGATGGGCTAAACAGATCACTTGAGGATATAAAAGCCGCATCACATCCACAGTACATATCATCCATTCTTGCCGATTTGAAATCCATATCAAGATCAGAACACGGGGGGGGAGGAGAAGAGGAGAAGGCCATTAACTTTTTTGGCGGCGGTTTTGAGAACCACAGACTGTTTTGGGAGACTATGACTCCAAACAGTGACGGCGCGCCTAGCGGAGAACTAGAGGATGCAATTGATGTCTATTTCGATAGTTTTAAGAATTTCAAGGAGATTTTTTCTGAAAAAGCAGCTGATCTTCAAGGGAGTGGATGGTGCTGGATGGTATTTAACCAGACATATAACAGAATTGAGATCATTACTACAGAAAATCAGGATAGCCCATGGACTGTTCAGAAATACCCCCTACTGGGATTAGATCTTTGGGAGCATGCATATTATTTAAAATATCAAAACAGGAGATACGAATACATCAAGGCATGGTGGAATGTTGTTAACTGGGATTATGTTGGAAACAGGTTTTCTGAGATTACAAGATGATTCAGTCCTTTAAGCATCATGATTCACAAATGCTTTGTTCAAGTCTCAAAGTGGTTTGAGTTAGGGAAAACCGCTGTATCTACGATCCTTTCTTTTCACGAAAAGGCAGATATCACTAAACTTTAAACAAAAAGATCACAGAACAGGGTTTAGCACTTGCTTGCAACAGAGTGTTTATTCATGCCGATAAAATTTAGCGGCATAAAATAAATCAGATTGTGTATGGATATATCAGTATTAATCAGTTTTTGCCAATAGAAAATAAGATGAAGATGTAGAATTAATTTTGCAGTCTGCCACTACAAAAGAAGTTATTTATAGCAGAGAGCGAGCCAGTAGAGAGAATGAATGCAAAAACAATAGTAGGCATACTTGTGGTAATAGCAATAATCGTTGTTGCAGCTAATTTGGTTCTTGACATGTCTACAGAACAATCCAACGACAGCATGTTTACAAATCGTATAGATTCAAATCAATCAGATGACACCTGCCGTGAATTAATCTACGACGAAGACGCACAAAGCTGGGTGGAATCAACCAGTTCATTTGACAGTACTATTAATGAATGTGATGAAAAATTCCAAGAGTGTTATGCTAAAACAGGAAATGTGTATGTAGAACTGGTAGAGTGCCTCAACACTCCATAGTCACACATCTTTACTATTTTTACCGAATTTATAAAACAATCACTGCATTACCGGTAAAAAGTTGGGTTTGATGCCTGCCAGCCCCCATAACCCGTGCTCAGTATCCTTGCCGTCATTGCCACACAATGCACCTAAGAATAGCAAAAACTGCAATGATGGTGCTTTCATACTGCTAAAATTCACTCATCAAAAAACCAAAAAAGTTTAAAGCAGAATTAGAGATCTAAAAAATTTAGACGTTTAATTAAGACAAAGATACGATGCCGTCAAAAGATATCTGAGAGGTCAAGCAAAAGTGCGATGCCGTGCAGAGGCACAACTTTTTTGCAGTAGACAGGCAGACAGATCTAAATTGAGCAAACTCCTTCATGCACCACACATACCAAAAACGTACAGTACCACGATGATGATATTGCTATGTCGTAACTGAATCAAGCGACCCTGTACAGGCAAAGAGGATCACAGAAGATCAATGATGGCAGGTAGAACCTGCCCATTTGCTAAAGAATGCCCCCACATTGTTACTTTCAAATACATGCATTGTTTGCCTAAATCTGCAAACTTGACTGTGAGTTCATCAGTACCTGATCTGTATTAGATTGGCAACAGTATTGCAGATATGTGGCCGCTAGAACTCCAGCCAGAAATAGCATTTGGAGCTGTAGGCGACACAAATTATTCTTCAATGCGGAGAATTTTCACGGTGCGTGGACCTGATTGTCCAGAAAACGCCGAGTTGTCAGAGACAATCAGTGATATAAACACGTACGGCGATGAGGAACTGGCCAGTATTGGTATTGCGCATCCAATGGACGGGGGATCATATTGTTAACTGCCCATTTATCAATTCATTCCGATAACAATCTCTCTTTTTCTTTTTTTTGAATATTTTACATTCGTTAGATTTTATTAAAAAAAACTCACATATGTTTAAAAAATTAGGTGCAGATTTATCTTTGAGCATGAGTGTAATAATACATGAGTACTGCTGGAATGTATGTGTTAAATTCAAAAGAATACGACGCAGAAAAGATTCACCAAGCTCTTGAAATGCTGTACGCTGATCGAAAAAATGAGTTTCGGGAGCTGTCCATGGTTCTACTCAATGAAAAGGCACGCAAGAGCATACCGAACTGGAAGGAATTTGTTTTAAATTTCAGTTTAGACGTCGAGGATTCCTTTAAGACATGGTCAGGTCAGAGACCTCTTGAGACAAAATCCCCTCAAAAAGCCTTGACATTGTTAAGGCAGTTAGGACACGATATGACCTCTATGAACCAACTTGCACATCTATTGAATTTGTCATACAATATTTCGCGTGAGTTCAAAGAGATCTATAAACGCCTGAAATAATATCTTTTTTGTTGTTATTTTTTATTTTAATACGGCAAGATTTCAGCACGTATTATCGCAGGGATGTTTCTTGCAGTTAATTTTGCCGTCTGACAATCTCAAATCTGTGCAAAGAAGGCATTCTGCAAACTATTTACATATACACTGATGTCCTGTCTGTACTTTTGCAGATTGTATCGCCCTGAAAATTTCTCAAGGTCAAACAGCTTTTCTTGACAGTGCAACCAATCAGCTCAAGATGGGTGCCTATCATCCCAATATCTCTGATCTTTGTATGATTCATGCATGCTTTGGCCTGTCTACAGCGCAGATCATAGTTTCATATCAAATGAATTGTATACGGAATTTTGGCAGAAAATCTTATGTGTATGTAAGCCAGAAAAATAAACGGATGTGTATGGATTACGAAATAGTTTTATTGCCAGAACCATACGCGTATGCCAAGATTAGATATGCGCCGCCTGCTTCCACAAGCAAACAAGCAGTTTATCTGCATCCAGATATAAAACATCTTATTTGGTTTTAAAACTAGCACGTTCTAAAAAACAATTGTTGTGTGTATCATATAATCTGAAAACAGGCGCTTTAATGTTACAACAATCTAAACAAAACTTACATCTTTAAATAACAGAGATGGCCAAAAAGACAACTAAAACCAATGTATGACTCATTTAAAAAATACGATCAGAACAGATGCCAAAGACTGATTTTCGCTGTACAGAAATAGTAAATTTGCATGGCAGATTCAGAGACATTTGATTGCAATACGTTATGCTGTGAATTAAGATGCCGCTGGAAAAATTATAGATGAGAGTGTTTTGACAGTTAGTGTCAGACGAGCCTGATTTTATGCATCAACTTTTTTTAAAAATTAAAGGCAGTTATTGGCAAAATAATGATTTTTATTTACTGGATCCCGTGTTTTTGTATGGACTTTATGCTTGAAGAAGAGCTGCTAGATTTGATGACATTTTGTCTTCAGGATCCAGATTCTGCAGAGATATCAGATAAGCATAAAAGAATTACAGAGATTGGTCATGAACTGTACAATGACGGCGGCATTGATGCTCTAGAGAACTTTTTCTTTGTAGTAAAAAATCGAATTACAGAAGAAATAAAAAAAGATCCATCTCCAATGCGCCATCTATGGAACGGCATTACTGAAGAATGGAAGTACTAGACGTTAACCGTGACATCTATCCCTTTGCCAATTCTAAAAATAGCAGTGCTGCATACGGGGCATGTGCCTTTCATTGCAGGTTTGCCATTTTTCATTGTGTATGGAAGAGTACCACTCATTTCTCGTTTGTCACGACACTTTACACAGTATCCTATAGTCATGTTTACATTACATTTAAGATGTATTAGTGATGACGAGTTGAATTTTCTTTACCATTAGATAAATATACAAATCATTTATTGTGGCAAAAAAATCATTTTTACGCTAAAAATCTATCAAAAATGAATTAAAAATATAAAAATGGATTATTTGTGTGAGTTTGCCGGTAAAAAATAAATGATTTGGTAAAATCAGCTGACGTTTATTTGGAAGGTGTATTTTTCAGATAATGCGTTGTGGTTTATCAGATCCTCCCAGATAAATACATCTACAGTGTATTTTCCCGGATCGTTTGGCATCCAAGACATCGACGAGCTGAGCTGACCCTTCGGTGGCAGCTCCCCACCAATCCATCCCAGTGATACAACAATGCCCTGATCATTTTTTATTTGAATGATATATACAAACTTTTGAGATATGTCTTGATTGTTTGTAGTTTTTGATATGATGTTTATCTGTTGATTCACATTTACGTTGTCGTCAATCTGTGTTCCAATCCCATTTACTAGACTTGCATTATCTATTGTCACCCGCTCTAGTTCAGTTAACGCGGATACAGGGGTATTGATAATTGTCACAATAACCAGCAGCAAGGCTGCTAATAGTAATTTCATGCCATTACCTAACACATTTTGTAAGATATTTTTTAGATACTAAAGCGTTTCTGAACAGATAATTCAAAATTTGATTCGAAACGAGTTGAAATTCATACGAATTTTATCTGTAAATCTTGAAGAATTATGAGAGTATAGAGAGTTTTGCAATGTCTGCAAAATGCCGTTTCGTTGTTTTATTGCAAATGCCAGGACAAATGAGATGTTAGATGAGCTCCAGAGGACAATGCAATCAGACATTCAAATGGTTTCAAGTATGTGTCTGAGTAATGAGATAGGCAAGGGCGCCCTACAGACGTATGCTGTTTCAGACAGCGGCGGCAGCAGTGGCAGCAATAAGCCACATGTTCAAGTTCTACATTTTTGTCTCAAAGTAAATATGCAGGAGTCCTGCAACCACATATTATTTTATAAAAGTGATCACAAGTTGCACGAATGTGCAGTGTAAACACGCATATCCAACGGTCTGATAATAAAAAATGTAAACGTAAGACATGTTAGTTGTTTGAAAAACACAAATTTATGCTATGCAGTAAATAGATTAGATAACAATGCAGATATGACAATCAAAAACAAAAGTATTCTTCAGAACTCCACGATGTTTGGAATACGGTAACAAAAGATGAACCACGATGCGGTATATCCTGTGATTGCGATCGTATGCCATACATTCAAAGATTCGTCTGTCAGATATGCCATCAAAAATCACGATTTCGTGAGTTGTGAGTTGATTTTCAGAGGCTATACAGTTATGACTCGTCGACTGTGTGTATCTGTTTTGCAGTAATCTGCAAGTGTGTAACAACGGTAGGTAGAGATGATATAACAGAGTCGATAGGAATTCAGATGGCCAGATACAACAGATGTATTCTTTGATTGACGAGCCCCTGCAATCCTGCCACGATGGCAAGATGGTGCTGTTGCAATATACAAAAGTCGTCAAGGGACGTATGCGTCAAGATGCTGCAAATTAGATAAACATGACTGTGTATTTTATGTGTCAATGACTATTACAGAAAATGCAGATTATGCAAGTGTAGTTGTTTTTTCCATACTCATACAGGTGCAAAAAAATGACCACAGTGCTGAGAATAGACAGAATCGGGGACAGGTGCCAGTTAGAAGATCTACAGCACGATACGATAATAATCCCATCGTTCAGGGTCAAACAGTTTGACAAATTCTGCGTTTTCTTTGTTGATTCTAGCTCTTATAACATCTCGTAACGCAAAACTTGTCAGATATTTGTACTTTGCAGCGTTTGATTGCAAGATAAACATGTGGCGCATCTCACTGCCGCCTTTTAGGCCCCAATACCCCATTTTCAATGCCAGAGGTTCCAGAAATATCGTATTTCCAAGGCCGTAGTTTTCATCTTGTATTTCTTCACGTAGTTTGTAATTTTCAAGCGGCCCCCCTTTGGCAAATCCTACAACTTCACCATCCTTGTTATTTAATCTCAACGTGTTAAGAATTATACGTGAGTCTCGTACTGATTGTTCAAAGTTTTCTTTTTCAAATTGCAATGGTGTTGGCAATTCCAGAAATATGCCGTATAATGTTTTGATAAAGTCTGGATCATTTCGTACAGAGGCAGACTCTATTACAGGAACTAGTTTGAGATCATTATAAAAACAGTTGGCCTGAATTGTAATCTCTTGTTCTCTGATCTTCATAAATGACAGTACAGTGTCAAAAAAATTCTTTTGCATTCCATGTGGAAGAGCCGTAAGAATGGCTTTGGTCATAAATTGTTCCTTGTTTAACAGTTCTTCAAAATACACGACTGCGCTTCTGATAATTAATGACGGCCTCCATGCAAGGGCATGCGCATTCATCTTTGCTATCTCCATTGATTTTGTAAAACCGCCAGTTACGTAACCGCTGACTCTATCTACTACCGATAGATATTGACCCATCTGCATGATGTGTTGTTGGTACGGCAGGTTGTTTCTGGTTAGATCTGAGCGGTTAAACCATTCTTTGATTTTTATCTCTGCCGCATTTTTGACATCACCACTCCAAGGGTACGATGTTCTTAGAATTAATATATAAAGAAGGTTCAGATCTATGTCTGCCTTGTCAATTAGATAACGCAGTTTTTGATCCATAGAGACGAACTTTATGACACTCTCCTCATGTGGCTTGTCTGCATTTTTTTGCGGATCAAAGTCGTGAAACAGTGCTGCAACGTACAGATGTTTGATATCCTCGTTTGTGAATAGAGTATGTGCCTGACTGGCAGCTAAAAGTGAGACATAAGTTACCTCCAACTCGTGGTTAATGTTGTGATATCCATAGTAATCTGCTCCAAGACCCTGGCTCTCAAACAAATCAATGGTATAGTCTAGCATCTCTACATAGCAATCATCCTTTAATTTTTTTTGCCCCAGTTCGCCGATAATCTTGTCTCTAATCAAGTGAGTGTTTGCAAATTGCTGCAATACAAATTATTTAAAATTCACGTTTTTAAGTATGATCACACAGACTTGCGTTTTGGCAGTGATTTGGAAAGATTCAATAGAATTGCATCAGGGTGTATTTTAATGTCGTTTGACACAGGCCTGCTAGAACAGTTGATAGAGACTAATAAAAGAAGAGCACCCAAGTATCAGCTGCGTCTTGATGGCCTGAATTATGCAGTTACAGATGTGGCGATTATGAATTCAAGGATACCGGTAAACAAGCCAACGACCCGCGGAGGCGCATATTTTTCAGAAAAATTTGCATACAAGATAAGCGGTACAATCATGGACCTTGCAGTGGTGTCATTATTGACAAAGCAGATGCTTGGCCCAAATACCGAGTTTGGAAATCTGAATATCACAGCACAGGCAAAGACGGGGCAGGGACACGTGACAGCATTTGAGATCTCCGCCAACCTTATAAACAGTATCCAGACCCCCGATTCAATTCAGCTCCATATGATTATTGTGGATATAAAGTCAGCTAGTTGACTTGTTGCCTACGTTATAATATTTGTCGTACTTTTCCCTGCGCTCTTTATCTGAGAGTACCTCGTATGCCTTGTTCAGCTCTGCCATCTCATCCTCAGAATCTTCCTTGGTTTTATCCGGATGCGTCTTCATTGCAAGCTCTCTGAATTTTTTCTTGATCTCATCTGATGAGGCATCAGGAGATACCCCAATTATTTCATAATAGTCTGGCAGACTATTATTGACTGCCGCATTACGAAACTCTTTGTCCTCTTTTGTGTTTCTTCGCCGGCCCAGCTCCTCATAGTCATCACCCCAGTCTGAGTGATACTTTTCAAATGTCTTGTCTTTTTTTGATTCAAGACTGCTTTTGTCATACGATGTCTTTCGTCGAAGTATGATGTCGCGCGCCAGATACAAAAAAATTAAGATGACAGAAACTACAAAGCTTGAAAAAAGTATGATGTTTTGTTCGTCAGTGAGTGTAAGATCTTGGTCCAGGATATCGTTTTGGGCATGGACTGTTTGCAGCCCTCCGGAAACCATAACAGTACACATTACAAGGATATACAATCGTTTCATTTTTTTACCTACGAGAGTCTAAAATCTTCTTTTGTAATGTTTAGAACTACATGAGTTATTGTCTTTTCTACATTTGTGATACTTGCCAATTTTTTTACAAACTTGCTTAATTCATCACGCCCTTTGAATTTTGCTATGATTATCGTGTCAGTAGAGCCTGTAACGTCATATACCACACAGACATTTTCAAATTTTGATATTTCGTCTTCAATCTCCATGATTGTGTCATTTTTAGCGACAATCTCAATGATTGCAGTGAGGAGATATCCAATCTTTTCATGGTCAACTACTGCAGCATATCTGTAGATTATCTTTGCCTTCTCCAGTTTTTTGATTCTTGATATTACAGTAACAGTAGAGAGGCCTAGTTTTAGTGCAAGCTGCCTTGCAGACTGTCTTGCATCAACTAGCAGATGTTTGAGGATTTTTTGATCTATGTCATCCAGAGTCATGCTAAAACATGAGAAAAAATTTATTTAAATTTTCGGGTTGTTTTTGTAAATTTGTTTAATTACTAGTACTTTGCCATAGATTTAAGACAAACGATGTGTTAAATCCCTTATGACACAGATAAAGGAATTAGTTGAGAAAGGACAGTCATTGATGGAGGGAGGCAAGTACAGTGAGGCACTGGCCTTCTTTGAGCAGGCACTCCTTTTAAACCAGAATTCGGCTGATCTGTGGAATCACAAAGGAGTCGCACTCCGCAGTTTGGGCAGATACGAGGAGGCAGTGAAATGCTTTAACAGATCACTTGAGATCGACCCAAGGGATAGAGATGCGTCTTAATTATGATATTTGATGTCATGTATCCAAAGGGATGCAAAAAATGATGGCAGGCCAGATGCTGCCGCAGACACAGCATACGCGCCCCAATTTTGAATGTAATTGACAGACATTCAGGTAAAAAAACTCCAAGACCAAAAACTAGAACAGTGTGACATCGCCTGGTGCAGGTTCCCGGCTAGGTTGTTTGTCATCTGAAGGGGCAGAGTCGGCATGTGCAAGATTTTGATGTTCTCTTAACTTTTCAATATCTTCAAAACCTTTGTGGCACAGATAGCATTTTGGCTTGTGTTCATCCACTAGAGGCAGTACCATGGAAAGACTAGTTTGGATGGTTACTTATTTCTTGAGACTAAGAAATATATCATTGAATCAGTAAAAGTATGCATGTTAGAGGAGCTAGCTGCAGATTCTCAAGCTTTAGACCGTGCAATTGCCGGAGAAGAGCTCTCATACAAGGACGGTTTAGAGCTGATGAATTATGAGAATATGCATCTGTTATCAGCAGTTGCAGACAGTGCAAGAAAAAAATTGGTAGGAGATACAGTTACGTTCACCGCATCTTACTACATGAACTATACCAATGTATGTGCTGCCAGCTGTCAGATGTGCGCGTTTTATCGTAAAGAGAATGCACAAGACGCATATACGCTAACCCCTCAAGAGATAGGCCAACGAGTAGATATTGCAAAACAGATGGGTGCAACAGAGGTTCACATTGTTGGAGGCTTTCATCCGAAACTCCCATTGGAGTATTACGAGGACATGATAAGGGCAATTAAGAAGAGCAGTCCCCAACTCAACATCAAAGCGCTGACTGCAGCTGAGATATACTATTTATCAAAATTAACAAAAAATTCTACCAAAGAAATTTTATCGCGCCTCAAAGATGCAGGGCTTGACTCAATGCCTGGCGGGGGAGCAGAACTGTTCCATCCAGAAATCAGGGACAAGATCATAAGGGGGAAATGCACAGGACAGCAATGGCTCGATGTGATAGAGCAAGCTCACAGTATGGATATTAAAAGCAACGTTACAATGCTTTATGGCCATATTGAGGAACCAAAACACATAATTGATCATCTCATAAAAATCCGCCAGCTTCAAAAAAAGACAGGGGGATTCATAACTTTAATTCCATTAAAATTTAGCTTGGACAACACAGAACTGGAACAGAAACACTTGGTAAATAACGAATGCTCATCAGTGTATGACTTGAAGATTATTGCACTGTCAAGACTGATGCTTGCAAATGTTCTTAACAACATATCGGTGTACTGGATAGCATACGGAAAAAAGCTTGCACAGATTGCACTTTCAAATGGCGGCAATGACCTAGTTGGAACAGCATTCGCTGAAGAAATCTATCGTGCTGCAGGCAAAGAAACGTCGTCTTCAATAGAGGAGCTTGCATCCATGGCAAAAGAGATTCGACGAATGCCAGCGCAGAGAGACACACATTTCAAAATATTAAGAAGATTTTAACCCATATGTTTTTTTATAGAGTCCAACTTTTCCTCCATTGTAAGATGCTTGTCCCTTCTTGAATCTATTTTGATCACTGTCTCAACCCTTGCGACTCCCAGATTGTGGACTGTCTCCATCATCTTCTTTGACGCAGAGCATATTACATCGATGCTGTCAGACTCCAGTATGGTCCCCATAGAGTTTACAGAATATCTCAGATTTGTGATATCACGGATTGATTCTATTGCCTTTGCAATGTAAAAACTGGCACTGGTAGTTCTAGTGGCCATTGGATATATGCTAATTTCAGCTTGAATCATATTCGAGCACCGTTATCATCTGCTTATCAGTAAGAATAATAATAATTATAGCATGCATGATAAATTTTGCAGTAAAATGTAGGATTTGAAGGTGTGCTCTAGATGTACAGGTAGGAGGGTGTTGCGTTAATGATGTTAGCGTGTCAAAAAGACTATCAAATGATATGATTAGTAGTTAAGAGACATCAAATATGACGTAGAGATATCAGAAAGAGACATCTGCAGGTCTCTCAAGGAGCCATAAGCAGCATATTGAATCATTTGTATGTAAGCATGATCGGGTAGAACGTTTCGGATCAGATTTCAAACATGGCACGTGCTACATGCTTGCAGACCAATATCTGCACTAATACAGTTACTTTTGGGATACTAAACAGGATTGGCATATCGTCATGAACATTGAGGATATTGTAAACAACAGCGGTAGCGGCGGTAGCTGCAATAATAATAACAACAACAACGACAACAAACAAACAAAATGCCTAATATATGGTAAAACCCAAGTAATAACATAGATGGTTCTTATTGATAAAAGAATTCTGCTAGGAGGCCTTGCAATGGTAGTCGTAGGAATTGCATTATTACTAATCCTCAACAGTGCAGTGCCGGCAGGACAAGCAGGAATGACTGAAGAGGAGATAATAGACCTGTTGTTGGCAGAACAAGAGAACAGAGATTACAACACGCTTGCAGGAATTCTAATGGGATTAGGATTTTTGTTGGTGTTGATTAGTTTTGGTGCAAGAAGGAAGAAAAACGGCATAAAAAGACAGGAAAAAAAGCCTGCCACAGAATAATTCAAACTTGCCGCCGTATAATTGTTAGTTGCATCATCTATACAGCTCAAACTTTTTTTTACAATTTCTGCAAAAGCGTTGTTTTGTTTTTCTACTTTCTGTACCTAACTGGGTGCCGCATCTGTCACATTTTAGCTTAATCATAATTATCGTTTATTCCCCAACAATGCACTTTCATCTTGTCATTGGACGTTATGGAACTTTTCAAAGTTATTTTTTAGTACTTGAAGAACTTTTTAAATGTATTTTTTAGCAGAAAATAGGCCATATATGCAGCTATTAGTAAAAATCAACATTATTTCAACAGATTGTCTTTTTGTAGTGCCATCCATTACAGTAGAATCTTGTGATTTTAACATTTAGTTGGCCAAACTCCAAAGAATCTCAAAGATGTTTTTGTTGGGTGTATGATCGCATTAATATCTAATATGTGAGAGTGCAGGCACGTTTTTGGATACAAATTGACAGACAGGATTCTTTTGCATAAAAAAATAACAGACCCGGATGGAGATGATGTCAGATGTCTTTGAGTAAAAGATCGCTAAAAACCCCCATGTTGATTCAATCCTTAAAGACTATGATGACTTGTCACAGGATGCCATTTATTTTGTCGTAAAGATATTGGCAGGCACAGTACAGATGCTGTACAATGGTACGAAACTCCAGACACATCCAAAATAATACACGATACCTGCTTGTACAAATACGGTGACAAGATATGCAAAAGATGCCAACGGTAAATAGGAAATTTTTCAAGTACAGGTGCAGAACTTAGAGCAATGTCCAGTTATACGAGAAATGCGCCAAGACCCTAAAACGCGTGCACAGCACCAAAAATACTCGGTGAAGTCTTAGAATCCTTCAGGGGGTTTTTGGACAAAGACATTGCATACCAGCGCGTCTGTTTTTGCATCTCTGTACTGCACATTACAGGAAACAAACTTTCCTTTCAGCGCCCGCTCCAAGTCTTCCTTTGTAGTCTCTTCATACTGTGGTTCGTTAGGGTCATCAATCTTTCCGATGATTATTTTTTCAGTCTTTCCATAGTCATCCTGATTGTCTTTTCTTGTATGACTGACAAGCAACTCAAAGGCGTTATTTGTAAGAATTCCAATGACTGCACCTCCGATTCCATCCCCCATAACAGTTAAAATTTTTTGTCCTATAATTATTTGGCGGCAATACTAATTTCAAAGTCTTGGATTAGACCTTGTTCTTTTGCCATTTTAAACAAGGTTCTAATTGATTCTTCCCCAGAATCACCCATGTTAACTGTAACTGGATTTACGTACATTTTTACAAACTCGGCGATCAGGTCACGCTGTTTTCCACGGGAATATTGCATGGAATAATCTAACGCATCATCAAAGTTAGCCAGCCCAAACTCAATTGATGACTGCAGATACCTATCAAACTTTACAATGGTGTCCATTCCCAGATCAGTCCTCATCACATTAATTCCTAGGGGCACAGGCAGGCCATTAGTTGTCTTGTGCCACCACTCTCCGACATCCAAAATTTTGAGATTGCCTTCTTGTGCATACGATAACTGAGTCTCGTGAATTACAAGACCGGCACCCACCTGTCCAGATTTGACTGCCTGCGGAATGTCACTGAAATTCATCTCGACATAGTCAAACTTGCCAATCATTAGTTGCAATAACAGAAATGCAGATGTCATTTTTCCCGGAATTGCAATTTTGCATTTTTTTATCTCATCAATTCTCATCGGTTTTCTTGCAGTGAGAATCGGACCGTAATTAATTCCAAAACTCCCACCGCTTCGCAGTATTGTATACCCCAGAATGTACGCACACGCATGAACTGAAACTGCAGTAACATCGAGTTTTAACAGAGTTGCAGTATTGTTTAACTTTTCAATATCCTCAATGACATGTTCCACATCAAATTCGGGGGATGGCACCTTGTCTGTGAACATCCCGTAAAACATAAACGCATCATCTGAATCAGGAGTGTGCCCTACAGAAATTTTCATATTTTTTGACTATAGCCACGTAATAAATATCAAAACTTGCCAAAAAACTGTTGCAGGTGCATTTCAAAAACATCAGATAAACAATACAAGCAAAAACAAAACAGCAAAAAATTTTAGATGTGTCAGAGGCATTCAAATTGTGACTCTTAGCCTGTTTGCGGCTTGTCTGTATACATGTACATCTGTGCAGACTCGGAATAAGTTTTAATCGTCTTAACTGCATCTGTATTGATATGTGGAATGTTTGGTTGATTGCCAGCCTCAATCATGGCTAACCGGTCATGTTTTTCCAGCAATGAAAAACGACAAAAACATGTAAATGTGAACAGGCATCTTTCTTACATGTTGTTTTTACAGTCGTTGTTTTTATTTTATTTCATTTTACATGTACGGCCAGAACATCATTTAGATCTGCAGTTATGAAAGTTGTCTTGTTCTTGCACTAATTTTGCCATTACATCATCAGTGTACTGTAATTAGACACACAGATGATCAATGTTTGCAACACACAAAAAACAGCACAGTATTCCAAATCTTAAATTCTGCAGAAAAACCAAAGTTTCTAATCAAAGCAGGCAAGAGTGTTTAAAGGCTAAGGTTTAATACCTGAAAAATTGGGTTTGCGAATATGGCAAAATTCAAGTCGACCAACGAGGTTTTGAAGATCATCAAAAACAAGGATCAGATTAGAAACTTTGGAGTCATCGCACACGTTGACCATGGAAAGACCACCATGAGTGACAGCCTCTTGGCATATTCTGGAATTATTGCCCCATCGGCTGCCGGGAAGGCACTGGCGATGGATTTTGACAAGGAAGAACAAGAACGGGGAATTACAATTTACCAGGCAAATGTAACATTACACTTTATTCAAAAAGATAAGGAATACGTCATCAATATGATAGATACCCCGGGACATGTAGATTTCAGCGGCAGGGTAATTCGCAGTCTTCGTGCAATTGATGGTGCAGTTGTAGTCTGTGATGCCGTAGAGGGGATCATGACACAGACTGAAACAGTGACTAGAATGGCCCTCGAAGAGCGAGTAAAACCAGTATTGTTTATCAACAAAGTCGACAGACTCATCAAAGAGTTGAGGCTGACGCCGGAGAAGATGCAGACACAGTTAGTGGAGGTAGTCTCAAACTTTAACCAGCTGATTGACACGTATGCCGAACCGGAATATAGGGAAGCGTGGAAGGTATCTATTCAAGATGCAAGTGTAACGTTCGGTTCTGCCAAGGACAGATGGGCAATCAACATTGACTTGATGAAGGAGCGAGGAATTACATTCAAGGATGTGATCGACTCATATACAAATGACAAGGTCTCAGATCTTGTTGAAAAAGCGCCATTAGCTGATGCAGTATTAGGAATGGTTGTAAAGCATCACCCCGCACCACATGCAGCAGTAAAGTATAGAATCCCACAAATTTGGAAGGGGGATCTAGAATCAGATGTTGGAAAGGCGCTACTTGCATGTGATGACAACGGTCCCACGATAATGATGGTTGTAAACATGGTATTGGATCCTGCAGCAGGTCCTGTAGCAATTGGAAGACTGTTTTCTGGCACAATCAAAGATGGACAGACTATTAACATCATCGATGAGAAACGGGAAGGCAGAGTTCAGTCAGTCAACTTCTTTATGGGAAATCAGCGGGAACAGGTAAAGGAGTTGGGAGCAGGAAACATTCCAGCGTTGCTGGGACTGAGCGACTGCCGAGCTGGAAATACTCTATCGTCAATCAAAGGAATCCAGATGTTTGAGGGGGTCAAGTACGTCTCAGAACCGGTGGTTCAGATTGCAATAGAGCCAAAGCATCCCAAAGACTTGCCTAAACTGGTAGATATTTTAAAGCAGCTTACAATAGAGGATCCAAATCTCGTTGTAAAGATTGACGAGGAGAGCGGGGAGACCATTGTTGCAGGAATGGGAGTGTTGCACTTGGATGTTGCAACACATAGAATTCAAGATGCAAAATGTGAGATCATAACATCTGAGCCGCTGATCAACTACAGGGAGACTGTAAAAGGCACGTGTGAGCCAGTCATGGCAAAATCACCTAACAGGCACAACAAGATATTCATGAAGGTAGAGCCACTAGAGCCGCAAATTGCACATATGTTAAGAACAGGCGAGATAAGCGATATGAAAGATAAAAAGATGGTTTCAGACATACTCAAAAAGGTTGGATGGGACACAGACACCATCAAGAGGGTCCTAAAGTTTGACTCGCGCGGCAATGTCTTGATTAATGGAACTAAAGGCGTGCAGTTTGTTCAGGAATCAACTGATTCGATAAACTCTGGATTCGAGGATGTCATGAAAGAAGGACCGCTGTGCAGGGAACAGATGAGAAACTGCAAATTCATTTTTACCCACTTTGTACCACACGAGGATACGGCACACAGAGGCTTATCCCAGCTTGGTCCTGCCTCCCGTCGTGCCTGTATGGGGGCATTACTTTCTGCAGGTACGGCAGTGCTAGAGCCAACCTTGGCAATTGAGGTTCGCGTTCCGACCGACCTGGTAGGAAATGTTGCGACAATTATTTCAGGCAAGCGTGGCAAAGTGCTGGATATGTCACAAAAAGGCGCATCAAGTATAATCATCGGCGAGATTCCGGCATCAGAGACCTTTACACTCTCAGATGCCATGAGAGGTCAGACTGCAGGAAGGGCAACATGGAATACATCCTTTAAGGAATGGACCGAAGTTCCAAAATCGATGCTTGCGACTGCTGTGGAGGAGATAAGGAAGAGAAAGGGACTGGCGCCTAACCCTCCAGGCATTAACGAGTTCATAGACAAGGAATAGCAGATATTTTTATCCCGTGTAGAATTTTGCGACATTTTTGCACGAGCCTTGACTTCAATGCGCTATGGATGTTTTAGTTGTATGTATGTTGTGTGGTGCCATAACGTATACAGATTTTATCAGGTGCTGTTTGTGCTGACCAGACTCGGTAGAGAAGACTGCGATATAGAACAGCGAACAGTTGATTAAAAATAACACGCACCGTTGTTACAAGTCTATCAAACCGTAAACTGCAAAAAAATGAAAACAAAGACAAAACTAGACACTGCCGTGTTGGGCTAAAAAATATTGGTCACATGCAGTCATAACGCATTAAAGAAAACATGCATGTCAGAACTGCCGCTAGCAGCGCTATCTTATCTTTCTTTTCTTTAGAAAGTCAACGAATATTTTATCTGCCAAGACAGAAATCTCCACGTCTCTTTTTTCAGCAAGACGCTGTAATTTTCTTGCATTTGTCTTGTTCAGCGAGATTGTGACTTTTTGCTGCAGTAATCGGCTTTTAGCTTTTTTGAGTACTTTGTCATGCAGTGATTTTGGGTTCTTTGCAAGAACACGCAGGTATTCTTTTCGCAGTTTTGGATCCAATGAGGCAATCTTGTCGGCAACCTGTAGAGATTTTGAAAGATTTGGAACCAACTGGTAAAGCTTAGTTGCATCATCACGGGATAGCATTTTTGGGACATAGTCTCGTAATTTATCCGGAACTGCCGCAAATCCGAGATATTTTCTTAAAGTTTGATAGGATATTCCAAGGGATTTGGCAGCCTGGCCTTTTCCGACAGATTCTGTCAAAAACACGCATGCCGCAGCCATATCTCTTGTGTTCATTTTATTACGATGGAAATTCTCAACTACCGATGCTGCTTTTGCATCATGGACGTCGTATTTTGTAGAATTGGTCAATACAAGCGCAGGTATCTTTTTTGCACCTAGTCTTTTCAGTGCTGTAAGTCTTCTTTGGCCTGACATTAACAGGTATTCATCTCTGCCATTTTTCTGAACCATCGGAGGATTTTGCAAGCCCTCATTTTTAATAGATTTTGCAAGCTCTGCAATCCCTTCTCTGTCTAATTTTCTGGCTTGGGCATCACGCCATATTTTGATGTGTTTTACAGGGATCTCTTTTAATCTGTACGATATTGGGGCGTTGTATCTTCTTGCCATAAGTTTACCAGTAATTGACTTTTCTTAAATTACTCTAGTTACATACAGTTGACAAGAAAAGAAAAAAAGATTAAGGACAAATAAGGAGATCCAGCGTATTTTTGGCAAAAACAGATGTATTTACCAC
>JAKZUU010000093.1:0-6624 GCA_047516405.1 Candidatus Nitrosopumilus sp. | reverse complement strand
GACAGGTATTTCAAGGATGCAGGTACAAATGTTCAAACCATGTCATGCTGACTGCAAACAGCCAGATGATCAAAGATGGTTTCAGATTATCAAACTATATGTCCCGAAAAACCTGGCAAGATTTATCAGATCAGTTTATGGTAATAGATGATCTCTTGTCTCTTTTCTGTAACTCTTGGCTAAGACACAGCTGGGCAAACGCTTTTTCATCAAACGCAAGATCCTTTAGAAGATTTACACGATGGAGTTTTGGATATTCGCTGTATTTTCTTCCATTGATTATTCTGCCTCCTGATTTTGGCCTGAACCCTCCCCATTGCTTGAAGAATACTGCAACATTCTGTCTTTTGCACTGCTTTATGATTTCCAGAATCCATTCCTTTTTGACCTCTCTAAAGTTAGCTCCGCTCTCCCCACCTATTATCGCCCAATCGATTCCCTTGAGATTTAATTTTCCTACCTGTCCTACTAACGGCTCAAAACTGACAAATCGAGTCTTGCATTGGACTTTTTTTAGTTCGTCAATACGCCAGACAAAATCCTCATCTTCAACACTTACGCCCATCCAGATGTGGTTGGGTATCTTATGCCCATAGTATCTAAGGAAGATTTCTGAAAAATCCAGCATGGTGTGTGGACGTTTTGTTAGGATCTGGTACGTATGTAAATCGACCTCAATCATGGTGTTAAAGCATTTTATGATGAATTCAAAGGTGGATTTTTCATGAAACATGTCAGACATGCTGTTTACAAAGACCTTGCGTGGTTTTTTCCAATGTTTTGGCAGATCTATATCACCTGCATGCTCGGTAAAGTCAAACTCGTTTTCATACTTTTTTAGTCCCATCAGTTTTAGCCTGTGCGCAAGCTTTTCAGCATAGCAGTTTTTGCAACCGGTGGAAACCTTGGTGCAGCCCGTACTGGGATTCCATGTCGCCTCAGTCCACTCAATCTCAGAACCCAGCGCCATTATTTTATTGCAACATCCATAAGTGTTTTAACGTTGTTTTTTCTAATAAAGTTAAAGAATTACCAGTTAACGTACAATGAATCTTTAAATATTCATCGTCTATAGAATAGCAATCAATGGTTTTTGATCCACACTCATGGACAAAAAAAAGGATTGAGTCTTTGGCGCAAAATGTTAAAGATATTAAAAATGATTGTCCAGAAACATCGCCAGGTGAAATCTGGTCCATAAAGAAAATCCTCGTTTTGGACTACTATGTAAGTGGATTTGTAAGGATTATTCAAAGACATCCAAAATTTGACAGGTGGTTTTTTGTAGATACGCATTGCAGAACAGGACTCATTAGATTTAAAGAAGATGATTTTAAAGAAGAGATATTCCCAGGCTCGCCATTGATAGCTGCATTTAGGAATGCAAAAACCCCGTTTACCGACTATTTTTTTTCAGATATCGATCCAAAATCAATTTCAGTGTTAGACTCTAGATTAAAAAAACTAAAGGTGCATGTTGGATCTCATGATTACAAACCTATTGCAAGGAGCTTTGAGGATACGGTAAGATTTGTCAAGGAACATGAAAAATTTGGAACAGCGTTTTTGATATTCATTGATCCTGTAGGATTTTCGGAGATTCGCTGGGATCTGATGAAACTCCTTTTATCAATCAAGACGGCAGATATTTTTTTCACATTCATGACTCCCTTCATAGCCTTGAATAAAGAGCAAGCAAAAAAGAACAAAGCGACCGCAGAGACAATGACATCTTTTTTTGGCAATGAGGATTGGAAGGATTTGTCAGATGGAGCGGAATTGCTCCAACAATATATTTATCAAATACGTAAATCCAAAAAATATGTTTTTAATATTCCCATACATCAAACCGGAAAGCGAAAATTATATGACTTGATCATTGCCACTAACAGTAAAGGTGCAAACAACATCATCGGCGACGCACAAAGAATTATGGATGCCACATCTACAGAGATAATAGGAAATGCGCTACGAGTAGTTGCAAGAAAACAAAGTGACATGTCGGAATTTACCTAGTGAATTTTATGCATAAGGACAGATAAGATGTTTTGCTCATTTTTCAATAATTGCATTTACACATAATTCAGACATTATCTTGCCACGTGATGCATGAATCTCTCCTAAGAAAGAGAGATAATTAGATGTATTTTGGCTGCAGGAAGCAATGCGCAAAAAATAATTCTACCTATTGAATGATAAACTCAAAGACTGATCCTTCAAAAAAATGCGCAAGTGTGGCTTGCAGAGGATCAAAAAAGAGGAAGAAGAAGAAGAAGATACGATAATGCAAACCGCTAGTTTACACTTACATCAATTGTAATTGGCGGCGACAGGACAGCAGGATTCTCAAGGGATTCCCAGACAAATGCAGTCACAGTGTATGTTCCAGCAATATCTGGCATCCATGATGCCAATGGGCTGAACGGCTGGCTGCCTGACAGCGAACCTGCAAGCCATGCAAGTGAGACTGTGATGCCCTCGCTGTCCTGAATTTGGACCAGGTATACAAAGTCCTGATCCATGTCCTGAGCGTTTGAGAGGTCGGCAGTTACCTGTACCTGTTGGCCTGCAGGTATGGCAACGGCGGCAGTAGCGGTGGTGGTGGCATCATCATAATCATCATCATCATCGCCCACAACATTGCCCAACATATCAACAATCCTCAAATTAGAAGCGTAGACCCCCTCCCGAAGAGAGACATCTGCCGGGGCCGAAACTTGTGTGTACAAGCCTGATGCATCCAAGTCAAGATAGGTGATGAGGGGCGCATCGCTGCCAGTCAGATGTTTTGTTGCGACAAAGCCTGCACCATCATCATCATGGACTGGCAATGATCCTATGCCTCCAAAGGCAGACACGACGCCTGTGTCAAGTGAATCGATCATGACATACTGCAATGTGCCTGCAAACAGGCCGGTATCAACACCGGTCTCTGCAAGCTCAAACCTGACGATCTGGTTTGCAATCTCCCTGTCTTTGTCATCTTCGGACCCAAAGGAGAAAAAGTCAAAGATTATCGGCCTTATGCTGGTATCAACTGTTACAGGTTCTGCAAAGCGCATCAGTATCTGGGTATATCCCAGTGGCAAATCAACATCACCCCCATCTACAGAATGGCCAAATACCGGCCCGATATGGGCATCTGTAATACTGATATAACCGCTCTGGTTGCCCAAGGGTATCCTCTCAGTCAGCGGTGCTGAGGCCACGCGTATCTCAAAGGTTGCAATATCCTTCCCCAGGCTTGCAACATCATAGTTTACCACGTTAATGCCAGTCTCAGAGTCAGACCTGTTATCAATAAAGGTCTCACGCATCTGGTCTATTCCGATATCATAAAAGTCAAAGACCAGTATTGGGGTGTTAAGTGATTCAAGGTTTGGAACACCAAGAGCGGTGAGGGACTCTGCCACCCGGGGATCAAAGTCTGCCAAGGTGATAAAGGCCCTTTGGGTGGATTCATCGACAGTAACAATGGAGCGTATCCCTATCCTGTGCGGCTGGTCTGCAGGTACAGTCCATGGGGCATCCTCTGATGGCTTGTAGATGCCTCCCAGTCTGAGTGCGCCTTCCTGTTCATGGGCGTAGATGAACTTGTCAGGATCGGCACCAGAAGGGTCGTTGAGGGAGTCAAGCAGACGGTTGAATTCGGCGTTGGGCGGAGCAGTAACATGAATGATCCAGATCGTTACCTTCTCTGAGACCTCACCGAGAGTGAACGGGTCTCCTGTAACCAGTGTCGGAATGGCAGAATTTGCATCAGAGATTGAGATGTCATCGCGGGTTTTGCTGTTCAGGTTTGCATCGCCATCAGATACCGTTATCGGGATTGCCAGCCCCGGAGTCCATGCGCCGTTTCTGGGCAGCTGGATATCAATTGTAGCGTTGTTGTGCCGTACCGGTATATCCATTGTGGTATCGCCGTATGTTATGGCAGCAGACATGCCGCCTGCGGCAGTATCTGAGACTTTGAGTATGGACTGGTCATCAGAGTTGGTTGCAGAAAAGATGCCGGTGTTCGGTCCTCCGGTCTCACGTACTATAAACCACGTTGTCTCATCACCTGGGGCACTGTCAGGAATGTCCAAATTTGGGATGCCGTCAAGAATTTCAATTACCGGTGCTGCTGTTGTTGTAGCTGTTGTTGTTGCATCACCTGAATCCCTGTCAAGATGTATCTCAAGACTGCAAGGTAGACATGCAGTATCTGCCCTTCCTGCAGTTCCAGGTGTAACTGCAGGTATGCCATCAGCTGCAAGTGAGACAATATGTGGGGAAAGAGGCATTACCCCATAGTATTTTATATCATTTGTAAGATCCCAGGTCCAGACATCTGCGCTGGTCGGGTCCAAATTTAACCTGTTATCATTGATGGCAAGATGTATTGATGCGCCAGCAGGATAGGCCAGTCTGTCAAGGGATATGCTGCCAGGTGTGTCATCTGCGAATTCCAGTGTTGCAGTTTGGGTACTGCCTGCCTTGCTGTACTGTATCTCTATGTTAGGTGAGAACTCGTAGGTCTGTATGAAAGGCCACAAGGTGCTGTCAGTGTGTGTGGCCTTCTCGGAGATGACAACGTTGAGGTCATCATTAATAGTATTGCAGTATGACTGGGACGCATCGCTGCCAGGGATGCTGCAGCTATTTGTGGTGCCAAAACTTATGCCCGGATTGTCAGAATCGCCGTATATGGCTGCGGCCTGGCCTGCATCTGCAACGTATGCATACCAGTTGCCGTCAATGGCTGCAGTCATTGCAACTGCATTGCCGTTGAGTGTCACATCAGGTGGAATGGCAGTAGTGGTGGTGGCAGTACCAGAGAGATCATCGTCTATGACTGCAATCTCAACTACCTGAGGCCCTACAACGCGGCTGCCTGTGTCTTCTGCCGATACAAACAAGTTGTCGTTGTGGTCGGCATGTACTGCAGGGACAAGTCCGGGTGCTGCAACAGTCATGCCGCCTGCCACATCACTGCAATTAATGTAATACTAGTCATTTTACGCGCTATCCCGTTTTCCATATTATCACATTAATTTTCAAGTTTTTATGTATAACTGTAATGTATTATAGTTCACATTTGTAGTTGTTTGCAGGGATTTTTGGAATTGCCTAGTCATTTGGGATGTATCTCTCATAACTGTCTTGCAGGGATCAGAATGTTACACGGCCTGTTATTACCGTCATTTGCACCTCTCACACATATCTGGCCCAAAACGTCTTGCGCCAAGGTATCCAGATTAGATTCCAGATTCATTACATCAAAGTTCAGTCAACTAGTACTCTGACCCAAAACAGTCTCCGAGGAATACTTTTCTTCATGCCTGTCCCCTATTTTTTGCCCTTGTTTTTTTCCCTTGTTTTATGCCACCTGTAAAATCCAATCAGGCCCACAAGGACCCCAAACAAGGCGCCAAAACTGATTGTGGGTGTAAAATAAAAACTGCCAAGCCAGAAACCGCCCTCTGCTCCGAACTCAAAGAATGCCTTGGGTCTGAGAAGGACTGAGACAGTCTCAGAGACAGAGCGCTCGGTGTCAGTATCATCGGTGTAATCCACAATAATTTGAAACGGTATATAGTGCTCATAGTCAACTTTTTGGGCAGATGCAGTAATCAGTTCTGAGCGCAGCGATACTGGCGTGTCTTTGTCAAGGGATGAGAACGTGTACTGCGTCTGTCCTCTGAATGTGACTATTTCCGGAGGAATTATCTTTATGGTGACATTTCGCAGAGTGGAGTCCTGGCTTTCAATGTTTACGATGAATGGGAATTCAGCATTCGAATAGATTGATTCTTGTACACTTGTACTGATTACAAGTTTTGGCTCCTCGCGAATTGTTATCGGTAAAGTTACACTTGAGAAGCGTTCGCTACCATCATCGATGTGGAACAAGTCAATGTTGATGAAATGCTCTCCTAGTGTTGAGTTTGAAAGACTGTGTACTGTGACTGTTCTGCCGTATGAGCTTTCGCCTGCCACCCGTCCGTAAGACTCCTCCAATGCGTCATTGGAGCTGAAAATTTTTTCAGGAAGCATTATCCTTGTGGTGGCATTGAACCTGTCACCTGAGCCTGTATTCTCAGTTAACAGTGATATGTTAAAATCTGACCCCCTCACCACTCCCTCGGGATATGTTATCATAGTGTGGAGGTACCAGTCCTCGACTAGTTGTGTTGCAGAGTATGCATTAGGCAGAAAGCCTATCGAAAAGCCAAGTGTGATGAGTGTGACAAATATCAGTCTCTTGCACTTCTTCAAGTTACCTCGTTTATAGTAATGAATCCTTGACAATCTAAATCTAACTGTATTCTCTAGGATAAAAAATATTTGAAAAGAGGATATTACACCCTGAGCGGATAGAGATTGGGTACACAGTTAGAGTTGGGTGTGGCCGCCATGTTTTGTTAGCAGACTTGTGAAGAGATTTCACAGATTAAGATTTTTTTTACACTGGAAAACTATGTATCTGCCTTGAGGGCGTTGGGCGTGTTGACACAAAGAAGAGATGGCACACCTGATCATTTGCGCTCTGATGATGTCAGCAGGGAGGAATCTTTGATCAAGTAACGACTGTTCCAATCCCTGCGCCTGCTCCCCTGAGTCATTATGATCACCAACAAG
>JAKZUU010000092.1:0-3089 GCA_047516405.1 Candidatus Nitrosopumilus sp. | reverse complement strand
AAGCGGAATCCACTTATGCATGAACATTACGATAACGTGGACGAAAGAGTGGGTCGAGCTCTATATTTTTTGCAAAATTCGCGCATCAACATTGACTGTGAAACGTACATCTTCAAGGATCCAAAACCCATTGCAAATCTTTTCTAGCGTCGCTATATATGTCGCCACAGCTTAACATAACTTGACTTGGCCCACACACCTGTATTTCCACCAAGTGAGAGACTGGTGCGGTCTCTCAGTCGTTTTGCCCTGTTGGACAGGGGGCGAACGACTTTTTGTACAAGATAAATTGATTTAGCATACCTGCGATATACAGACAGTAGCGTATAATGATTTGATGTCATACGAAAATATAATTTTAGGATTTGCCAATCTTGCATTACATTCAATTTACAGCATCTTTCCAAAAATATACTGTGTTGCAGGATCTAGAATGTTTTATTGCAAAGCGCCTATACATTTTAAAATACGGAAAAGAAAAATTATTGGATTCATTGAAGGAAATATAGGGTATGGCACAAAAGATATTCTGTTAAGTAAAGGTGAAGATAATCATCAGCTACAAATTAAGTATTCTACTTTCTCTCTAACTTTGAACATCAATCTTTCGTTCTAACGAAATTCATCTTAAAAGTAACTAACTTCATTATGTTGGAAATTGTTGTGTTTTCGTTGTTCCTATATTGTTGCTATTAATTATTAGATTATAAAACTTGATCCGTCAAGCTTACGTTACCGTAACCAAAATCTAGAAAATGAAAAGGATGGGTTGTTTAAATTACTTGCCAAGGTCGTGTTGCAAACGTAATTACATATCCAACACCGATAATAATTGATTGGTATGCGATGTTAGTATATGGAATTGGTTTGATAATTGGTTCTCCTTCAACGACTACTGTTTGACCTGGACCTAATCCTGGACCAACTTGTGCTACATTGAGTTGGGTATGTACATGGTATACACCTGCTTCAAGTGCTTTGGCTGACAGTGAGTACTGTACGACAGAGTTTCCTGAAATGTCAAAAACATTACCTGGTGGATCTCTTGCCAACATCTCCCATCTGTTACCTGCGTTAGTTGATTCTGTGAAAATGGATAGCCATCCTCTGAGGTCTCTCTCTACTAGACTGTTTAGTGTTCCTTGAACTGTCAAGGTTTCACCTGTCTGGAGGGATTGTCTGTTGAAGGTTTCATCCTCAATTCTAATGAAACGACTCTGGAGTTGTGCTTGGACACCGTGTGCATCTGCAGCTGGAAGTATGTACTCAACCCAGTTGAAACCTAAAGTTCCAAGTGCAAGCACTACAGCAAGTCCAAATACGAAAATTCTTTTTTCGACCATAGTTATCCCTATTATTAAAGAAATTATACACATCGTTATATGTTTTACCTTCATAATTCCGCAAAAATTTTCTACATTTGTTTATCATTGATGTTATACAATGGATTTCATGCAAAAATCAACCAAATTACTGCATTTTATATCTTATAAAACAAAATAAATTCAGAATTTCTTTTAAAAATTGCTATATATTTGAAAAAATACTCCATTTTAAGATCTCTTACTTTATATTTAGAATTAACACAAGTATTATTATGGCACAGATGCCCGCATTAATCCCAAAGGAAGTTGAGATTCAGAGACTTAAAAAAATCTGGCTCATCGTAATTGCTATGGGTTCTACTGCAGCATCAGTCGAAGTAGATAACTTCGTTGATGGTTCTCTACATCAAACTTCTATCAGAGATAGCGCATTTACACCTGCACACTGGTGGCTTTATTCCCACTTTGTAGCATTACCACTTGGATGGGGTGCAGCAGCAATCTATGATAGAAAAGTTCCAGTTCTTAGAGGTCCTAACAATTCAATGAACACTGGTTTAAAGATGACCATTCTTGGTTACCTTGCAACCATGTTTACAATTGGGATCAATGAGATGTGGCACTTTTGGTTTGTAGAAGAAATCTTTGCAGTTCCAAATCATTGGATGTTTAACATGGGTGTGGTAGTAGCATTCATGGGTGCATTAGCATACGTAGTCAGAGTATATGCTCGACTTGTAGAACTAGGTGCAGAAACTCCAGGTGAGAATCCATATGTTGCAGAAATGTACAAGATGGCTTTGGAAGGCAAATTATACAGTAGATCAATTCCATAGATAAAATGTGCAGCAGCACACTTTTTTCTTTATTATTTTTAAAACGTCTAGTAGATAATTATCGTGATCAACTCTCGTCTTTGACTAGCTTCTAAAACAATACATGAAAGGTAAATGGTCATTCCTAAATTCTTTTACTGCTATCTGAAATTTATTACACTAAAAAATACACACGTTATCCCTTGACAGTATTTTCTCTTCAAGTTTTACTCTGCATGATAAAATAAGATTTAGCCGTACTCCAGTTACCATATCCCATCATCATCATCGAATTTGCTATCATCTGAACAGTTCTGCATTGTTTATTATAAAATCCTATATACAATCTATCTTTGTATTTGTAACTGTTTATGCATGAGAAAATTTTGTAGTTTGGCGCAAATTTACAATGTTCTGAGAACAGCTCCATTTTCTCTAATTACTCTGAGCAATTGTTTTGATTGCATCGCTATGCTATCAAGACACATCATATGCGTTTATCTTTCATCGTCTTAAAACGTGAGGCATAATTTGTGCTTGTACGTAAAGATTTCAGGATCGCATAAAATCTTTGATGGTCTTGGCGTCTTGGGCAAATATGACAAGATACGGCAGGCACACATGAGTGCTATCCCAATGCTCTTTTGACTAGAATGAATGTTTCGTACATGTCTACCTTGACGCGAGAATTTTATTCAAGGTTTTGACGTGGATATGTTTTCACTATAGATCTTATGCGCAGACCACCAATATCTGAAATTTTGATCTAATTTGCAGGACTATATGGTGCTCAGATTAAAGATTCAGACTAAAGATTCGGACAAATTTTCCAAGCAATTGCTGTCTGCAGTTGAAAAAACTGTCTGGATTTTTAATCAAACCGTCATGCATGCGACATCGCAGACTTGATCATACACATAATGATTTGGCTTGTATAGAACCGGATGTT
>JAKZUU010000091.1:0-14123 GCA_047516405.1 Candidatus Nitrosopumilus sp. | reverse complement strand
TGCCAAGACCACGGTCTTACAAGTGTAATAATTAACAAAGGAATTCTCAAAGCTATGCCAAAACCCTCCAATATCGGGGTCTTGGTTCATTTCTCTAGCAGTACATCACTGTCGCTAACACCAAATAGAAAGATGCTAACTGGCACAGTAAAAGAAGCAGTTGCAATGGGCGCAGATGGCGTATCTCTGCACATCAACATTGGAGGCAGAGAAGAGCCTGAGATGCTGGAACAGCTGGGACTTACTGCAGCCCAATGCCACAGATGGGGGATGCCGCTCCTGGCAATGATGTATCCGAGGGGCGAGAATGTTCCAAATCCACACGACCCTGAGATAGTCGCACATGTTGCAAGAATCGGTGCAGAGTGCGGTGCAGATATTGTCAAGACGCTGTACACAGGAGATGTTGACTCTTTTGCACAAATTGTAAAAAGTACACCTGTCCCGATTGTTATTGCAGGCGGACCGAAAGCCAATACGGATCTGGACATTCTTCAGATGACTGAGGATGCGATGACTGCAGGGGCCAAGGGAGTCACATATGGCAGGAATATATTTGCACACAGAGCACCTGAAAAAATGGTGGCAGCACTAGCTGATATAATATTCAGAAAAGCAACAGCACAGGAAGCGATGAGAAAAATTGACTAGCGGCACAAAAGAGCTGATCATATCCCCGCAAGTATCTCAAAGATATCTAGCCAAGTTCATTCCACAGTTGGAAAAAGAGGGAATCAATCTGATATATCTTGATCCAAAAAAGCTAGGCAGGCAAAAGACAGACATGCAAACGTTATCTGCATCAAGTGCGTCAGATTACATCCTTTTAGAGAAGAGTGCAAAAAAACCAAAAGGCAAAAAGGCAGGCAGAAAATTCGAGGTGCTCTCAAACGCAGATATAGAGGACATTTTGAGTGCCGCTAAAAAGGGCCTGGATTTTGTCATAGTGGAGGTAAAAGACTGGAAGATAATTCCCCTTGAGAACATCATTGCCAAGCTGCACAAAATCAACACCAAAATTTTTGCAGTAGCAAACACCCCAAAAGAGGTAAGAAAGATGTTTTCAATACTGGATGTAGGCGTAGACGGTGTAATATTTTCTGCATCATCAATCAACAAGGTAAGGGAGGCTATGGCGCATCTGGGAGGCAAGAGCTTTGAGATGCAGCCGGCCAAAATCATAGATATAAAACCGGTCGGTGACGGCGAGCGGGTGTGTGTGGACACGGCGTCAATACTTCGCTCGGGGGAGGGAATGCTGATCGGAAACCGTTCCAACTTTCTGTTTCTGGTCCACAACGAGTCAGTCGGGTCATCATTTACATCGCCAAGACCGTTTCGAGTAAACGCAGGAGCCGTCCACTGCTATACGCTGTCCCCTGACGGAACAACAAGCTATCTCTCAGAGGTTGAGACGGGAACAGAGGTACTGATTTTTAACTCAAAGGGCGAGGCAAGAAGGGCTACAGTGGGGCGCTCAAAGATTGAGCGCAGGCCCATGCTGATGATCAAGGCCAAGGCAGGAGATGAGATAGGGGGAATCATAGCGCAAGATGCCGAGACGATTCGTTTTATACGGCCAAGCGGCAAGCTGGTATCAGTCACGCATCTGAAGAAAGGTGATACCGTAATGGTGCATGCAAAGCCTGCCGCCGGCAGACATTTTGGAATGGAAGTCTCAAACGAATACATACTGGAAAAATGAAAAAATACAAGACATGTGTATCAATTGCCGAGGACACGCCTGCAAAAATCAAAAAAACGCTGCTAGTTGCATTAGAAGAGTCAGATTATGCAGAGGTCAGGTTTGATTTTCTAAAAACTGACCAGATTCCAGATGCTTTGGAAATCATCAAAAAACATCTCAAAAAAGTTGTATGTACGTTACGACCAGATACGGAAGGGGGAAAATTTCGTGGGGATGAGGCCCAAAGAATTGCAATTCTGAAATTAATTGCCGAGTACAATCCGTTTCTTTTAGATGTAGAGTTCAATACACTAAAAAACAACGCGGCGTTGGTAACATATCTAAAATCAACCGGGACTGCACTGCTTGTATCGTGGCATGATTTCAAAAAAACTCCAGGTCCCTCAGAGTTGGACAAAAAACTCAGACAGATGAGCAGATTCTCGTCCCATCTCAAAATTGTCACCACTGCAAAAAAGATTGACGATTCCACCAGAATGCTGGAATTGTACGCCAAAAAAGGAAAAAATACGCTGATATCCTTTGCAATGGGCGATCTTGGGCGAATCTCAAGAATCCTGTGCCTGTATCTGGGCAGTCCATACACGTATGTCTCCTTGGGCAAGGCAGTGGCCCCGGGCCAATTCAGCGTCGGAGAGATTAAGAGAATAATAAATCTAAAAGGCAACGCAAATTGAGAGTTTAAATCCTCGGTCAGACTTTGAAAATAAGATGAGTCGATCATTTGCAGTAATTGGAGATCCCATCGATCATTCAATGTCGCCACATATCCATAGCGCCGCATTCAGGGAGCTCGGCCTTGACTCATCGTACATTGGGTATAGAATTCCAAAGGGGGAGTTGATGCAGGGAATACAGGGCCTAAAAAAGATAAAAATTGACGGATTCAACGTTACCATTCCCCATAAGGTGGAGATGATGAGGTATCTTGACAAGACAGATCAAACATGCAGCCTGGTAGGTGCAGTAAATACTGTCACAAATCAGGACGGCGTACTAAAAGGGTACAACACTGACATGGATGGGTTCCTCGAACCGCTCAAAAAGAAGAAAGATTCTGTTCTCGCAGATACCGCTGTGCTTCTTTTAGGGGCAGGCGGGGCTGCAAGGGCCATAGTTGCAGGACTGGCACAAGAACAAGCAAAGAGTGTCACCATTGCAAACCGGACACTGCAAAATGCCGTGAATCTGGCAACATTTGCCAAGGCAGTCAACCTTGATGCCAGTCCGATAACAATCCCTGAGATTGCAGATAGTGATGTAGGTAATTATGATGTAATTATTAATGCCACATCAGTGGGCCTAAAAGATGAACCAAGCGTCATATCCATGCGAGGCCTTACTGCAGGAACAACAGTCTATGATATCGTTTACATGCCAATTAATACGGATTTTATCAAAAGAGCAAAGCAAAAGGGCGCAACTGTAATTTATGGATATGAGATGCTGCTGGGCCAGGCAGTCAGAGCCTTTGATATATGGCATGCAGACATGGAGGGTGTGAAAGCACCATATAACGCCATGAAACGAGCACTGTTGGGAGGATTTTGATGGCAAAAGCAACAGCTACCATCCATGGGGCAGTATCAATAGTCAACGCAATTGCAAACCACAAGGGCGCGACACTTGGAATAGGCTTAAAGGTCACTGCAACGGTTCAGAGCATTCCGGGTAGTGGCGGCGGCGGCGGAATATCAATCCAGTCAAACGACAGAAGTCACAGTTCCCGCTTGATAAGTAGTACAGTTGAAAAGGTTGTACCAAAGAGGGACCTGGAACACAACAGAATTGCAGTCACACTTGACTCTGAAATCCCGACAGGATACGGCCTGAAGAGCTCCAGTGCAATATCATCTGCTGTTGCACTGGCATGCTCTAAGATATTCAAACCTCATCTTACTGACAGGCAAGTGCTACTGGCAGGTGTCGCAGCATCAATAGAGTCCAAAGTCAGCATAACCGGTGCATACGATGATGTGTGTTCCTGTTATTATGGGGGATTCAACGTTACTGACAACGCAAAAAACAAGAGGGTTCAGTTTGAAAAAATATCGCCGGACTTGACAGTCATCATATTTGTCCCAAAGAGCAGAAAGCGGGGGAATCTTAAAAAACTCAAGATTCTCTCCTCAGTCTTTGAGACTGCATGGCAGCTGGCAAAGGATAAAAATTACTGGGATGCCATGACCATCAACGGATTGGCAACTGCCACCATCCTGAACTCAGATCCTAAAATCATCGCAGATCTAATCCAAAAGGGGGCGCTAGGGGCATCGATCTCCGGGAATGGGCCGTCAATTGCCGCCGTAGCTAAAAAAGAGAACGTCTCTGACATTAAAAAAGTATTCTCAGCATTGCCAGGAGGAATAATTGTCTCAAAAGTTAACAATACAAAGGCCCAAGTCCATGAAGTGTAAAATTACAAAATCTGCAATCTCAGGTGTTGTAACATGCCCTCCAAACAAGAGTTATACCCATAGAGCAATATTTATCGCATCGCTTGCAAACGGACGCAGTACGGTGGAAAACGTGCTGCTCTCAGCAGACACGCTGGCGACAATCAACACGTGCAAAAAATTCGGCGCAGAGATCAAGGTCAGCGGCTCGACGCTGAAAATTATTGCTCCTATAAAGACTGACATGGCATGTGACATACCTGAAATCGACACAGAGAACTCTGGAACTACGATTAGAATTGCCTCAGGGATTGCAAGCTTGTTCTCAACTGAGGTTACCTTGACTGGGGACTCTAGTCTCCAAAAAAGACCCATGCGTCCGCTGCTTGATGCATTATCTGGGATGGGTGCAAAGTGCAGCTCAATTAACGATGACGGCAAACCTCCGATTACAATCAAGGGAAGGATTGCAGGAGGAAAAGTCGAGATTCCGGGGAATGTCTCCAGCCAGTTCATCTCGGCGCTGTTCATTTGTGCGCCATTGACTGAGCGCGGAATAAACATTACCATAAACGGAAATCTGGTCTCAAAGCCGTATCTTGATGCCACAATTGCCACAATGAGGATGTTCAAGGTGGCAGTTGACACGCTGATTCCATACAAGAGATACAACATCCTGCCTCAAATGTACAAGGAGACCACATTCAACGTACCAATTGACTCATCCAGCCTCGCTTTGTTGCTTGCAGCCACCGTACTTGTCGGCAAAGACATTACAATAAAGGGCGATATCGGCCATCTGCCGCAGGGAGACGAGGTCTTTCTTGACATATTGGAGGAGCTTGGCGCAACGGTGACTATACAAGACGACTGGATCAAAGTACAGGCACCTGCAAGATTGAATGGCGGAAAGTTTGATCTCAACAACTCCCCTGACCTTCTTCCGCCTCTGGCAATACTGGCACTGAATGCATGTGAGCCAATTCAGATATTCAATGTAAAACATGCACGAATAAAAGAGACAGACAGAATCGCTGCAATAGCGCAAGAGCTTGCAAAGCTGGGGCTGGAGATTCAGGAGAACGATGACGGGCTGACCCTCATTAATTCCACTGATGACATAAGGGGCGCCTCCCTTGATGCCAGGGGGGATCACAGGCTGTTTATGGCATTTTGCATTGCAGGGATGTATGTGGGTGATACTGTCGTAACTGACCCGGAATCAGTGGCGGTGTCATATCCTGATTTTATCGAAGATATGAACCGTCTTGGAGCCCGGATGGAGATCATCTGACTGACTCTAAACTATATTTTGTGATGTTGTACACGAAAATAATGTTTTTCAGGTGTTAGTACTCGGTGTGTCTCTGATTGATGTTTTACCCGTGCTGTTATTATTATTATTATTATTATTGTCGCAGCCACCATTACCTCTACTGCATCTACTGCTGTCATCTAACGGTCTTTCCTATCTTTTAAAAAACATCCAGACTGCAACTGCCACACATCTCAAATGCTGTCATATGTCATCGGAGAAAAACACTGAAAACAATCACTTTGATCCGTATCTTGCCCCAAGCTTGAAAAACTAAATGCTCACTTTATACTCGTTATTCTATATAGCATCTGCTCAAATAGCTGTGACTAAAATTATTATTGTGGTTACATCACGTCGATATAAAATACCTGTCAATGTCTTGTTTGTATGCGTGGAGAATGCAGGCCGAAGCCAGATGGCCGAGGCGTTTTTCAGAGAACTTGCCCCAAAGTGGTTTCATGCAAAAAGTGCAGGAACAGTCCCCTCGTCTGCACTGAACGGCAAAGCCGTCAATGTAATGCAGGAAATTGGAATTGACATGGCTCGGCAGGAACCCAAACTACTCTCAAATGACATCCTTGCAAGTTCCTCTAAAATCGTCAACACGGGCTGCATCGACAAAGAGGAGTGTCCTGCACTCCTTGCAAAAGATGCCTCCATCATTAATTGGAACATACCTGATCCAAAGAACAGTTCGCTTGAAGATGTAAGAAAAATCCGTGATCAGATAAGAGAAAATGTGACTGACTTGGTTGAATCCCTAGAGGAAACTGATGAAATACTCTAACCTGCAAATTTTTACAGTCGAGCTGACAGGGACATTCCTGCTTGTCGTCTTTGCAACAGGCTCAATAGTATACGATGCCCATGTGTTTGATGGCAGGTTGGGAATTCCGTTTGCAGCCCTTGCGCCGTTCATCGCACTGCTGATTGGCGTGTACGCCTTTGGAAAAATATCCCTTGCACACTTTAACCCTGCAGTAACCCTAGGATACTACATCACAGGGCACATAACCAAAATTCAAGTCCTGTATTATCTTCTAGCCGAGATCATCGGCGCGCTCTTGGGCTCTCTTTTTGTCATGTCATTCATTGGAGTGGAGGCAGACCTTGGAGCCAATGCGCCAAACCTGGATCACTCTATATTTTTGATCTTCCCCGTAGAGGTTTTTGCCTCTGCCATGCTCATGGGCGTAATCTTTTATGTCGTGTACACAAGGGGTTTGCGGGGATTGAGCGGTGTTGCAATCGGAGGAATAGTCGGACTGGATATACTGTTTCTGGCTTTTATATCCGGCGCATCGATGAATCCTGCACGTGCACTGGCACCTGCCTTGCTGTCAGGGGCATTTGAGCATCTCTGGATATACTGGACTGCGCCATATGTCGGAACAGTCATTGTCGCGTTTTTGTTTAAAAAAAAGTTTCAGGCACAAAGGGCCACAAATTACTAATAATCACGTTTCCATGGTTAAATGTTGAACAGATCCAAAAAATTATTTGATGCTGCAAAAAAGATAATTCCTTCAGGGGTCAACAGTCCTGTCCGATATTTTGAACCCTATCCGTTTTTTGCAAAAAAAGCGGGTGGTGCGCACATCTGGGACGAAGACGATACCCGGTACATTGATCTCTGCAACGGTTACGGCGCACTGCTGTTGGGCCATGGACGTGAAGAGGTAGTCTCATCTGTAATCAGTCAGCTGCTGAAGGGAACCCTGTACTGTACACCTACAGAATCAGAGATCGAACTATCAAAACTAATCACTGGAAATTTCCCGTCAATTGACAAGGTAAGGCTGACAAACACCGGGGGCGAGGCTACCATGACTGCAATAAGACTGGCACGTGGGTTTACAAAGAAGAAAAAGATAATAAAATTTGAAGGCTGCTATCACGGCGCACACGATTCAGTCTTGGTAAAGGCCGGATCAGGTTCTGCGCACAGCGGCATCTCGGTATCAGAAGGCATACCACGAGAAGTATCAAAAAACACGCTTGTTGTCCAGTACAACAGTATTGAGGACCTGCAAAACACGATCCAAGAGAACAAGGACATTGCAGCAGTAATCGTAGAGCCTGTTTTGGCCAACATGGGCCTTATTGCGCCCGAGCCCGGCTTTCACTCCAGTCTGAGAAAAATCACAAAAGAGAACGACATCCTGTTGATCTTCGATGAAGTCGTTACAGGTTTCAGAATGGCCCCGGGTGGAGCTCAACAATACTATAACATTAAACCTGACATTACAACACTTGGCAAAGCCCTTGGCAATGGATTTCCAATATCTGCCGTGGGTGGAAAAGGCGAGATCATGGACTTGCTTGCCCCAAACGGAGGCGTGTACCAGGCAAGCACATTTGCAGGCAATCCGGTATCTGTTGCAGCTGCCATCAGTTCAATTAAAACCATTAACAGAATCAAAAACAGGCTGTACAAAAAACTTGAAAAGATCAACGAGTCACTCTGTACTGCCTTGGATGATGTGGCAACTGACATGCGCATTCCGCACCGGATCAACTACCTCTCATCAATGTTTCAGATATTTTTTACCGAGAACCCTGTCACTAATTATCATACATCAAAGAGTGCCGATGCTGCAAAATTCCAAAAAATGTTCAGGGTTCTGCTGGACAGGGGGGTGTTTATTGCCCCGTCACAGTTTGAGGTATCTTTTCTCTCCGATGCCCACACCAAAACTGACATGAACGAGGTCCTTTATGCGTATGAATCAGCGCTAAAATCGGTGAAGAATTGAAGTATATAGTTGGCGCACGAGGGAGCATGCTGTCTGTCTCACAGACAAACCAGGTAATCGCCGAACTGCAAACTGTACATCCTGATTCCCAGTATGAGATCAAGCCAATAACTACAAAGGGTGATACTGACACCCGGGCACTGTTCACTATTGATGCAAAAGGAATATTTGAAAAAGAGATCGACAGGGCAGTTGCACAAAAAAAGGTGGACTTTGCAGTGCACAGTCTCAAGGATGTCCCATCTGATCTAGATGAAAATCTTGTCCTGGCATCCATTCCAAAACGCAAAAAAGTCAACGATGTGCTGATATCTAATACCGGATTATCGCTGTCTGAGATTCCAAAGGGATCAGTAATTGGAACAAGTTCCCTGCGTCGTGCCGTTCAGATTATACGAAAAAGACCTGACATTACAGTCAAGCCTATTCGTGGAAACATTGAGACCAGAATAAGAAAATTGTCTGCCGGAGAAGGAGGAGAAGGAGGAGCAGGAGGCGATTACGACGGCATAGTCCTTGCCCAGGCGGGAATCTCCAGACTGGGCGTTGATGTAAACTACTCTTCTTTATCTGTAGATGACTTTGTACCCTCGCCAGGACAGGGTGCAATCGCAATAGTTGCAAGGGCAGACGATTCCAAAACCATATCCATGCTTAAAAAAATTGAAGACACTGACTCCCGCTTGGAGATTCAGGCAGAACGGTCCTTGTCCAAATACGTTGATTCCGGGTGCAGGTTCCCACTGGGTGCATATGCGTGGTCTGATGGTTCAACAATGACATTAATGGTATCTGCATTCTCAGTTGATGGCAAAGAATCCGTGTCTGTAAAGAAGAGCGGACCTAAAAGTGATCCCATGTCTCTTGGCAGACGCGTAGGGGAACAGTTACGTACAAAAGGTGTAAATGCACTTGCATTAAATTGGAGAGCGAGATTGGAGCAGTGGAACAGAGCATGAAGAGGACTGGCAAAGTATATCTTGTTGGCGCAGGACCTGGTGACAGCAAGTTAATTACGCTGCGGGCAGTTGAGTTGTTGGAAAAAGCAGACGTTGTTTTGTATGACAGGCTTGTAAGCAAGAAAATACTGGCGATGATTCCAAAACATGCAGAAAAAATCTATGTAGGGAGGGCAGTCGGTGATGACACGACCCATCAAAACATCACCAACAATATGATGGTTCAGCACGCAAAATCTAAAAAAAATCTGGTCAGGCTAAAGGGAGGCGATCCAATGATATTCGGACGCGGCGGCGAGGAGGCAGAGTTTCTTCAAGAAAACGGCATCCCATACGAAATTGTTCCCGGGATTACCTCCGGCATCGGCTCTGCAACATATGCAGGAATTCCTCTCACCCATAGAAAGCACGCCTCATCAGTAGTCTTTGTTACCGGCCATGAGGATCCCACAAAGGGCAAAGAGATAGTCAAGTGGAAAAACCTTGCAAAGGCAGTAGACACAATTGTCATCATGATGGGTCTCTCACGAATTGATATAATTTGTAAGCAGCTGATATCAGGCGGCATGCCAAAAGATACACCTGTAGCCGTAATTCAAAACGGAACCACGCCAAAACAGAAGATGATCAAAGGAACTGTTACCAACATTGCAAAAATGGTCAAAGAAAACAACATTACTCCTCCGACAAATATTATTATTGGTAGTGTAGTTGATCTGTCAGATGTTATTGGGTGGCGGAGGTAACCATATGCTTGACGGAAAAGTTATTGCCATTACCCGCGCACCTGATGATGCACAAGAGTTCATCTCACTTGTCAAAAAAAACAACGGGATTCCTATTGCCTTACCTACAATCCAGCTAGTAAGCAAGGGCCAAAAAATTGTCGATGAGTTTCTGAAATCCCTTGCACAGAATAATCCTGATTACTCTGTCTTTATGAGCTCAAAGGCTGTAAAACTATTATTTGATACTGCAAGAAAAGTCGGCAAGCTCGAACAGTTGCAGCTGGCAGTAGCGAACACAACAGTGGTCTCTGTCGGGCCTAAAACAACCATATCCATTGAGTCTGAGGGAATCAAGGTCAATCATCAGCCAACAACCTTTTCATCTGTGGGTATTGGAGAGGTATTTACAAGAATTAACGCAGTTGGAAAGAAAGCGATCATACCAAGAAGCGGCGCATCAACCCCGTTTCTCAAAGAACTGTTGGAAAAAATCGGCATCGATGTCTTGGAGATTCATCTGTACGACGTATGTGCATTTCAGGATACGGCCTTGTGGAATGAATTTCGGGCGCTGTTCTCTGAGAACAAAATTGACGGCATTGTATTTACAAGTGCATCATCAGTTAGAGGGTTCTTTGAGATACTCTCAAAAGACTACTCTGAGAATGACGGTACACTGTTGGAAAAACTCGAAAAATTGCTGATAGTTGCCATTGGCCCGTTTACTTCAGACGAGTTAAAAAAATTCAACGTCAAAAATATCACTGCCAAAGTACATACCGTACCAGGCGCATTTGACGCAATTAACGATGCTTTGTCTGTGTAGGTTCTGAACTATAGTCCAATTTGTTCGAATCTTTAGTCCGAACCCTATGTGCGTCATGTGGCCGGCGTGTGTTGTTGCACAATCTGTAGTCTTGGCACAAGGTGTGCCACATCCAATCCGGTCACAGAGAAATTTTGTCAGACAGGGTAAATCAAAAACAACAAAACACACACAGAGATATCTCAAATAGGCCTGAAAAACCAGGGTTTGGACAACGCCGTTCTTCAACAATCTCTTAAATATATCGATACTTTAAGTCAATAAGATGAAATTTAGCAGTCTAGATGTCTCCAACTTTGGCCCGGTAAAATCAGGAACGATCGGTGGCGAGAAGATAATTGTATTCTTCGGATCCAACAACTCGGGCAAGTCAATGGTCTCAAAGCTTGTTCATTCCGCATCCCTGTTTGGAGACACCAGACATAAAGTCGGCGATTTAAAATTACTCAAGCATATAGGGGCCTCACCAGAAAAAATGTCGACATGGCATATGTTGTATCACAGCGGGCTTACCACTCGTCGTGCCGTAACGTACGGCAAGAAGGTGTGTGCCATAACCATGAAGAGCAGAGAAAAGACAATCAAAGTCAGATTTCCTCCAGAAGGAGATATCAGCGGCGCCTTTTACGCGTACAAGAATTCCCGTACCTTCCTGCCTACTGGAAAGAGCATTTACATACCTGCATCCAGAACAGGAACGATAGAAACCTTTCACAACATCACGCAGATGCGAAGCCATCTTTTGTATAGCGCACTCTCCGCCCTGAAGGTTGACGAGGAAGACCGCAGATCCGTGGAGAAGCGGAAATTTCTGGAATCTATCGGAACACTCCCAGTTATTATGGATGAGTTTTACGACATATTCTTGGATGCCCTTATCAAGGGCGTGACCCAGGACATCCTCGATATGTTCCAGATACTGTTTGACGGTCAGATATATCTAGGAAACCGCACCCTACAGACGTTGGTGTTTCAGGATTCGTATGGCGCTTCTGTAAATCTGCAGGATGCCGGATCCGGAGTGATCTCGGCATTGCCCATACTTTTGGGCCTCCACCACGTAAGGAACGGGGGCAGATTGATAGTAGAAGAACCGGAGGCTCATTTGGAGCCAAATCAGCAGTTCAAACTCATGGATCTGCTCTGGACGACATCGAAGACACGCAAGATCAACCTGGTCATGACAACCCACAGCGAGAATGTGGTAAATAAAATACTGTCCATGGTAAGCCGCCAAGTCATAAAACCTGCAGAACTGGGCCTGTACTACTTTGACAGGACTGAAAAGGAACTTACGGTCATTCGGAAGATACACGTTCACAGGGATGGAACCGCCGAACAGCCGCTCTTTGAAAAAGCCATGGATTCGTTGATAGAGGAGTTCTCCAAGTGAGATGTTGTGCAGGAATAATCTGATCCTAATTTTGGATGCAAACATACTGAGAGACATATTGGAGATTCAAGAACAGACCCTGAACCGAGCTGTCATGTGCTGGTTAGAACAAACAGTCGAGGCCATGGAGTGTAAGTCAAAGGGGAAAAGAATCGTGCTCGCAGTAAGCACAGATGTGTTGAAAGACTATACTGCAGGTATACGTGGCTGCAGACCAGGTAATCCCAAGGCGGTCATAGACAATTTCTTTAGGAGACCTTCGGGCCGCAGGGGCCCTGTGCATAGTATACGCAAGATCGATCTCACGATTATGAAACTACAAACGGTCAAAATTACCCGCCGTGTGTTCAAGGACAGAGATGATCAAAGATATTTAGAACTGGCTAACGCGATATGTACATATAGTAAATTATGCAGTCATCACATAATCATAGCAACAGATGATGCAGACGCGTACAGTGATCTAGACGAAAATCTACTAGGCAGAAAAAACATAACTCTGGTAGGCGACATCGTAAGATTGGAAGAAGCGATCAAGTGCTAGGCAAGACACGCTCACGATACATCCACACGTTTCTTTGGCGAGAACATCAGTCGCCATTTTAACCAAAGTGTTTTTGCACGTCTTAAAACCTCATTCCTGCAAAGACATCATCATCATAGAACTGGTGTTGCCTTGTCAATTGGCATGGGGGTTGTCCTGAACTTTGCTTGCAGTATCACAGTAGATGAAATTGTACTTTTTCTTGAATCCCACTAACAAAAACACATCAAAAACAATATTTTTTTAGATATTGGAGGTTAAAAGCGGAGAATGTGAGTTTCTCATAACCACATGCAAAACAATCACAGACTCCAACAAATTTACACAGAAAGGGTATTTAACATTATGAGTTCATTATTTTTGTCAAATCTAAATCTTCAATTCTACGACAAGCACAACTCTCTGTACGGGTACGGTGACTTTTTGGCCAGACTCTTTGACATGTGCAGGTACCGCCAGTATGCAGAGACTGCGTACAACTCCAGGTTCATAAAGGATACAAAGAGCCGGTGTAAGCGCACTCCGTGCGGCAAGTGGATGCCCGATGTGATAAAGTAGGTCCGGTACGACTATATGCTGACTCGCTGCCTTGGGATGGCTGACCGCACGGTAATGATGATGAAAAGGCACGGCATGCTCGGGATGCCTGTGGATGTGGCAATTGACAAGCACACCATTCCAAGATACGACAAGACATACAACATGCTCAACATTATCACCTCAAAGTCTAGGAACGGAACATACCACTTTAACTGTCTTGCCACCATCAACTGCACCGTGGAAGGCTCTAGGGCATTGCTGGGGGCCGTACTGGTCAGAAGGGAGGACTCTCCCAGACACGGTCTCAAAGCTCGTTGATGGGTGCACAGAGAAAGGCATCAGGATCGGAGTGCTGACCGTCGACAGGGAGTTTTTTTCTACGGGTGTGATCGATGTACTCAAATCCAAAAACATACAGTTTCTGATGCCTGCAACGCAGACAAAAGGCGTCAAAAAGGCCATAGACGAGTTCAAGACAGGCAAAAGAGACGCGGTCTCGCAGCATGTCCTGACTTCCAGCGGTGCAGGCAAGAGACGGGAGGAGTTTACGCTGATCATATTGGAGAGGGATGACAAAAAGGGAAGAAAAATAATCCACGCATTTGCCACCAGCATTCCAGTTGATGTTGTATGCGGGTTCAAGCGTGGCGAGATGACAGGAGCTGAGGCGTTTGTAGAGCAGTATCGGGCCAGGTGGTCAATAGAGACAGGGTACAGGTGTATAGAATCCATAATACCCAGAACCACCAGCAGGGAAGAGTCCGTACGCGTGCTGCTGTTATTTGCGCCAATCATTTTGTTCAACGTATGGATCCTGGCATCGCATCTGCTCCAAGGAGCCGATGCTGGCAAGGCCAAGACAAAGATGACGATCAATATGGTGCTGGAATCTTTCATGTTGCTTGTCCGGAAAAAGATGTGCCCGTCTTTGTTAGCGCCGTAGCTTTTACAGTCG